>CAZHXV010000052.1:0-14971 GCA_964536455.1 uncultured Aquimonas sp.
GCAAGAACGCCATCCTGATCGTCGAGTTCGCGCGCGAACTGGAGATGCAGGGCCGCGGCATCGTGGAGGCCGCGCTGGAAGCCTGCCGCCTGCGCCTGCGCCCGATCGTGATGACCTCGATCGCCTTCATCGCCGGCACCGTGCCGCTGGTGTTCTCGCACGGCGCCGGCGCGGAAGTGCGTTCGGTCACCGGCATCACCGTATTCGCCGGGATGATCGGCGTGACCGCGTTCGGCCTGTTCCTGACGCCGGTGTTCTACGTCGCGCTGCGCAAGCTGGCCGGAAGGCCGCTGGTGCGGCATGGCGAATCCAGCTTCGTGGGCCAGGCGGTGCATGCCTGATCTTTCGCTGTCGGAGCGTGGAGCCGCGCAAGCTCGGCTCCACGACAGCAGCAACGCCTTGTAGAGCGGAGCTTGCTCCGCTGCTTTTCCCAATTCCATCCAATTCCATGAAAGGAGTCATTCCATGAGCACCATCCAGAAAATCGCCCTCGTCACCGGCGCCACCCGCGGCATCGGCCATGAAACCGTGAAGCAACTGGCTCAGGCTGGTGTGCACGTGCTGCTGGCCGGGCGCGACCGTGCCCGCGCGGTGGATGCGGCGCTGAAATTGCAGCTCGAAGGCTTGCCGGTCGAAGCCATCCAGCTCGACGTGACCGATGCGGCCAGCATCGCCGAGGCCGCGCAGCAGGTGCGGGAGAAGCACGGACGCCTGGACATCCTCGTCAACAACGCCGGGATCATGCTGGAAGACCCGCGCCGGCCGCCGTCGAGCGTGCCGCTGGAGGTCTGGCGCCAGACCTTCGACACCAACCTGTTCGGCCTGATCGCGGTCACGCAGGCGTTCCTGCCGCTGCTGCGGCTCTCGTCCGCCGGCCGCATCGTCAACGTTTCCAGCATCCTGGGTTCGCTGGCGCTGCACGCCGATCCGCAATCGTGGATCTACGATTTCAAGATTCCCGCCTACAACGTCTCCAAGTCCGCCGTGAATGCCTGGACCCTGCATCTGGCCCACGAATTGCGCGGCAGCCCCGTCAAGGTCAACACCATCCATCCGGGCTACGTCCAGACCGAAATGAACGGCGGCGAAGGCCAGATCGGCGTGTTCGAGGGCGCGAAAAGCAGTGTCGCGATGGCGCTGATCGGCGAGGACGGCCCGAACGGCAGCTACACGCATCTGGGCGAGGTGCTGCCATGGTGATGCGTCCGCTTGTCCTGGCAACGCTTTCGGCGCTGCTGGCCGCCTGCACGGTCGGGCCGGATTACGTCCGCCCGGTGTTGCCGGAAGCGGGTGCCTTCGTGCGCCAGCAGGCCAGCGAAGAAAGCGGGCCGCAACCGCAGCCGGATCCGCAGTTCTGGCGCGCCTTCGGCGATCCGCTGCTGGAACGCCTGGTTGATGCCGCGCTGGTGCACAACCACGACCTGCGCATCGCGCTGGCGAACGTCGAACAGGCCAATGCACTGTTGCGCGGTGCGCGCTACGACCACCTGCCGACGCTGACCGCCATCGCCGAAGCCGGCGACGCCCGCAGCAGCGCCAGCCAGGCGCCGGGCGCGGATCGGGCAGGGCGCGACAACGACCAGTACAGCGCCGGCCTCGGCGCGGTCTGGGAGCTGGATGTTTTCGGACGCATCCGCCGCGGCGTCGAAGCCCAGCGCGCCGACACCCAGGCCGCCGCAGCCGACCTGGCCGCGATGCAGGTGGCCGTGGTCGGCGAACTGGCGCGCGGCTACGTGGAACTGCGCGGCTGGCAGGAACAGTTGCGCATCGCGCAGGAAAACGCCGACACCCAGGCGCGCACGCTGCAACTGCTGCAACTTCGCAGCGACGCCGGCATGGCGACGCCGTTCGACGTGGATCGCGGGCGCACGCAACTGGAAACCACGCAGTCTCGCCTTCCCGCGCTGGAAGCTCGGATCGCCGTCGTCACGCACCGCATCGCGGTGCTGACCGGCGCGACGCCGGAGGCCTTGATCGCCGAACTGGAAACGCCTGCGGACTTGCCATCGCTGCCGCAAACGATTCCCGTCGATGCGCCAGGCGAATTGTTGCGCCGCCGCCCGGACGTGGCCGCCGCCGAACGCCGCCTCGCCGCCGCGACCGCGCGCATCGGCGTCGCCACCGCCGACCTGTTCCCGCGCTTCACGCTGGGCGGCCTGATCGGCACGCAGGCGCTTTCCGTCGGGGACCTGTTCGAGCGCGACAGCGAAACCCGCCTGCTGTCGCTCGGCCTCGACGGTTCCTTCCTCGATGTCGGCCGCGTCCGCGCCCGCATCGCGGCGTCCAGCGCGGCCGAACGGGCCAGTCTCGCGGCCTACGAGCGCACCGTGCTCGTGGCACTGGAGGAAACCGAGAACGCGCTGGCGCGGCTGTCGCGCAGCGGCGTCGAACGCGATCACCTGCAACACGCCGCGCAAGCCGGCGCGCGCGTCGCCGGCGAGGCGCGCCTGCGCTTCGAACACGGCGCGATCGACGTGCTGGAACTGCTGGACGCCGAACGCGCCCGCCTCGCTGCCGAGGACGCCTGGGCGCAGAGCCGCGTGCGCAATACACTGGCGGCGGTGGCCTTGTACCAGGCGCTGGCGGGTGGATGGCCGGAGTGGACGTCGGAAGTTCCTGCCGTTGCCGGTGTTCCATGAGGTGGGCTGACCGTCCAGTGAGGTTGGTGAAATGACGAGAGTTGCCGATATCTCCAATTCGTCGGGAATACGCCCATGAATCGCGGCGACGCCCGCCACCGCTGCATCTGGGCCGAAGGCGATGCGCTGATGCGCGACTACCACGACGCCGAATGGGGCGTGCCGCAGCGCGACCCGCGGATGCTGTGGGAAATGCTGATGCTGGAAGGCTTCCAGGCGGGTCTGGCGTGGATCGTCGTGCTGCGCAAGCGCGAGGCGTTCCGCGAAGCCTTCGCCGGATTCGATCCGGCCAGGGTTGCACGGTTCGACGAGACCGATATCCAGCGCCTGCTGGCCAATCCCGGCATCATCCGGGCGCGCGCCAAGATCGAGGCGACGATCCGCGGTGCGCAGATCTGGTGCGAGATGGAAGCGCGCGGCGAAGGCTTCAGCGACTACTGCTGGTCCTTCACCAACGGCAAGCCGTTGCAGGGCGACGGGCATGGCTGGATCGCCAGTTCACCGCTGTCCGAACATATCTCGAAGGACATGAAGAAACGCGGCTTCAAGTTCGTCGGCCCGACCATCGTCTACGCCTGGATGCAGGCTGTCGGCATCGTCAATGACCACGCCGCGGGCTGCTTCCGCAGGAAACAGGTCATGCGTTGAATCTCTCCGCGCCTGTTCTTCGCCGCCTGCAACCCATCTTTCTTCGTCGCCTTCAACCCATCTTGTAGAGCCGAGCTTGCTCGGCTGCTTTTCGTTCGAGTGCGACAAGGTCAAGAGCAGCCGAGCAAGCTCGGCTCTACAGGCGGGGAATACCCCGTGGCTTGCCGCGGGATGGGGTGTTCCCTTGCATCGGGCGTATGCGGTTCATCCCGCACGGGGCCGCAGCGATCGATTCCGCAGTTTCCGGACAGCCGCTTCGACATGGAGGACACGGCCAACGCGCTGTTCGCGCTACGGCTGGATGCTCTCGGTCGCGACGCCGGCGTGCGTGCATTCTCGCTGTATCCCGGAAAAATCCTGACGCCGCTCCAGCGACACATGGCGAAAGAGGAAATGATCGTTGCCGGCTGGATCGACGAGAACGGCGATCTCGCGGATCCGAGGTTCAAGACACCGGAGCAAGGAGCGGCGGCGCAGGTGTGGGCGGCAACGTCTCCTCGACTGGACGGCATGGGCGGCCTTTACTGCGAGGACTGCGACATCGCCAGTCTTGCTTCGAACGGCGACGATGCTTTCGCCGGTGTGCGTGAGTACGCCATCGACCCCGAACAAGCCCATCGTCTATGGGCGCTTTCGTCCGAACTGACCGGCATCGACGCTTTCGCGGCGCGAAGTTCGGCGTAGTCCGACTCGACAGATCATGCGAACCCGTTCGCGCCGCCATCGGTTCAACCCGAATGTGCGCCAGGCACGGGGCCGAATTTCTCCTCGTACAGCCGCTCGATCCAGTCGATGAACACCCGCACCCGCGGCGACAACTGCCGGTGGTAGGGGTACAGCGCGGACAGCGGCAAGTCGGGGCTGGCCCATTCGCCCAGCACCTCGACCAGGCGGCCATCGCGCAGTTCGTCCTCGACGTGGTAGCGCGGCAACTGGATCAGGCCGCAGCCGCGCAATGCGCAGACGCCGTAGTTCTCGGCATCGTTGACCGCCATCCAGCCGCCGAGCGCGAATTCGCGGCGTTCGCCGTCGATGGTCAGGTCGAACGTGTAGTCCACCGCATTGCCGCTGGAGAAGAAGCCGACCGCCTGGTGGGCCGATAGCTCGTCCGGATGCCGCGGCGTGCCGAAACGGGCGAGGTACGCCGGGCTGGCGCAGATCACCTGCGGCATCATCGCCAGCCGCCGCGCCACCAAGGTGGAATCCTTTGGCACGCCGGCGCGGATCACGCAATCGACGCCTTCGCGGACCAGGTCGATCAGCCGGTCGCCGCTGCTGACCACCAGGTCGATGCCGGGATAGCGGCGGCGGAAGTCGTCGATCCCCGGCAGCACGATGCGGGCGGCGTGGGTGCCGGACATGTCCACGCGCAGCCTGCCGCGCGGGTTGGAAGCGACGTTTCGCAACGCGCTTTCGGCGTCGTCCAGGTCGTTGAGCACCAGCACGCAGCGCTCGTAGAACGCCTGTCCATCCAGGGTTGGACGCACATGGCGGGTCGTGCGTTCGAGCAGGCGCGTGCCGAGCCGGGCCTCCAGCGCCTTGATCGCATGGGTCGCGGTGGCACGGGGGATTTCGAGCATTTCCGCCGCCCGGCTGAAGCTGCCCAATTCAACGATCCGGGTGAACAGTTGCAGGGCCTCGAAGCGGTCCATGGCGAGGATTGTTGTCTTGAATTGAATTAACTTGCCAATCTATCAGTATTTATCCGGGACAAGTAAACGCAAAGAATGGACTCCACCGGGCATCCCGTCCCGACAACCGGAGCTTTCCCATGAACGAAACCGCAGTCTCCAAGGTCGCCATCGTCACCGGCGGCTCCCGCGGCATCGGCCGGGCCATCGCCCTGCGCCTGGCCGCCGATGGCTTCGCCGTCGCCGTCAACTACGCTGGCAATGCCGCCAAGGCGCAGGAAACCGTCGGCGCCATCGAACACACCGGCGGCCAGGCCATCGCGATCCAGGGCGACGTCGGCAATCCGGTCGATGTGGCCGCGCTGTTCGAAGGCGCCAGGCAGGCCTTCGGCCGCATCGACGTGGTGGTCAACAGCGCCGGCATCATGCCGATGGCGCCGATCAACGAAGCCAGCCTGGCCGATTTCGACAAGGTCATCGCCACCAACCTGCGCGGCGCTTTCCTGGTGCTGGGCCAGGCCGCCGCGAACCTCGGCGAGGGCGGCCGGATCATCGCCCTGTCGACCAGCGTGATCGCCAGGTCGTTTCCATCCTACGGCCCCTACATCGCCTCGAAGGCCGGCGTCGAGGGGCTGGTGCGCGTGCTCGCCAACGAACTGCGCGGCCGCGGCATCACCGTCAACGCGGTCGCGCCGGGGCCGGTCGGCACCGATTTGTTCCTCAACGGCAAGAGCCCCGAGCAGATCGCCGGCATCGCGAAGCTCGCGCCGCTGGAACGGCTCGGCACGCCGGAGGAAATCGCCGCCGTGGTGTCGTTCCTGGCCGGCCCGGACGGCGGCTGGGTCAATGCGCAGGTGCTGCGCGCCAATGGCGGCTTCGCCTGAATTGGCTCATTCGGCCCATTCGCTGTCGGTCGTGAACACGATGGTCAGCCACAGGTCGGGGCTGTCCTCGCCGATGGCCTCGCCGATCTCGTCGCGCAGCCGGTCCCATTCTTCCAGCCGCTTGGCGGGCCAGCCGGCGGGCACGATGAAGTACAGCTCGATCTGGCGGCCGCGGCCGACCCTGGCGACGTAGGCGCGGTAGGACAGGAAGCCGTAGCGCTGCACCATCGTCTGCGCGACTTCGTCCACGTGCTGCTTCAGCGCGGCGGGCGTGACCAGCAGGATGTCGGCCAGCGCCTGCCGGATCGTGCCGATCGGCAGCGGGATGATGACCAGGCACACCAGCGCCAGCACGGCCGGGTCGATGTAGGGCGAGATCCACGCCAGTTCCGTGCCCTGGATCGCCTGGCCGGCACCGAACGCGGCCAGCAGCGCGGCGGTGATCGCGGCCGACATCAGCCAGGAGCGGGCATCGAGCGCGACCAGGTCCGAGCGCAGTTCGCGGTTGGCGCGGAAACCGAGCAGCGCCATGCCGGCACAGACCAGCAGCGCGACGGCGGCATAGAGGATCGCCAGGTCGAAGGCCAGTTCGCGCCCGCCGGTCATGAAGATGCCGATCGCGTTGATGAAGGCATAGACCGCCGCGCCGACGAGCAGCATGCCGTTGACGCCCAGCACGATGGGCTCCAGGTGCCAGAAGCCCATCGTGAATTTCTGCACCAGCGTGCGGTAGCGCGCATCGCCCGCGGTGGAGGCGGCGATCAGGTTCGACACCAGCAGCATCACCGAGGTCATGCTGGCGTCGAGCAGCGAATAGACGCCGTCGAACACGATCGCGAACGAGCCGGACAAGAGGCCGAGCACGACCCCGAACGCCGCGACCAGTACGGTCACGGCGACGGAGAGACGGAGCATGCCCTGTTCCGTCCGTAGTCCCGGCCACCTTGCGGCGGCCTCGTTCCGCGATGGCGTCATGGCGTTTTCCTCGCCGCCCGGTCGCCGCCAGCGTAGCGGGGCGATGCGACAGTTCCGGCACGATACGCCTTCGCGGCGGCGCGGGCCTCAGAAGCTGAAGGACATCGAGACGCGGTAGTTGCGCCCTGGCTCGCTGTAGCGGCCGATGCCTTCATCGGTGGCGTAGCCGTACAGGTAGAAGTCGCCTCGGGTCACGTTGCGGATGCGCGCCCACGGGGTGTACTCCTCGTCGAACAGGTTGTAGACGCCGGCGTTGATGCGCACCCAATCGTTGACATGAAAGCTGCCGAACAGGTCGAACACGGTGTAGGAGGCGCTCAGGAACGGCTCGGCTTCCTCGCCGAAGATGTCGGTGGCGAGGTTGACGTCGTTGCGGCTCTTGGCCCAGCCGTGGGTCAGGTTGCCGGTGATGCGCAGGCGGTCGTCGAAGCCCTGCCAGCTCGCGCCGAGCACGGCGCGATCCGGGTTGATGCTGTCCAGCGGGCTGCCGTCCTTCTGCTCGCCCTCGTTGTGCGAATACGCGGCGCGCAGCAGCCAGGCATCGCCCAGGCGCCACAGGCCTTCGGCCTCGACGCCCTTGACCGTGACCTCGCCGACGTTGTCCAGCGTGTTGAAGTCGTAGCCCAGGCGCGTGGTGCAGACGCCGCGCGAGCAGGTCTGGTATTCGACGTCCGGGTTCGCGGTGATGCGCACGCTCTCGATGAAGTCCTCGTAGCGGTCGCGGAACACCGAGACGCCGAAGCGGGCGCGTTCGCCTTCCCAGCGCCAGCCCAGTTCCACGTTCAGGCTGGTTTCCGATTCCAGATCCGGATTGGCCGCCGAGGTCGGCACCAGCACGGTGTTGCCGGTCGCGACTTCGATGATCTCCGCGGTGCTGGTCGGCGCGTACAGTTCGCCCGTGGTGGGGGCGCGGAAGCCGCGTCCGGTCTGCGCCCAGAGCGTCTGGTTCGGCAGGAACGCGTAGCTCAGGCCCGCCTGCCAGGTCGGCGAGGCGAAACTCACGTCGCGCACCGTGCCGGTGCCGTCCTGGAAGGTGTTGGAAAGTTCCGGCGAGTAGTCGTGGCGGTCGTAGCGCGCGCCGAGCGCCAGTTGCAGGCGGTCGTCGGCGAAGCCGATGCGGTCGCGCAGGTACAGGTTCCAGGAGGTGGCAGAGGTTTCAGGCACCTGCGCCGGATCGACCGTGGCGCTGTCCAGCACGCCGGCATTGTTCCAGCGGTAGTCGATCGCGATGAAGTCGATGTCGCGCTGCTGCCAGGCCGCGCCGTAGGCCAGCGCGTGGCCCGCGCCGCCGGTGCGCAGCAGCTTGTCGAAGTCCAGCGCGATGCGATCCAGCACCTGTTCGGTGGAGCGATCCTCGGCGCGGTCGCAGGGCAGGGCGGGGGTGCAGGGCGTGGTGTTGGGGCCGGCCGTGGGATTGGCGGAGGTGCCGCTGCCGGTGAGCACGCGGGTGATGCCGCGGCTCGAGGTTTCCTGCCGGTCGGCTTGCAACTGGAACGTATCGAACGCGCCGTTGTTCGCTTCCCAGACGTAGCGCAGGCCGTAGCGATCGCGGTCGTTGCTGTCCTCGCCCCAGCGCTCGATGTAGCTCGGCGGGGCCACGCGGGTGAGGTTCTCGACCAGGTTCTCGACGCGGTTGCGCTCATAGACGAAGCCGAGCCGGTGCGCCGGGTTCAGCACGAAATCGACCTTGCCGAGCAGGTTGGTGCTGTCGTGGTCGATCGGATCGGGCAGGCGACGCGCGCTGCCGATGTCGGTTGCCGTATCCGAATACCAGCCTTCGGCCTCGTGGCCCTTGCGCACCGTATAGACCAGCATGGATTCGACGATGCCGCTGCGGTTGGCGAGGGTGAAGGAGCCGAGCTGCTCGTTGTTGTAGCCGGTGTAGCCGGACTTGAGGCCGACATGCGTGTCGTTGCCTTCCGGCTTCAGGTAGTCGTAGGGATCTTTCGTGGTGAACACCACCGCGCCGCCGAGCGCGCCGCTGCCGGCGGCGATGGAGTCGGCGCCCTTGATCACTTCCAGGCTTTTCAGCGTGTCCACGTCCACGCCGCCGCGCCCGGCGCGGAAGAATTCGTAGCTGCGCGCGGTTTCCAGGCTTTCGGCCATGGAGAGGCCGTCGATGGTCATGCCGACGCGGTCGCCTTCGATGCCGCGGATGTTGAAGCCGTTGTCGCCGAAGCGGCCCATGTCCGCGACGCTGACGCCGGGGATGTAGCGGATCGCGTCTTCCAGGTTCCCGGCCATTTCGTCTTCGAGCTGGCCGGCGTCGATCAGCGTGACGTTCTGGTTCGCCGACTGCTGTTTCTCGCGCTGGGCCTTCACCTCGATGGTGTCCAGGGTGCGCGAGTCGGCGGCGTCGGCGGGCGATGCGGCGCGTGCGGTGAAGGAAAGGCTGGCGGCGATGGCCAGCGCCAGAAGTTTCGGGGCAGGTTGCATAGATGTAACTCCACAGTCAGGGGTGTGCGCGTTCGTGCGTGCGCTTGGGGTCTGGCTGCGGTCGCCGAAGCGACGGGGCGTTGCTGGTGTTGTCGGTTGAATCGGGGGGGCGTCGAGCCGTAGAGCCGAGCTTGCTCGGCTCCGTCGTATCTCTAAGGCGTGCTGTCGAACTTGCCCTGCGCCACGTACGAATCGGATCGGGCCAGGCAGCGGAGCAAGCTCCGCGCTACGGGGTTGGGCTTTCTTCGCGAGGCGGGCGCGGCAGTGGCGGGAGCGTTGCGTCCTGTCCATCGACGATGCCGTTGCCGTCACGGTCGCCGCGCTCGAAAAGGCGCTTGCCGGAAGCCTGGTATTCCTCGAAGGTCATGCCTCCGTCCTTGTCCGTGTCCAGCGCGGCGAAACGGATGCGGCTCTGCCTGTCCGGATCCGAACCGACCAGGCTTGCGATATGCGCATGGATGCGGCTGCGGAATTCGGCCAGGTATTCGGCGCGGCTCAGGGCATCGTCCCGGTTGGCGTCGGTGCGTGCGAACTGCGTATTGCGGGCGAGATCGAATTCGGCACGCGACACGGTGCCGTCGCCATCGTCGTCGTACAGTTCGAGGAAGCCTGCGGCATCGTGACTGTTCGGCAGTTGCGCGCGATTGCGCGGCCACGGGGCGAGGATGCGGGATTTCTCATCGTCGTTCTTCGCGGCGCGGGCCTTTTCCAGGCGTTCGGCCAGCACCTTCAGGCCATGTTCGTACACGCGCTCGCCGGAGGTCTTGAATTCCGCACGCCCGATGCGGCCGTCCTTGTCGGCGTCGAGCGCGGTGAAGCGGGTTTCGGCCTGCCGCATCTGCGCGTCGCGTTCGGTTTCCCGCGCCGTGCGCGAGCGTTGCGCGAACTCCGCCACGTATTCGGCCTCGGACACCACGCCGTCGCCGTTGGCGTCGGTCGCGTCGAAACGGTGGCGGCGGAAGGCGTCGAATTCTTCCCAGGTCAGGCGGCCATCGCCATCGTCGTCGTGTTGGGAGATGAAGGCGGCAACGTTGTCGCCGTGGCCGCCGATCGACGGGCGCGGCGCAGGTTGCGCGCAGGCAAGGGAAGACAGCAGCGCGGCAATGGATGCGCTGGCGAACAGGGCAGGTTTCATGGGGCAGCTCGTGTGGAAGCGATGGGAAAACGGGCGCTTACTGGGCAAGCACGCGGAAGGTGAGGGTGGTGCTGTTGCTGATCTGCGAGGTCTGCGAGCCTTCGGGCGCGGCGGTGCGATGGCGGACCAGTACGAGCCATGCGCCGGGCGCCAGCGGTGCGAGCACGGCATGGCCTTGCGCGTCGGTTTTCAGCGCGTGCCTGGCCGGCGTGCGATCGGCGGCCCAGACCGCTTCGGAAATCTCGACGGCATGGTCGGCCAGCGGCTGGCCGTCGTACTGCACCACGAACTCGAAACGTTCGCCGGCGTAGAGATCGTTCGGATGCGTGAGGGGAACCAGCTCCAGCCCCTTGCCGCGCGGCTGCAACGCGGCGCGGTCGGGGGCGTCGATGCTGACGTAGGTTTCGGCCAGCGTCAGCGACTGGAAATCGTCGATGAGTTTCGCCCCTTCGGGAATCTTCGCTTCCGGATCGCGCGAGCTTTCGCGCTTGCCGTCCATTTCCCAGGTGCGGAACGTCGCACCCAGGCGCGGGCCGGTGCTGAAGCGGTAGGTTCCCTTGGCCTTGGGCAGTGCGTGCTCGACCACGGTGCGGGTTTTCAGCACATGGAGGGTGTCCGGTGCGGCGTCGTAGCCTTCCGGCCCGGTGACGGAAAAACGGCTGTTGTCGAACGCCGCTTCCGGAACGAAGAAGGTTTCCGCGAAGGAGGCATCCAGCGTCACGACGCCACCGGGGCGTGGCGCGAAGGTGTTGGGCACGAGATAAGGCGTGTGCGCCGAGGCGCTCGCGGCAACGACGCAAACGAGTGCGCCCATGGCGGCGCGTGCAATGGCACGTGGAAGTCGGGACTGCGGTTTCATGGACGGTTCCTGGTCAGCGGGCGGTGCTGGCTGGAACGAAGGGAGGCGTCCTGAGGCTGGCCGTAGGACGCGGAGTCTAGCGGGATACATCGATCAAATGCAAATGGTTCTCATTTGATTGCTGTGTGGATGGGGCACGGGAAACCGTGCGCGGTATCATGCGCAGCCCCGCGCAGTGCGGGGTTTTCCGATCATCCGCAGAATTCTTGCATGTCCACTCTGTTAGTCACCGGCGGCGCCGGGTTCATCGGCGGCAACTTCGTGCGCGGCGCGGTTGCCGCCGGCCACGTCGTCGTCAATCTCGATGCGCTCACCTACGCCGGCAACCTCGATACGCTGGCCGGCCTTCCCGAGCAGCGGCACCGCTTCGTGCATGGCGACATCGGCGATGCCGCGCTGGTTGCGGCCTTGCTGGCCGAGCACCGGCCCGATGCCATCGTCAATTTCGCCGCCGAAAGCCACGTGGACCGTTCCATCGACGGCCCGGCGGCGTTCGTGCAGACCAATGTCGTCGGTACGCTGAACCTGCTGGAGCGCGCCCGCGATTTCTGGCGCGAACGGCCCGAGGCCGAACGCGGCGCGTTCCGGTTCCTGCACGTTTCCACCGATGAGGTGTACGGCTCGCTCGGCGATGAAGGCAAGTTCACCGAAACCACGGCTTATGCGCCCAATTCGCCGTACTCGGCCAGCAAGGCGGCCTCGGATCACCTGGTGCGCGCCTTCCATCACACCTATGGGCTGCCGACGCTGACGACGAATTGCTCGAACAATTACGGGCCGTTCCAGTTCCCGGAAAAACTCATTCCGCTGGTGATCGGCAAGGCCGTCGCGGGCGAGCCGCTGCCGGTGTATGGCGACGGAAGGAACGTGCGCGACTGGTTGTTCGTCGAAGACCACTGCGCCGCGATTTCCGCCGTGCTGGAGCGCGGCCGCGTCGGCGAGGTGTACAACGTCGGCGGCGATGCGGAACGGCAGAACATCGACGTCGTGAAGACCATCTGCGCGCTGCTGGACGAACGCCGCCCGCGCGAGGACGGCGCCCCGCGACAATCGCAGATCGCCTTCGTCAAGGATCGCCCCGGCCACGACCGCCGCTACGCGATCGACTCGAGCAAGCTGCAACGCGAGCTTGGCTGGAAGCCGCAGGTGAGCTTCGAGCACGGCATCGCGCGCACCGTGGACTGGTATCTGGAGAACCAGGCATGGGCGGCGCGCGTGCTGGACGGCAGCTATCGCATGGAGCGGCTGGGGCTGTGAACACCCTTCACGACAAAGAATGTCTGGCATGAGCATCGAACGCGGCATCATCCTGGCCGGCGGCTCCGGCACGCGGCTTTACCCGATCACCCAGGGCGTCTCCAAGCAGCTTCTGCCGGTGTACGACAAGCCGATGATCTACTACCCGCTCTCCACGCTGATGATGGCGGGCGTGCGCGAAGTGCTGGTCATCAATACGCCGCACGAGCAGGCGTTGTTCCGCAGCCTGCTGGGCGATGGTTCGCAATGGGGCATGAGGATCGAATACGCGGTCCAGCCCAGCCCGGATGGATTGGCGCAGGCGTTCCTGATCGGGCGCGAATTCATCGGCGGCAAGCCCGGTTGCCTGATCCTGGGCGACAACATCTTCTTCGGCCACGGCTTGCAGCAGCAGTTGCGCGAGGCCGCCAAGAACGGCACCGGCGCCACCGTGTTCGGCTATCGCGTATCCGATCCGGAGCGCTACGGCGTGGCCGAATTCGATGCGCAAGGCCGTGTCGTCGGGTTGGAGGAAAAACCGGCCAGGCCCAAATCGCATTACGCCGTCACCGGGCTGTACTTCTACGACGGCCGCGCGGCGGATTTCGCTTCCAAATTGAAGCCTTCGGTGCGCGGCGAACTGGAAATCACGGATTTGAATCGCCGCTATCTGGAGGAAGGCTCGCTGCGGCTGGAAAAGCTCGGGCGCGGCTGCGCGTGGCTGGATACCGGTACGCACGAATCGCTGCTGCAGGCCGGCAATTTCATCCAGACCATCCAGGAGCGGCAGGGCTTGCAGGTGTGCTGCCCGGAGGAAATCGCCTGGCGCAACGGCTGGATCGACGATGCGGCGCTGGAAGCGTTGGCGAAGCCGCTGGCCAAGAACGGCTACGGCCAGTACCTGTTGTCGCTGCTGCGCGAGGAACGCGGTTCGGAAGGGAATGCCTCGTGAAGATCATCGAAACCGATCTGCCCGGCTGCGTGGTGATCGAACCGCGCGTGTTCGGCGATGCGCGCGGCTTCTTCTACGAAGGCTGGAACCGTGCGCGCTTCGCGCAGGCCGGGCTGGATTTTCCCGTAGTGCAGAGCAACGTCTCCAGCTCCGTGCGCGGCGTGCTGCGCGGCCTGCATTACCAGTGGCCCAATCCACAGGGCAAGCTGGTCAACGTGCTCGAAGGCGAAGTCTTCGACGTGGCGGTCGACATCCGGCGCGGCTCGCCCACGTTCGGGCGCTGGGCCGGCGCGATGCTGACGGCGGAAAACCGGCGCCACTTCTGGATTCCCGAAGGCTTCGCGCACGGTTTCGCGGTGGTATCCGAACGCGCGGTGTTCTCGTACCTGTGCACCAACGTCTATGACGCGGCCGCCGATGCCGGCATCCGCTGGAACGATGCGGCGCTGGGCATCGACTGGCCCATCGCGCAGCCGATCCTTTCCGCCAAGGACGAAACCGCCCCCTTCCTGGCGGACGTGCCCGCCGAACGCCTGCCGGCGTTCGTGCCGTGAACGCCAGCCCAAAATCCGCGCCGCGCATCCTGCTGCTCGGCGCGGGCGGGCAGGTGGGGTTCGAACTGCATCGCAGCCTGGCGCCGCTCGGCGAAGTGCTGCCCGTCACGCGCGAGGGAACATTGCCGGGCGCAGGTTCGGCCTTGGCGGTCGATCTTTCGCAACCCGAATCGTTGGTCGCACTGCTCGATGCGCAGCAGCCGGACATCATCGTCAACGCCGCCGCCTACACCGCCGTGGACAGGGCCGAATCCGAACCGGAAGCCGCGCTCGCGATCAATGCGCAGGCACCGGAAACATTGGCGCAGTGGTGCGCGAAACGCGATGCGCTGCTGGTGCATTACTCCACCGATTACGTGTTCGACGGCACCGCGTCGCGGCCGTACCGCGAGGACGACGACACCGCGCCGCTCGGCGTCTATGGCCGCAGCAAGCTCGCAGGCGAAGAGGCGATCCGCGCCTCGGGCGCGGAGCACCTGATTCTGCGCACCGCCTGGGTCTATGCCGCGCGCGGCCACAACTTCCTGCGCACGATGCTGCGCCTGGGGCGCGAACGCGAGATGTTGCGCGTGGTCGCCGATCAGCGCGGCTCGCCGGTTCCGGCGCGCTGGCTGGCGGCGGCGACAGCAGCAGCATTGGCGCGCGGTTCGTACATCGGCGAAGCGGCGCGCAGCGCAAGCGGTACGTATCACCTGGCCGCTTCAGGCGAGACTTCCTGGCACGAATTTGCCGTCGCGATCCTCGCGCGTGCCCACGCCGCCGGATTCATCGAACGCATCCCGCAGGTGCAAGCCATCGCTACTGCCGAGTACCCCGCGCCCGCCCGCCGCCCGGCGTATTCGCGCCTGGATTCGGAAAAATTCGCGCAGGTTTTCGGCCTGCGATTGCCGGATTGGCGTGTCGGGTTGGAACAGACGCTGGGCGAGATTTAGCGCAATTTTGGTTCAAATGCCGTCATGCCCGCGAAGGCGGGCATCCAGTGACTTCAAGCCTTTGGATGCCGAAGTCGCTGGGCACCCGCC
>CAZHXV010000053.1:0-9467 GCA_964536455.1 uncultured Aquimonas sp.
TGTCGAAGGTGAGCTTCACGCCGAGCGTCTTCTCGCCGTTCCACTCGCCTTCGCAGACGACGCCGAAATCCGGGATGGAGGTCGCATCGGAACCGGCGGAAGGCCCGGTCAGCGCGAAGCACGGCACTTCGCGGCCATCGGCCAGGCGCGGCAGATAGTGGTTCTTCTGTTCGTCGGTGCCGTAATGCAGGATCAGTTCGGCGGGCCCGAGCGAATTGGGCACGCCCACCGTGGAAGACAGCGTGGAAGAGATGGAGGCAAGCTTGCCGATCACGCGCGAGTGCGCCGTGGCGGAAAAGCCCAGGCCGCCGTATTCCTTCGGGATGATCATGCCGAAGAATCTGTTTTTCTTGAGGAACTCCCAGATTTCCGGCGGCAGGTCGTAGCGGCGGTGGGTGATGTCGAAATCGTCCGTCATCTTGCAGACTTCCTCCACCGGGCCATCGAGGAAGGCCTGTTCGGCGGCGGAAAGTTCCGGCTTGGGCTGGGACAGCAGCACTTTCCAGTCCGGCAGGCCGGAGAACAGTTCGCCCTCGAAGCCGACCGTGCCGGCGTCCAGCGCGGTCTGCTCGGTATCGGAAAGCCGGGGCAGCGCCTTGGCGAACAGCTTGAGCAGCGGCGCGCTGATCCTGCCGCGGCGCAGGTTCTCGTTGAGCAGCGGCACGGCCACGACGGCCAGCAGCAGCGCGGCGATGACGGTCGCTACGAGGCTGGCTTTCAGCAGCAGCGCCACCACCAGCGCCGCGCCGCTGGCGACGGCCCAGGTTCTCAGCGAGGCACGGAAATGGGCGGCGGCAAGGCCGGCCACCAGCAGGGCGATAAACGGCAGGGCGATGCTCATCGGAGGTCTCCGGCGTGGCTCAGGGTGAAGCGCCGCCGTGCGGCAGCGCGGTGAGGAAATCCAGGATGGCGCTGGTGAAGGCGTCGTTGTCGTCGCCTGCAACCATATGCGTGGCTTCGGGCAGGTGCATGTGTGCCGCGTGCGGCACCAGCGCCAGGAATTCTTCCACGGTGGCGGCGGAAACGATGTCGCTGCGCCCGCCGCTGACCAGCAGCGTCGGGACTTCGATGCGGCGCGCGGCCTGCATGATCATCGCCTGATAGCGCTCGCTGCCGCGAGCGATGCCGTCGATCATGCGCGGATCCCAATGCCAGCGCCAGCGTCCGTCCGGGTGCAGTTCGAGCAGCTTGTGCAGCTCGCCCGGATGCTTGCGTTGTGCGCGGTGCGGCAGGTAAGCGGCGATTTCCTCCGCCGCATGCTCCAGGCTGTCGAAGCCGCCCGGATGGGCGGTCATGAAATCCAGGATGCGTTCCACACCCGCAGCTTCCCAGCGCGGGGTGATGTCCACCAGCACCAGGGCCGCGAACGGCGGCGCCGCGCTTCCGCCCTGCACGCCCATGCCGAGCAGGCCACCCATCGAAGCACCGATCAGGATCGGCTTTCGCGGAGGCAATGTCGCCACGGCGGCGAGATCGCCAAGGAACTGTTCGATGCCGTAATCCTCATCCGCCGCGTTCCAACGGCTGCCGCCGTGGCCGCGCGCGTCGAAACTGATGCCGGCGTAGCCTGCGGATGCGAGCTTCGTGGCGGTCTTGCGCCATGCCAGCCGGGTCTGGCCGAAGCCGTGCGCGTAGATCAGCGTGGGCTTGTCCGCATCGCCGGAAAACCGCTCCATGCCAAGGCGCGCAACGGCATCCGAAGCCTCGGAAGCGATGTCTGGCATGGGCAGGACAGTCTCCATACGCACAAGTATGGTTAGCGTTTTCAGGATTGTCAATACGGATGCGTATGGAAGAAGCCGGAATTCCGGGCTTTGACCCTCACCGCTCCATCATCGCCGGTACCGGACAATGCAACACCGCGCAGACGGTGCGCAACAGTTCCGCTTCCGCTACGGCGATGCGGCCATCGTGGCCGATGGCGGCGGTCAGTCCTTCGATCAGGAGGCGCTTGGAAAGCGGATCGAGCGCATCGAGTTTCGGCAGCGCCTCATCCAGCGCCGCGACGAAATCCGCCGGCGGCGCGTAGGCCAGCGTGGATTGCGGGAACACGCGCGAGAACCCGGCCGCATAGGCGCGGCGCGCTTCCGCATCCGAGTCATGGCCATGGCGGGCGACCACGGCGAACAACAACGCCACCTGCGGCTTCGCCTCGATCAGCTTGCGCCGCCCGTTCGGGGCATGACGCGAGGGATCGAGCGCCTCGATCACCTGCCGCCGCAGCAGCCGCTCCAGGCAATACTCGAACAGCCCCACCTTGCCGTCGCTGCGGATCAGCGTGCGGCAGCATTCCAGGAAGGCCATCAGTTCCGGGCGCGGCCTGCGGCGCAGTTGCGGGAACGCCAGCTCCGCCAGCGGCAGGCGCAGCATCGGATGCAGTGCGGCGATGCGCGGATACAGTTCGCGCACGGCTTTCGCGGTAGCGATGTCGATGCGCTGCGCGATCTCCTCGAACTGGCGCGCGGCCAGTTCGCGGTCGCGGTCGATCAGCAGGGCGAGGGTCACCGTCGCCGCCGATTCGCGTTGCCGGGCCAGCGCGCGCAATTCCTCGTCGAGCGCCACCGCGATCGCCCCGGCGCGCTCGAAATCGTCCTGCGCCGGCGTACCGACCTGCGCTACGACCGCATCGCCGGATACCGCCAGATGGCTGCGCGCATCCGGCAGGCCGGCACCCGCGGGAACCCGCGTGCCGTCCGGCGCGAAACCCAGTGCGAGGTCTTCGCTCGCACCCGAAGGCGGTTCGCGCAGGTAGCGCTGCCGCAGGTGCTCCAGCCCCTGCGCATCGAACGAGGGATCCAGCGCGCGGATGCGTTCGAGGATCGGCGGATGCGTGGCGAACCACGAGGAAAACCCCAGGCCTTCGCCGAACAGCATGTGGCTGACTTCCTCGGTCTTGGCATTGTCCAGACGCGAACCCGCCGGCACGCCGGCGATCTTCTTCAGCGCGCCCGCCAGGCCCGAGGTCTGGCGCGTGAACTGCACCGCCGAGGCATCGGCCAGTTGCTCGCGCGAACGCGACACGCCGGCCTTGATCAGCCGCCCGAAGAACAGCCCGATGGAGCCGACCAGCATCAACGCCATGCCCGCCGCCATCAACGGCAGCGCACCGCGCGAATCGCTGCCGTGGCGCATGTGCTGCAGCATTTTCCGCCCGATCACGCCAAGCATCAGGATGCCGAACAAGATGCCCATCAAACGGATGTTGAGCCGCATGTCGCCGTTCAGCACATGGCTGAATTCGTGCGCGACGACGCCTTGCAGTTCGTCGCGGTTGAGATTGCGCAGTGCGCCGCGCGTCACCGCGATGGCGGCATCGTCCGGGCCGTAACCGGCGGCGAAGGCGTTGATGCCGTTTTCCTTCTCCATCACGAACACATCGGGCATCGGCACGCCGGACGCGATGGCGATTTCCTCCACCACGTTGCGCAATCGGCGCAGCGACGGATCGGTGGTATCGGCGACGACCTGCACCCCGCCCATGTCCAGCGCCACCTCCCAGCCGCCGCTGCGCAGCTGTGCGATACGCACCAGGCTGGCGATGCCGATGGTGGCCAGCACGAGGATCGTGGCGATGGCCAGCGCCCCGACCATGCCGATGCCTTCGTCCGGATGCTGGCTCGCGGCCAGCTTCGCGCTCATCGCCGCGTACACCGCCAGATCGATGACCGCGACGATGCCCACGACGGCCAGTGCGAACAGCCACACCAGCCGTTGCGAGGACGAGCGCGCCTGCGCCTGGCGATGGAAGAAGTTCATGCGGCTTCCCTGCATGCGGTTCCCGGGCGGATCAGTTGAAGGAAACCTTCGGCGCTTCGCGCATGTGCGCATCGTTCATGGCGATCTCCAGCAAGGTCGCGGGCAGGAAGTCGAAGCTGCCGGCGATGACACTGCTCGGGAAGGTCTCGCGCCGGTTGTTGTAGTGCATCACCTGGTCGTTGTAGGCCTGCCGCGCGAAGGCGACCTTGTTCTCGGTGGAAGCGAGCTCCTCGGCAAGCTGCGCCATGGTCTGGCTGGCTTTCAGATCCGGATACGACTCGCTCACCATCATCAAGCGTCCGAGCGCGGCGGAAAGCCCGCCTTCCGCTCCGGAAAGCTGCTTCATCGCGGCGGCGTCGCCCGGATTGGCCTTGGCCGCACCCAGCCCGGCGATGGCTCCGGCGCGGGCGCGCATCACCGCCTCCAGCGTGTCGCGCTCGTGCGCCATGTAGGCCTTGGCGGTTTCCACCAGGTTGGGGATCAGGTCGTAACGGCGGTTCAACTGCACGTCGATCTGCGCGAACGCATTGCGGTAGGCGTTGCGGGCCGTCACCAGGCCGTTGTAGAGGCCGACGACGAACAGCGCCACGGCGATGCCGACAACGAAGATCACGAGCAGGAAGGCGAATATGGAGGACATGGATTTCTCCTTGGTGGACAAAGCGTTGGCGCGCGGATTGCAGGCAAAGCCGGAACAATGGCGATAAGATTCCGCGGGAAAGACTGAGGAGCGGCGTTGGTTGTGATCGGTGAATCTACCAAAGCAGGACTGCGATGCGCCGGGCGTGTGACGCTCATGCTGGCCCTGGTGCTGGCCGGCCGTACCGCCGTGGCGGCGGATCTGGCCGCAATGCCATCATCCCGCGCACTGCCGGCGGGCACGCAGAAACCCTCGCCTACCGACGCCGAACTCGCGATGCTGGCCTCGCGCATCGACGCGCTCGGCCAGCGCATCGCGAACGAAGGCCGCGTTACCGGCATGGCGATCGCCATCGTCCAGGACGATGCGGTGCTGCTGGAAAAAGGCTATGGCGTCACCGTCGCCGGCTCGCGCGAGGCGATCGACAAACACACCGCGTTCCGGCTCGCCTCGCTCTCCAAGGCCTTCGCCGGCACCGTCTCCGCGATGCTCGTCTCCGAAGGCGCGATGAGCTGGGAATCGCGCATCGCCGACCACCTGCCCGCCTTCAAGCTGCGCAATCTGCACGCGGCGCAGACGCTCACGGTGAAGGACATCCTCAGCCATCGCGTCGGCCTGCCGTTCAATACCGGCGACAAGCTGCTGGAACAGGACGAACCCTATCCACTGCTGGTCGCCAGGCTCGGCGAGATCGAGCCGATGTGCGATGCGGGCGATTGCTACGGCTACCAGAACATCGCCTTCAGCCTGATCGGGGACATGGTGTTCGCCGCCACCGGCGATTTCTATTCGCACCAGGTGGAAAAGCGCATCTTCCATCCGCTCGGGATGCTGGACGCCACCTATGGCCGCGACGGGCTTGAGATGAGCACGCGCTGGGCGCGCCCCCACATCAGGAAGGGCGACCGCTGGGTCGCGGTGCAGCCGCGCGACACTTACTACCGCGTGCCGCCTGCCGCTGGCGTCAACGCCAGCATCCACGACCTCACCTTCTGGCTGCGCGCGCAACTGGGCCGCACGCCGGAAATCATTTCGCCGGCGGTGCTCGCCACGGTGCAGACCCCGCTGGTGGAAACTCCGAACGAAACCACCGCCTCCCCCTGGCGGCGCGAGCGCCTGCGCGGGGCGCATTACGCCCTGGGTTGGCGCATCTACGACTACATGGGCGAGAAACTGGTCTATCACGCCGGTGCGGTGCAGGGCTATCGCGCCATGACCGGAATGCTGCCCGAACGCGGGTTCGGATTCGTGGCCGTGTGGAACTGCGAGAGCGCAACGCCCGCGGCGCTGCTTGCGACGGCACTGGACGATTACCTTGGCCTGCCCGATCGCGATTTCCTCGGGCTGGATGCGACGCCGAAAGCCAAGCACGCCGTCAAGCGGCGTTGAGCGACGCTCGTACCCGGGCCCCCGGGGGCGACGCAGACGAATGGCGACTTTCCCCGCTGGGCGGCCGGGGAAAGTGCCCTGGAACAGGATATCGAAAGGGATTCGGCGCACGCCCTGGAGCGGGCCTCGAACCGGGCGCTGATCGGCCCTTGAAACACAGATGACAATGGCGCGCCGTTCGCACGGCGCGCCAAGGACGTCAAAGAGCCGGCGCCACCGGTGCCGGCGGTACCGAAGTCACGGCCTTCTTCGCAGCAGGCTTCTTGGCCGGTGCCTTCTTCGCAGCCGGTTTCTTGGCGGCGACCTTCTTGGCCGGAGCCTTCTTCGCAGCCGTCTTCTTGGCAGCGACCTTCTTGGCCGGTGCCTTCGTCGCAGCTGGCTTCTTGGCAGCGACCTTCTTGGCCGGTGCCTTCTTCGCAGCCGGTTTCTTGGCGACGGCCTTCTTGGCCGGTGCCTTCTTCGCAGGTGCCTTCTTCGCAGCCGGCTTCTTGGCGGCGACCTTCTTGGCCGGCGCCTTCTTCGCAGGTGCCTTCTTGGCCGGTGCCTTCTTCGCCGCGACTTTCTTCACGGCGGCCTTCTTCGCAGCCGGCTTCTTCGCGGCCGCTTTCTTCGCAGGTGCTTTCTTGGTTGCCATCGGTATTGCTCTCCTTCAGTGGTGGGATGTACAGCAACTGCCCAGCAGTGCGACACGGTTCGCGTCGCATACGAAAACGCCCGCACCGAACCCCGGTGCGGGCGTCGTATTCCGGTAATCCGAACGATGGAAGGAATCGCGGTTTTCGCAGCGGAGAAGGGAGACCTCGGGCCGTACCGCGAAGCGGCTCGGCAGCGCCTTGATGGCATCCAGGTTTCGTTTGTCGCTGTCGATGCGTTCCACCGAGTTCGTTCGAGTGTTGTGAAGTTGCGCGAAAGCTAAGCACGCGATGCAACGCTGTCAACAAGATGCCATCGGCATGGATGCGTTTTCTTTCGCAACGATGCTTCCAACAAGCCCGTGCAAGGCACCGACGCAATACGCGAAGCAGCGCGAAATGCGTATCGCACGATCGTTCTTTGCGTCACGCGACACCGCGCAAAGCGAGTAAACACAAGGCTTGCAGGAGGTCGAACGAAAACCGCGGCGGCATTGCGCGGACACGGCGGCGTCGCGCAGAAGAGTGTTGGAAAAAAATTTCTCGCCGCTGCGAAGGATCAACGTCGAACGCATCGTCTGTGGCGATGCACAAGCTGATTTGCGCAAACTTTGCGAAGACGACAAAGCTCGAAGACCCTGTTCGGGCATCGCCGCGAGCGCCTTGTCCGCATCGTTCGACGCGCCTTGCACGCGTCGAACGGCATCGCGGGCGGAAGATTCGTCAGTGCGAATCGTCTTCCGCGGATGCGGCGTATTCGTCCGGCCCCAGCAGACCGTCGAACTGCGCGGCGTCATCGATCTGCAGCACGAACATCCAGCCCTCGCCGTAGGGATCGGAATTGATCGTCTCCGGCGCGTCGGCGAGCGCCTCGTTGACGGCGACCACGGTGCCGGCGATCGGGGCGTAGATGTCCGAGGCCGCCTTCACCGATTCGACCACGGCCACCGCCGTGCCCTGCTCGACGCGCTCGCCCACCTTGGGCAGTTCGACATAGACCAGATCGCCGAGGGCTTCCTGCGCATGGTCGGAAATGCCGATGGTGGCGCGGCCGTCGGCCTCCTGCCGCACCCATTCGTGGGATTTGAGGAATCGAAGATCGCCGGGGATATCGCTCATGACGTGCTCCTGTTGGACTGGGTGAAAAGGAAAAACCGCAGGATTGTAGGTTGCAGCTTGCGGGAAAGTTTTGCCTCAGACGGGCTTGCCGTCGCGCACGAACGGGAACTTGACGATCCGCACCGGCACTTCGCGGCCACGGATGTCCACGCGCACCTCGCCCGCCTCGCCGCCGGGAATGCGCGCGAACGCGATGGCCTTGCCCAGCGTCGGGGAGAACGTGCCGGAGAGGATTTCGCCTTCGCCCGATGCGGTGAGCACGCGCTGGCCATGGCGCAGCACGCCCTTCTCGTCCATCACCAGGCCCACCATGCGACGCGGCACGCCGGCGGCCCTCTGCGCTTCAAGCGCGGCGCGACCGATGAAGTCACGGCCTTCGTCCAAGGCCACCGTCCACGCCAGCGCGGCCTCCCACGGCGTGACGGTTTCGTCCATGTCCTGGCCATAGAGGTTCATGCCCGCTTCCAGCCGCAGCGTGTCGCGCGCGCCCAGGCCCGCCGGCGCGACGCCGGCCTGCGCCAGCGCGCCCCAGAATTTCACGGCATCCTCCGAGGACAGCACGACCTCGAAACCCTCCTCGCCGGTGTAGCCGGTGCGCGCCACGAACAACGCCTCCCCATGCGAGCCGCGCGCCTCGTCCGCGAAGAATTTGCCCAACGCCTCGATGCGCGGGCGATCCGCCTCGTCGATCAGGCCGAGCACGATGCCGCGCGCAGCCGGCCCCTGCACGGCGATGATGGCCAGCTCCGGGCGCTCCTTCACGTTCACGCCAAACGGCGCGGCCTGTTTTTCGATCCACGCCAGATCCTTCGCGCGCGTGGCCGCGTTGACGACCAGCCGGAACCAGGTTTCGTCGCGGTAATAGACGATCAGGTCGTCGATCACCCCGCCGGATTCGTTCAACATGCACGAGTACAGCGCCTTGCCGGGCGTGGCGAGCTTGGCGACGGAATTGGCCAGAAGGTGCGAGAGGAAGGGCCGCGCCTTTTCGCCGTGCAGATCGACCACGGTCATGTGGGATACGTCGAACATGCCCGCGGCGCGGCGCACGGCATGATGCTCTTCGATCTGCGAGCCGTAGCTGATCGGCATGTCCCAGCCGCCGAAATCGACCATCCTCGCGCCGGCGGCGCGGTGGGTGGCGTTGAGGATGGTCTGCTGGGGCATGGCGAGGCTCGCGGCGATGGGAAACCGCGATTATCGCAGGCGGCGGGCCGCCCGGCTCACTTCAGGCCGGACGCACCCGCAACAGCATCGAATCGTGCGGATTCGCGCCGTCGATCCGCACCGGCGTTCCGGCGGGAAGTTCCGGGCCTTCCACCTGCCAGAACGCATCGCCGATCCTCACCCGGCCGCGACCGTTCTCGATGGCGGCCTCCAAC
Source organism: uncultured Aquimonas sp. (assembly GCA_964536455.1). GTDB lineage: Bacteria > Pseudomonadota > Gammaproteobacteria > Xanthomonadales > Xanthomonadaceae > Denitratimonas. Next base: position 8,919 of record CAZHXV010000053.1, read on the forward strand.
GGCACCACGACACCGACGATCTGCGCGACGCGCCGGTTCAGCGCGGGCTGATCCGAATCCTCCGGCGGATGCGCCCTGCGCCACCGCCAGCCGGCGTAGGTCGCCGACAGCGCGAAAACGGCGAACACGATCCATTGCCAGAACAGCGGCAACTCCGGGAACAGCAGGCGCACGAGCGCCGAGCCCGCCGCCGCGAAGCCGAGCCATAGCATGAAGGCGCCGGGCACGAGCGTTTCCGCCGCGAACAGCGCCAGCGCCAGCCCGACCCAGAACCACACCGATACGCCGGAGAAATCCATGGCGATCACCCTTGCGACGGAAGCTGCGGCTTGTTGGCGGAACGGGCCTGCGCGGCGGGCTTCTCGCCCGCCGACGCGCGGGTCAGTTCGACGATGCCGGCCAGCGCGCCGAGCACGCCGGTGGTTTCCATCGGCAACAGCAGCGTCTTCTGGTTCGGCGAATGCGCGAAATCCTTCAGCGCCTCGACGTACTTCTGCGCGACGAAGTAGTTGACCGCCTGCACGTCGCCCTGCGCGATGGCCTGGCTCA
>CAZHXV010000053.1:9477-14569 GCA_964536455.1 uncultured Aquimonas sp.
GCCTCCGCATCGCGGAACGCGGCTTCGCGGCGGCCCTCGGCATCGAGCACGGCGGCCTGCTTCTCGCCCTCGGCCTTCAGGATCGCGGCGGCGCGGAAGCCCTCGGCTTCGAGGATGTTGGCGCGCTTCTCGCGCTCGGCCTTCATCTGCCGCGCCATCGAATCGATCAGGTCGCGCGGCGGCTGGATGTCCTTGATCTCGATGCGGTTGACCTTCAGGCCCCACGGATGCGTGGCCTGATCCACCACCACCAGCAGACGCGAGTTGATCTCGTCGCGCTTGGAGAGGGATTCGTCCAGATCCATCGAGCCGAGCACGGTGCGGATGTTGGTCATCACCAGGTTGAGGATCGCAATTTCCAGCTGCGCCACTTCGTAGGCGGCCTTGGCCGCGTCGAGCACCTGCTCCATCATGTTCATCTTGCGGCCGATCGAATCGATCCACGGCACGATGAAGCCCAGGCCAGGCGTCAGGGTGTGGGTATAGCGGCCGAAGCGCTGCACCGTGTACTCGTAGCCCTGCGGCACGGAACGCACGCCGCGGAAGATGGAGACGACGACGAAGGCGATCAGGATCCAGAGGAAGAACATGGCGCGGCTCCAGCTTGGGAAAAAACGATGATAAGCCGGACGCCCGCCGCAGCGCAGTGTGACCGCGAAGAAAAGCCGTTCAGGCGTTGCGCAGCAGCGCGTAGCCGGTTCCGCGCGCCGAGCGCAGCGGCAGGGCTTCGCCGGTCTGGGTTTCGGTCTTGCGGCGCAGGCGGTGGATCAGCATTTCCAGCCGGTGCGGATCGAACGTTTCCACATCGCCGGTGAGCGTGGCGATCAGCGCTTCGCGCGCCACCGCTTCCCCGCGCGCGGCATCCAGCACCCGCACGACGCTGCGCTCGGCATTGGTCAGCGCGGCGCGCTTGCCGTTCGGCGCACGCAGGCACCAGGCGTCCGACTCCAGCCGCCACCCGCCCTCGCCGGAAATCGCTTCCTGCTCGCTGGTGTTCGCCGCCTGCATCCGGCGCAGCAGGCTGTGCAGGCTGGCCGCCACGACTTCGAGCTCGAACGGTTTGGGCAGGTAGAGATCGGCACCGTCGCCGAAGCCCTGGACCATGTCCGCGCCCGCAACCCGGCCGGTGAGCATCATGATGCCCACGCGCATCCCCATCGCGGTACGCAGGTGCCGGGCGGCGGAAAACCCGTCCGCATCCGGCAACCCCACATCGAGGATCACCAGATCCGGGCGGTGGCCGATGATGTGGCGATAGAGCGCTTCCGCCGAATCCAGGCCGATGGCGTCGAAGCCGAACATGCGCAGGCCCGGCACGAGGATCCGGTCGCGCAGTTCGACATCGTCTTCAACCACGGCCACTCGCGCGATGGCCTCGTGAATGGATTCGTCCGACAAACGCATGGCTTCCACGACCGGGGAATGGGGGATTGTAGCGGTGCAAGGCACCCGCGGATGCCCGCCAGCTCCCACCATGCGCCCGTTCGTCGGTCTCCACGGCCCGCCGGGCGCTTACTTGGTCAGGATCAGCTTGTCGTTCTGCGTATGCCGCAGGCGGTATTCCTGATCGCCGTGGCGGATGATCAGCTCGCGCCCGCCCTGGAGCAGCTCGCGGCTGTCGATGCTGGGGCGCGTGGGCACGAACGCGGTGGCGCGGATGGAGGAAGAGGTGAGCGGGCGGGCGACCGGGAACACGGAACTCATGATGCGAATCTCCGAAGCGGGGTGGTCATCGGCCAGCTGGCCATGCGGCTTCATGCTCGCTGGCGTGCGACTGGCGGGAGCATCGCGGAGCGGCGGCTGGCGACGGCACTAATGATAACGATTCTCATTAGCACGTCAAGCACGCCAGCTTCCCACCCTCACGCCGCATCCAGACCCAGGCCCAGTGCGGCATCCAGCGCCTCCTTGAGTTCCGGATCAAATTTCGCCAACCAATCCAGCGCTTCCAGGTTGGCGTCGAACTGCGCCACCGAACTGCACCCCAGGATCGCCGTGGAGACGCCCGGATTCGCCAGGCACCAGGCGATCGCCAGTGGTGCTGGCGCAGCGCAGCGCGCGCGCGCGAAGGCGACGAATCGCGCCACCGCCGCCTCGCGCGCTTCACGCCGGCCTGCGTACAGCATGCGCGGCATCCAGCCGTCGTCGCGGCGCTCGAGCCGGGAATCCTCCGGCGTCGCGCCGCCCAGATACTTGCCGGTGAGCAGGCCCGAAGCCAGCGGCGACCAGATGGCCAAGCCAAGCTGCGGCAGCAGCGGCGCGTATTCGCGCTCCACCCGGTTCCGGTGCAGCAGGTTGTATTGCGGCTGTTCCGCCGACGGCGCGGCCAGGCCGTGGGCGCGGGCGAAGTCGATGGCCTGGACGATCTTCTCGACCGGCCATTCGGATGTCCCCCAGTACAGCACCTTGCCTTGCCGAACCAGCCCATCCATCGCCGCCACGGTTTCCTCCACCGGCGTCGCCGGATCGGGCCGATGGCAGAAACACACGTCCAGGTAGTCCACGCGCAGGCGCTTCAACGCCGCATCGGTCGCATCGCGCAGGTGCTTGCGCGACAGGCCGCGCTGGGTCGGGCGCGGATCGGGCACCGCTCCCAGGCCGATCTTGCTGGAGACGCAGAAGCCATCGCGGGGCAAGCGCAGATCCGCGATCACATCGCCCAGCAGGTGCTCGGCCCGCCCGTGCGCATAACTTTCCGCGCCATCGAAGAAATTGACCCCCGCATCGAACGCGCGGGCCACCAGTTCGCGCGCCGTACCGCGCCCGACGATGCCACCGAACGTGATCCAGGTGCCGAGCGACAGCGCCGATACTTCCAGCCCACTGCGCCCAAGACGACGGTATTCCATTCCGGCCTCCTCTTCTCCACGATGCCGCCCAGTGTAGGGGCGCGCCCGATCCTGCCGCAGCGCCGCTTGCGCCCCGCCCCGCGCTCGCCCTACGCTCCGGCGTCGGCCACCGGACAAGAAGGCCAGGGGACAATCGCATGCTTCATATTCTCTTCGGCATCTTCGGGCTGGCTTGCCTGATCGGGATCGCCTTCCTGTTTTCCAACAACAAGCGCGCGGTGGATTGGCGACTCGTGCTCACCGGCATCGGCCTGCAGATCGCCTTCGCGGTGGTGGTGCTGGTGGTGCCCGGCGGCAAGGACGTGTTCGATGCGCTCGGGCACGGCTTCGTGAAGATCCTGGGCTTCGTCAACGCAGGCTCGGAGTTCATCTTCGGCGGCCTGATGAACACCCAGACCTACGGCTTCATCTTCGCCTTCCAGGTGCTGCCGACGATCATCTTCTTCGCCTCGCTGATGGCGGTGCTGTACCACCTCAACGTGATGCAATGGATCGTGAAGGCGATGGCGCTGGCGATCACCAAGGTGATGCGCGTTTCCGGCGCGGAAACCACCAGCGTCTGCGCCAGCGTCTTCATCGGCCAGACCGAGGCGCCGCTGACGGTGCGGCCCTACATCTCGAAGATGACCGAGTCGGAGCTGATCACGATGATGATCGGCGGCATGGCGCACATCGCCGGCGGCGTGCTCGCGGCCTACGTCGGCATGCTCGGCGGCGGTGACCCGGAACAGCAGGCGTTCTACGCCAAGCACCTGCTCGCGGCCTCGATCATGGCCGCGCCGGCGACGCTGGTGATCGCCAAGATCCTGATCCCCGAGGTCGGCGAGCCGCTGACCCGCGGCACGGTGAAGATGGAGGTCGAGAAGACCACCAGCAACGTGATCGACGCCGCCGCGGCCGGCGCCGGCGACGGCCTGCGGCTGGCGCTGAACATCGGCGCGATGCTGCTCGCCTTCATCGCACTGATCGCGATGATCAACGCGCCGCTCACCTGGTTCGGCGAAGTGACCGGCCTGCAGGCGGCGATCGGCAAGCCGCTCGACCTGTCCGCGATCTTCGGCTGGGTGCTGGCGCCGATCGCATGGCTGATCGGCGTGCCCTGGCAGGACGCGGGCACGGTCGGCTCGCTGATCGGGCAGAAGGTGGTCATCAACGAATTCGTCGCCTACCTGCAGCTGGCCGACATCGTCAACGGCCGCGTCGAGGGCGTGCAGCTCACCGAACAGGGCCGCCTGATCGCGACCTATGCGCTGTGCGGCTTCGCCAACTTCAGTTCGATCGCGATCCAGATCGGCGGCATCGGCGGGCTCGCGCCCGAGCGCCGCCAGGACCTCGCCCGCTTCGGCCTGCGCGCCGTGCTCGGCGGCACCGTCGCCACGCTGATGACGGCCACCATCGCCGGCGTGCTGACCAACCTGGGCGGCTGAGCCGGAGCCAGCGAGCATGCCGCGCGTCGTCGTCGTCGGATCGTTCAATGTCGACCATGTCTGGCAGTGCGACGCGCTGCCGCGCCCGGGCGAAACGCGGATCGGCCGCTACCTCACCGGCCCCGGCGGCAAGGGCTTCAACCAGGCCACCGCCTGCGCGCGCGCCGGCGCGGAGACCGTGTTCGTCTGCGCGCTGGGCGAGGATGCCGGCGGACAGCTGGCGCGCACGCTCGCGGCCACGGATGGCATCGACCTGCGCCCCGGCGCCAGCGAGGAGCCGACCGGCACCGCCGGCATCTACGTCGACGCGGGCGGACGCAACAGCATCGTCATCGGCCCGGGCGCCAACGCGGCGCTGACGGCGGAGTTCGTCGCGCAGCAGGCCGAGGCCATCGTCGGCGCGCGGATCGTGCTGGCGCAGCTGGAGTCGCCGGTCGACAGCGTGCTCGAGGCGATGCGCCTGGCGCGCGCGGCGGGCATCAAGACGATCCTCAATCCCGCGCCGGCGAACGCGGAGAGTTCGCGCGAGCTGCTCGCAGTCGCCGACATCCTGACCCCGAACGAAACCGAGTTCGCCGCGCTGCTGGCGCGGCACACCGGCGAACGCATCGATGCCGCCGAGGTCGCGGGATTCGAGGACGCGCGCCTGCACCGGCTGTGCCGGACCCTGCTGCCGCGCGGCACCGTGGTGGTCACGCTGGGCCAGGCCGGCGCGTTCGTCTCGCACCGCGAGGACAAGTGCCGCGGCGACGACCTGCCCCACTACCGGGTGCCGGCCTACGAGGTCGCCACCGTCGACACCACCGGCGCCGGCGA
>CAZHXV010000054.1:0-14560 GCA_964536455.1 uncultured Aquimonas sp.
GTTTTCCACCGAGCTGTGCGGCGGTACGCATGTGGCGCATACCGGCGACATCGGCCTGTTCAAGATCGTTTCCGAAGGCGGCGTCGCCGCCGGCGTGCGCCGTATCGAGGCGGTCACCGGCCAGGGCGCGCTGGATTACATCGCAGCCGAAGAGCGCCAACTGGAAGCCGTGGCCGAACTGCTCGGCGGCGCGCGCGGGGATGTGGTGGAGAAACTCAATCACCTGTTCGAGAAGCAGAAGCGGATCGAGCGCGAACTTGAATCGCTGAAAACCCGGGCGGCGGCGAATGCGGTTTCCGAGCTGGCCACCCAGGCGCAGGATATCGGCGGCGGTATCCGGCTCGTGGCTGCGCGCCTGGACGGCATGGACGCGAAGGCGCTGCGCGAGGGCGTGGATCGCCTGAAGCAACAGCTTCCCGACGCGGCAATCCTGCTGGCGGCGGGCGTAGACGGCAAAGCCTCGCTGGTCGCAGGGGTGCAGGGGCGCGCGCTGGAAAAACTGAAAGCCGGCGAGCTGGTTGCCTTCGTTGCCGCCAAAATCGGCGGCAAGGGCGGCGGCCGTGCCGACATGGCGCAGGGCGGCGGCGACGATGGCCCGGCGCTGCTTGCGGCATTGAACGAAGTGCCGGGCTGGCTGGCGGGGAAACTGGCGGATTGAGCGGCGGCAGCCAGTTTGGGATTGGATATCCCGGATGCGATTCCGTGAGTGCCGGGATTTGCATGTGCCAGATTGCACATTCTGTGAGGCTTGGTTAATAATTCGTCATCCTTTATGAAGCATTCAGCTCCATAGGGAAGGTGATGCGCCGGAGGGCGTCGGCGCGGGGAACGGCCCGAGGATGCGGGCGGAATGCTAGGGAGGGTGGTTGCATGTTGATTTTGACCCGTCGGGTCGGGGAAACCCTGATGATCGGGGAGCAGATCACGGTCACCGTGCTCGGGGTGAAAGGCAATCAGGTGCGTGTCGGCATCAATGCGCCGAAAGACGTCTCGGTTCATCGCGAAGAGATCTTCTCGCGCCTGCTGAACGACAGCCAGGAAAGCGATGCGCCACTGGAGGGCGCGGGCTGACGGGTTCCATCCGGCATCCTGGAAGTAGATGGAAATCTTGAACTTTCATATTGTTGCAGGATATTTCTAAGGAAACGTGCAAGAATCTGGCCTCCGCCCCGCCGGTTCGTGTTCGTGTCCACGCCGTTCGCCTCGTCCCAGCCACCCTTGTCGCCGAGCCAGCTCAATGCCTTGGCTCGAGACCTGCTGGAAGGCGCATTGGGCAATGTCTGGATCGAAGGCGAGCTCTCCGGCGTCTCGCGCCCGGCGTCCGGGCACCTGTACTTCGCACTGAAGGACGCCCGCGCCCAGGTGCGCTGCGCCTTGTTCAAGCCCAAGAGCCAGTGGCTGCGCTTCCGTCCGGTGGATGGGATGCGCGTGCTGGCGCGGGGCCGGCTGACGCTGTACGAACCGCGTGGCGAATACCAGCTCGTGCTGGATCATCTGGAAGAAGCCGGCGAGGGTGCGCTGCGCCGCGCGCTGGAGGAGCTGAAGGCCCGGCTCGACGCCGAAGGGCTGTTTGCCGCCGCGCGCAAGAAGCCTTTGCCCGAACAGGTCGAACGGCTCGGCGTCTTGAGTTCGCCCGGCGGTGCGGCGGTACACGATGTGTTCACCGTGCTGCGGCGGCGCTTCCCGCTGATCGAAGTCGAACTTCTGCCCGTGCCGGTGCAGGGAGCGCAGGCCGCCGCCCAGATCGTGCGGATGCTGCAACGCGCCGATGCCTCGGGCCGCTACGACGCGCTGCTGCTCACGCGCGGCGGCGGTTCGCTGGAAGATCTGGCGGCCTTCAACGACGAGGCGCTGGCCCGCGCCATTGCCGCCGCGAAGACGCCGCTGGTGTGCGCGGTCGGGCACGAGATCGACTTTTCCATCGCCGATTTCGCCGCCGATCTGCGCGCGGCCACGCCGTCGGCCGCCGCCGAGCTGATCACGCCCGACCGTACGGAACTTTTGCAGCGGCTGGAGGCGCTGTGCGCCCGGCTCGGGCTTTCGATGCAACGCGCTCAGGAACGACGCTTCCAGCGCCTGGACGCGAACCTGCAACGCCTTCAGACCCAGCATCCCAGGGCGCGCCTGCGGCGTGGGGGCGAGCGGCTTTCCGGCTTGACTGCGCGTCTTGCGCTGGCCATCGAGCGCAGCCTCCACGCCCCGCGTTCGCGTATCGAAGGCCTGCGGCTTCGGTTGGCGGCGCAACATCCGGCACGCCATCTGCCGCAGCTTGAAGACCGCGTGCAAGCCGCTTCGCAACGCCTGCGCTGGCTGCTCGTGCATCGCATCGAGCGCGGTGCGGTGCGGCTGGCCGGGCTGGGCCGCGCGATGAATGCCGTCAGCCCCCTGGCCACGCTGGAACGCGGCTATGCGCTGGTGCTGGACGAGACCGGCATCGCACTGCGCAGCGCCGAAGCGCTCGCACCGGGACAGCGCGTGGAACTGCGTTTCGCCGATGGGCGCAGGTGGGCGCGGGTGCTGGAGTAGGGCGACCGTACACGCCGCCTCCCGTAGCATGGCCTCCCCTCGCGGCCTTGCCGCGCTCCGCCAAGGCTTCCACGTGTTCCGTTTCTTCGAATCGCGGGTCGATCCGTACCCGATGTCGCCGCCCGCACCGCCGCCGGAGAGGCTGCTGCCGTTCCTGCTGCACTATTCGCGCCCGGTGCTGCCGTACCTGGCGATGATGGCGGTGCTCACCGCGCTGATTTCCTCGGCGGAGATCTGGTTCTTCGACTGGATCGGCACGCTGGTGGACTGGGCCACGCAGGAAAACCGCGAAGGGTTCATGGATCGCCACGGGCGCGAGCTGTTCGTGGTCGCAGCGCTGCTGCTGATCGGCTACCCGCTGCTGGTGCTGCTGCAATCGCTGATCGTGCACCAGACCTTGCTGGGCAACTACCCGATGATCGTGCGCTGGCTCGGGCACCGCTACCTGCTGCGCCAGAGCCTTTCCTTCTTCCAGGACGAATTCGCCGGGCGCGTCTCGCAGAAGCTGATGCAGACTGCGCTCTCCCTGCGCGAAACCGTGATGAAGCTGCTGGACGCCTTTGTCTATGTGGCGGTGTATTTCAGCGGCACGCTGCTGGTGGCCGCGTCCTCCGACGCCTGGCTCGCCGTGCCGCTGCTGCTGTGGCTCGTCGGCTACATCGGCCTGGCGCGCCTCTTCGTGCCGCGCCTGCGCAAGATTTCGGAGCAGCAATCCGACGCGCGGGCGCAGATGACCGGCCGCATCGTGGACAGCTACGCCAACATCCAGACCGTCAAACTGTTCGCCCACACCCAAGGCGAACAGGATTACGCCCGCGCCGCGATGGACGGCTTCATGCAGACCGTGCACCGCCAGATGCGGCTGGTGACGAAGCTCACCGCCAGCCTGCACACGCTGAATTCGCTGCTGTTGGCCGCAACGTCCGCGGTGGCCATCGGCGCCTGGCTGAAAGGCTCCATCGGCGCGGGTGCGATCGCGGTCTGCATTGCGTTGGTGATGCGCATACGCACGATGTCCGACTGGGTGCTGTGGGAGATCGCCGGCCTGTTCGAGAACATCGGCACCGTGCAGGACGGCATCGGCACCCTGGCGCGCCCGCTGCTGGTGGCCGACCGCAGCGAGCGCGAACTGGCCGTGCCGCGCGGGGAGATTCGTTTTGCCGACGTTTCCTTCCACTACGGCAATGGTCGCAACGTGCTGCACGGCTTCAACCTGACGATTCCGCCGGGGCAGAAGGTCGGCCTGATCGGCCGCTCCGGCGCGGGGAAATCGACGCTGGTGAACCTGTTGCTGCGCTTCCACGACGCAACCGATGGGCGCATCGAGATCGACGGGCAGGACATTGCGCAGGTCGCGCAGGAATCGCTGCGGCGGCAGATCGGCATGGTGACGCAGGACACCTCGCTGCTGCACCGTTCGATCCGCGAAAACCTGCTCTATGGCCGCCCCGATGCAAGCGATGCACAGATGAAGCAGGCCGCGCAGTGGGCGCACGCGGTTGACTTCATCGCCGGCCTGCGCGACCGCGAAGGCCGCGAGGATTTCGACGTGGAAGTGGGCGAGCGCGGCGTGAAACTTTCCGGCGGCCAGCGCCAGCGCATCGCCATCGCCCGCGTGCTGCTGAAGAACGCCCCGATCCTGGTGCTGGACGAGGCGACTTCCGCCCTGGATTCGGAAGTGGAGGCGGCGATCCAGGAACAACTCGACGCCCTGATGCAGGGCAAGACCACGATTGCCATCGCGCACCGGCTTTCCACCATCGCCCGGCTGGATCGCCTCATCGTCCTCGACGAAGGCCGCATCGTCGAAGACGGCAGCCACGAGGAACTCCTGCGCGCCGATGGCCTCTACGCGGCCTTGTGGAAGCGGCAGTCGGGTGGGTTCCTGGGGGCGGATGCCTGACGCAGTCCCATCATGCCCGCGAAGGCGCACTGTTGTCCGGGGAAACAACCGTCGCACTCGCGAAGGCGGGTGCCCAGCGACATTGGCATCCAAAGGCTTGAAGTCACTGAATGCCCCCCTATTGGCTCCAGAGCCTGTCAGTAGGCATCGTCTTCCAGAGCTTCCAGCCTCCGCCGCCCGATCTCCTGCACTTTCGGCGAAGGATCGGCGACGGCGAGTTCCAGGAAGGGCAGGTAGCCGGTGGGGAGTTCCTTGCGCACTTTCTCCAGCACGCGCTCGATGCCGGCGAGGGCCTCCTCGTTCAATGCATCCAGTTCCAGCGTGCGCGAATAACCCTGGAAGGCGATCTGGAGACCATCGACGCTGGCTTCGTTGGCGAGGGCGTCGCGCAGCAGCGCATCCACGCTGGCGCGGGTGCGGGCGTCCAGCTCCGGTTTCACCATCACTTCGCGCACCACTTCCGCCGGCCCGAGCAGATAAGAACCGAGCAGCCAGGCGAAGCACAGCACCAGTGCTGCGATGCCCGCACCGATGGCTGCGCGTTGCCTGGCGCTGCGGCGGCGCAGGTCGCGCAGCATGTGCGCGGCGTCGGGGTAGCGGCGTTCGGATTCGAACGGCAGCGAGCCGTTCAGCAGTTTCCAGATTTTGTCCGGAACGCCACGGTCGCGTTCCAGCGCGCGGCCCTGGGATTGGGCTTCCAACCCGGAAAGGCGGCCATAGGGATGCCGTCCCGTGTAGAGCACGTGCAGCACGCAACCGATGGCGTAGATGTCGTCGCAGGGCGTGGGGCGTTCGCCGAGCATGACCTGCGGCGGGGCGTATTCGGGCGTCACTGCGCCGAGCTCGTCCGCATCGAAGGCGGTATCGCGTTCGACGCGGCGTGCGATGCCGAAATCCAGGATCTTCACCTCGCCCGACTCGGTGAGGAAGATGTTGGAGGGCTTGATGTCCGAATGCGTGATGCCGTGGGCGTGGGCGTGGGCCAGGCCGGAGAGCATGCCTTCCACGACGGCGAGTTTTTCCTCCTCGCCCAGCGGCGGCTTGAAGTGGTTGTGCAGGCGATCGTCGAGGGATTCGCCGGCCATCAGTTCCATCGTCATGAAGACGAAGTTGTGGTCGCGGTCGAAGTCGAACACCTTGACGATGTTCGGGTGGTTCAGGCTCTGGCCGTGCTTGGCCTCGCGCTGCAGGGCGATGAAGGCCTTGTCGAACCCGGCCATCTGCCGGCCCAGGAACTTGATCGCGATGTAGGGATCGGGATCGTTCGCTTCGGCCTTGCGCAGATCCAGCGCCTTGTAAACCACGCCCATGCCGCCGTGGCCGAGTTCCTCGGTCAGCTCGAAGCGCTGCTTGACGACCATGCCCGGATGCAGCTCGACATCCTTGGCGATGACATCGAGCATGAAGCGGATGCCGCTGGTGGAGCGGAACGCCTCCGGCGGCAGGGTCGTGGCCTCCGGAGGGCAGGTGCCTGGGCTTGGCGTCAGCGTGGTGGGGGCGAGGCGGGTTTCGTCGGCCATGGCCGCATGTCATCCGTCACAACGGCACGCGCACGTCCAGGCGTATCGCCCAGCGATCCAGCGAATCGAAACCGTAGAGTTTCATCGCGCCGAAATTGAAATCCCAGGTTCGGGTTCCGATCGGGCGGCTGAAAGCGATGCCAGGTTCCAGCGTGGCGTAGCGGCGGTCGGGTTCGCGCACGGTGACGGAGAACGGTGCGCCGCCTGCGGCAAAACGCGCCAGGAGGTTGCGATCGCCGCTGCCGCCATCGAGGAAATACGTACCGCGCAAATTGAGCCGCCAGGTACCCGCCGTGGTGGCGAAGGCGTAATCCGAATAGAAGCCCGCCGACCAGGAGCGCGTGGTGAAATCCTGTGCATCCACGATGAGGTCGAACGGTGAGCCGCTTTCGGCGAAGCCATCCACCTTGGTGTCGATGAACTGGAATTGCACGCGCGGGGCGAACAGCCAGGCGTTGCGGCGGAAGTTCCACGAGGCACCGAACGAAGCCGAACGCTGGGTGATGTCCGAATCGCTGGTGGCTTCGTAATAACCTGCCAGCGTCGATTGGCCGCCCGTGTAGTCGTAGAACTGCTGGCGGCGCATCTGGTCGTAGTTGCCCCACTGATAGCTGGCGGAGGCATCCAGGCCCAGGCCGGCGGGAAGGTCGTAGCCGCCGTAGAGGTGCAAGGCGTTGATCCCGGCCTTCATGCTGCCGCCATCGAGCGAGAAATCCAGGTCGGTCTGCGCACGGCCCAGGGCCAGCCCGGCATAGCCGTTCCACGGGAAGCGGTAGTCCATGCCGGCGGTGAGCGACCAATTGTCGAAGTCGAAGGCCGATTCGGAGCCCTGGTGCTCATAGTCGCCGCCGCCGAGCGTACCGTTCACCCAAAGGCCCCAGCGCGTGCCGCCGAGCAGGGTACGGCGCGCTTCCTCGCCTTCGTCCGCCAGCAGCGGGGCGAAGGTCTGCACCAGCGCCGCTTCCAGCATGGAGCCCACGGGCAGGCTGCCGCCGTTGCCTTGCAGGGAAAGCCCGGCCAGATTCACGCCACCGGAGCCGGTGCCGCCGAAGCGCATTGCGACCAGGCGCGCGGCGATGTTGGCCTGCTGGCTGGCGGCCAGGCTTTCGGCGGTGCGGGCGATGCCGGTGAGTTCGTCCGGTGCCAGCGCCAGCACGTTGTCCACCAGCACCTGGGTAGCGGCGGCGTCGCCGCTTTCGGCTGCGGCTGCGGCAGCGGTGAGGGCGTCGCAGACGGCTTGTGCATCGCTGTCGCTGGTGGCGTTGCAGGATTGCATCGCCGCATTGGTCACGCTTTGGGCCACGCCCGGATCCAGCGGAATGCCGGTGGCGACGATGGCCTCGCCCGGCGTGGTGGAACCTACGATGTTCAAGGTGGCGATGGGCGCGGTGGTGCCAGCGATGCTGCCGGCGGCGTTGGAGCTGGTGTCGTAGTAGCTGCCGCCTTGCAGTACGACGTGGAACTGCTTGCCGCTTCCGCTGCTGGTTGCGTGCAGCAGCAGCGATGCCGTGGCCGGATGGTTGGCGGTATCGCCGCTGGTGAGGGCGTTGAACAGCAGCGTGCCGGCGGTGGCGGTGTAGTCCTGTCCCGCCACGGCCGTGCCATCGTGCGTGCCGACTGCAAGTTCGGCTTCGCCGTTGATGTTGGAACAGGTCGCCTGTGCGTTCATCGCCAGCGGCAAGGCGGTATCGGGCGTGATGTTCTGCACGTTGCCGCCCGCGACATCGATGGTAAAGGCGAACGCGGTGGCAGGATCCGAGCAAGCCGCAGCGGCGGGATGTTGTGCGCCCTGGCGCAGGCTGGTGGTCTGGATGTAGCCGCTTTTCTTCACCGTCACCAGCAGGCGAGCGGTGGCGGGGCCGGATGCGGCGAGCGCGGGAGATGCGGCCGTACAGACCAGCAGCACTGCAGCGAGGCAGCGCAAGGCAAGGGAAGATGTCGGCATGGCGAGGGCTCCTGTGGCCCGGGCAGTGGACGTGGGCGATGCGGTTGTACGGTTCATTGCCCCATCTCCGTGCAGGTGGTGCCCGAAAGCGTGCAGCTCTGGATTTCGATGCCTTCTTCGTGGATGCCGATCCGGATTGGATCGGAAGACGAAGGCGCGAGGAAAATGTCCGCGCTCTGGCCGGCGCCCAGGCCATCGGTGAATTCGCAGATGCCCTCGCTGGCCGTGCACATGATGCCGCTCGGCGCGCCGCAATCGACGGTGGCCACGCCATCGGCGTAACTGGCGGTGCAACTGGACAGCGGCGCAAACCGGGTGGGCGCATCGTCCACCAGCACGTGCACGATGCCCGAGGCGATTTCCGAATCGTTGCTGACGCGCAGCCGCACGCCCTGGACGGAAACGATGGTTGCGCTGCCGATGACGGCGAGGCGCAGGTTCGTTGGTGCCCGTTCCAGCACATAGCCGGGTACGGAACTGTCGCTTCCCCCAAGCCCGAGCTGGCCGTTGCCGTGGAAGCCCCAGCACTTCACGCCGCCATCCGTGCCCAGCGCGCAACTGTGGTAGCCGCCCACCGACACGGCGGCCACGCCCTGGCCCAAGCCCGACACCTGGGCCGGTTGCAGGGCGTGGGCATGGCTGCCGATGCCAAGCTCGCCGTCGTAGTTCTGGCCCCAGCACCAGGCGGCACCCGCCTGGGTGCGTACGCAGTTGTGGAAGCCGCTGCTGGCGATCGCCGTTACGCCGCCGGGAAGGCCGATCACGGGCGTCGGCGTGAGTCGTCCGGTGTTGTCTCCGGTGCCGAGCTGGCCGGTGATGTTGTTGCCCCAGCACCAAACGCCGCCGCCGGATGCCAGGGCGCAGGTGTGGTAGGGACCGGTGCCGATCGCCACGATGCCGGACAGACCGGGTACGTCCACCGGCGTGGTTCGATAGTCGGTACTGCCGTCGCCGAGCTGGCCTTCGAAATTGCCGCCCCAGCACTTCACGCCGCCGTTCAGCATCAGGGCGCAGGTGTGGTACATCCCGGCACCGATCGCGGCGACGCCACTGCCCAGGCCCGTGACATCCACCAGCGTGTCGGGATCGGTGCCGCTGCCGTCGCCCAGCAGGCCGAACAGGCCATTGTGGCCCCAGCACTTCACGCCGCCGCCCTGCACCAGTGCGCAGGTGTGCTCCAGGCCGGCCGCCAGCGCCACGACCTGGGCCAGGCCGGGCACCGTCACCGGCAGAGGTTCGGACGTACCGGAGTGGCCGATGCCCAATTGCGCGGACTGGTTGCTGCCCCAGCATTCCACATGGCCGTCGGCAAGGAGGGCGCAGGTGTGCTCGAACCCCGGCGCCACCGCCGCCACCGGGCCGGAACTGGCGACTTCCGTGGGAGAGTTGGCGTTGGTGTCCTGGTTGCCGTCGCCGATCTGGCCGTAGCTATTGGAACCCCAGCACGAGAGTTCGCCGTTCGCACGCAAGGCGCAGCTATGGCGGAAGCCGGTGGCAATGGACGAGATGCCGCTCAGGCCGGGTACGGCGACCGGCCGGGTGCGCGAGGAAAGTTCGCCGTTGCCCAACTGGCTGGTCGCATTGCTGCCCCAGCACAGCAGTTCTGCACCGGTGGTGATGGCGCAGGTGTGGTAGGTACCGGCGTTGATCTGCACGATGCCGCCGCTGCCAAGGCCCGCAACCGCCACCGGCTGCGGGTGGTTGGCCAGGCTGCCGTTGCCCAGCGCGCCGTTCCAGCCGCCGCCCCAGCAGGTGGCTGTGCCGGTACCGGTTCTGGCGCAGGCGTGGTATCCGCCCGCGTCCAGTTCCACGACGCCGGAAAGGCCGAGCACGGCCACCGGCGTGGGGCTTGAATCGGTGGTGCCGTCGCCCAGTTCGCCGTACCAGTTGACGCCCCAGCACCGCACGCCACCGTTCTGCACCAGGGCGCAGGTGGAGTTGAATCCGGCGCTCACCGACGTGGCGCCGGTCAATCCTGAAACCGCGACCGGCGTGGATGAGCCATTGCCGGCTCCGGTGTTGCCCAATTGGCCATTTTCATTGGAACCCCAGCACTGGATGCCGTTGGCAGTGCGGGCGCAGGAGTGGTAATCCCCCGTGGTGACCTGGGTCACGCCCGAGGCCAGCCCGGTGACGTTGACGGGCGTTGCGGCATTCGTCGTGCCGCCGTTGCCGAGCTGGCCGGAGCCATTGTGGCCCCAGCACCTGGCCGCGCCGTCGGCCACGGCACAGGTGTGGGAAAAGCCCGCGCTGACGTGGGTTGCACCGGAAAGATTGACCACTTCCACCGGATGGAGCTGGTTGCCGGTGCCGCCATTGCCCAGTTGTCCGGAAGGGTTCGCGCCCCAGCACAGCACGCGGCCTGCCAGGGTGCGCGCGCAGGTGTGGGCGTCGCCTGCGCTCACCTGCACCACATCGGTGAGGCCGGCCACGTCCACCGGCCACGGGCTGGGTTCGGTGCTGCCGTCGCCCAGCTGGCCGCTGCTGTTCTCGCCCCAGCACTTCACCGTGCCACCGGCGATGACGGCGCAGCTGTGGTAGCCGCCCGCCGATACCTGTTCCACGTGTTGCAGGCGCATGCCCTGTGCCGTCGCCGGCCCGAAGGGCAAGGCGGCAAGCAGCAAGGCCGGCAGCCAGCGCCATCGGCTGGATGTGCGTTGCCTTTCCACAACGCCGCTGCCGTGCGATTCCCCGATCCAATCCGCCGTTCCCATGCCCATGACATGCCCCTTCACCTTGGTTGATGGTTGCCCGATGCCGAAAAGTCCGTTCAGATCCGCCCTGCATCCACGATGGATTCGTTGCGCGCGGCCGTGGCCTCGCCCGCGTCCGTTTTAGGTACGAAGAAGAACTGCCCGCCCGCGTCCGAGCCGCTGTCCCGCACGCGCGAAAGCGTGGGGCTTTGATCCACGCCCAGGCGGCGCGCGGTAATCCGTACCGGCGCTTCGATCATCTTTTGCAGGCCGTAGGCGGTGAGCACGCGCTCGTTCCTGCGCAGCGCATCGAGCAGCGCGGCGGAAAATACGGAGTGGTTGCCGGCGCCGCCTTCGTCCAGCACCGGCGCATCGCCACCGGAGGTGAGCACCAGCCGCCCGGCGTTGCGCAGCGCGGAAGGCGCGATGTTTTCGCTCCAGGAGGATGGTTCGATGATGACCTTGCCCGCGCCGCCGAACTGTCCGGCGAAGCAGGCATCGGCGATCACCAGCACGCTGCGCGATTTCACCTGCGCCAGAAGCCGCGCCAGCGAATCGGTGCGGTAGCCGTAGGATTCCAGCGTCACCCACGAGGCGTCGTCGCCTTCCCAGGTGCCGTGGCCGGCGAAATAGACCAGCAGGTTGTCTTCCGGCCGCAGTTCGTTCTTGAAGCGCTCCAGCGTGCCGGCCAGTTCGTCCAGGCTGGGGTCGCGCAGCAGGGTGGTGGTGAAGCCGTAGCGTTCTTCCAGCAGCGCAGCGAGCGCTTCGGCATCGCCGATGGGCGTGACCAGCGGTTTGTCGCGGTAGCTCTGGATCGCGATCAGGAGTGCGTAATAGCGGCCGAATTCGGTATCGCCGATGCGCGTGATGGGCGCCGTTCCCGATGTGGAAGGCAGGCGCTGCACATTGCGCAGGCGCGGCCCCTGGGCGCGATCCTGCGTGGCCAGCTCGGTTTCGTTGTGCTGGCGTGCCGCTTGCAGCTCCGCCAGTTGCCGCTGTTTTTCCGCCAGCGCCTGCTGCTGGCTTGCGCCCTGGCGTTGCAGTTGCGCGATCTGTGCTTGCAATGCCGCGATGCCGGCGGCGGATTCGGCCAGTCTGGCTTCCAGTCCGGCGCGCGCTTCATCGATGCGCTGCTGCGCCTCGCTGGCGCGGATCACCTGCTCGTCGATGCCCATCGCCTCGCGGTAGAGATTCAGCGCGGCGACCGGATCGGCCGTCATGCCCTTGCCTTCGGCCATCAGATAAGAAAGAGCCAGCTTCGAGGGGACGTGCCCTTGCCTGGCCGCCTTGCCGTACCACTGCGCGGCTTTGGCGTAATCCGGCGCTGCGCCCAGGCCCTTTTCGTAGATTTCCGCAAGGTAGTACTGGGCCTGGACATCGCCCTGCTTGGCGGCATCGCTCCACACCGCCAGGCTGGTCTTGAGCGAGGCACGGTCTTCCAGCACATATTCCCCGCCCCGGATCGCACACAACCGCGCCGTGGTGCGGATCGGCAGGCGCGGGCCGATGTAGCGCACCATGCCGGACATGCGCACCTCGCCCGGCAGCAGGCAATCCACCACGGTGATGCCTTCCAGCGCCGGTGGCGGCGGCGCGGCGGGCGCGGCCAGCAAGGGCAGGGCAGCCGCCGCCGTGACCGCAAAGGCCAGGCCGGCATCAAGGATGTGCCGCATCGTGCGGCGTGGAAGGCCGGGGAAATCCATGGAACCTGGGCGCGCCTGCGCAAGACCTGTTCCATGTGTGTGGCGCAAAAGCGCGGCAGCACAACTCGCGCCGTGGAGCGATTCGGTGATGGCGCTGCGTCTGCGCCAGATCGTGAAGTGCATGGTGCTGCCCCTGTCGGATTCTGCCTGCATCAGGCATGTGCGATTCAACCGGTGCCGCGCGCCCGATTCTGCTCCGAATCGGGCGAAAGCTCACCTTCACCAACGAATCGGACAGGGAGATTTTTCAATGGCGGTGCGTCGGTGACGGCCCGCTGCGTCCGCCCGGCCGGGCGCCTCAGCCGGGCCGGTTCCCGGGGGTGCCGATGCTTCGAGCCTGCGTTTGAATGCGTTGTGTCCCCGTTCGTTCTGTGGGAAACGCGGGGAACCGCGAAGCCCGCCTATCGGCAACCGGGGACGTGAACATGAGCATACTCAAAATCATCGGCGCCATCCTGGAAGGAAAGAGCGCCGCCGAAGGCGCGGGGGATCTGGCCGAACTCGCGGTGGGCATCAGCGGACTGGCGGTTGCCGAATCCAGAATGGAGCAGGAAATCCACAGCTACCTCACCAACAAATCAGAAACCAACGCCAGGCGCATCAGGGCGAACATGGTCGGGGTACGCGAATATCTGCGCCGTACCGCAGGCAGGAGCGCGCCAGGCGTCGGCGAGATGCTCAGCCTGGAAGATCAAGCGAAATATCAGGTGACTACGGCGATAGCCAATCAGGCTGCGCAATTGATCTTCCGGATCGACATGGCCGTCGATTCGGGGAGTTTGCCGCCGTTGGACGACACGCCATGGCACATTCGGCGCAAGAGCTACATCAGGCTGCGCAATCACAGCCGCGGATTGGCCGCGTTCTACGAAGGCGAGGCGATGCGCAGGAAACGGAGCCTGAGCCTGGAAGCCGGGTTCGAAGATCGGCTTCGCCGCCTGGCCGACGCCGACGACATCAGCGATTCGGACAAAGTGGAGATACGGAGGGATCTGCGCGAAGCGGAAAGCGACGCGAGGGCTCTCCGGCGCACTCTGGCGCTGGCGATCGTATTGGCGAGAAGCAGCTACAGGAACTACGAGCGTTACGGCAGGCTGATCGAAGCGGGCGATCGCGCCAATCGGAAATGACGGCCCCTGGCGCGCCGGGGTCTTCCGCATTCCCGATTAGCCCGATGACTTCGCCAAATCGCGACCGTTTGGCCCATCCAATCAGGCTTTTGTAGCGCAGCTTGCTGCGCTTGGATGACCCCGGCAGCCAAGGGCAGCGCAGCAAGCTGCGCTACAAAAGCCCGGGTTTTCTCCGACCAAGGTCTGCAACATCGGCTGAGAGATGGGGCTAATCAGATGGGGCTAATCAGATCCTCATTTACGCCGCCGCATGCTCCCGCGCCGCCAGCCGCCCGCGCAGGGAATTGCTCATCGCCTGGGTGATGAGCACCTCGACGAACTGCCCGGTCAGCGCCATCTGCGCGCCCGTTGGAACCGGAAAGTTCACGTAGCGCATGTTCTCGGTGCGGCCTGTGAGTTCGTCCGGATTCTTTCGGCTGCGGCCTTCGACCAGCACGTTCTGCACGGAACCCACCATCGCGGCGGAGATGGCCTTGGCCTTGACATCGATGGCCGCCTGCAGGGTCGTCAGGCGCTGTTTCTTGGTCTGCGCGGGCGTGTCGTCCGGCAGGTTCGCCGCCGGCGTGCCGGGGCGGGAGGAATAGATGAAGGTGAAGCTCGCATCGAAGCCGATGTCCTCGACCAGTTTCATGGTCTTTTCGAAATCCGCGTCGGTTTCGCCGGGGAAGCCGACGATGATGTCGGTGGAGATGGAGATGTCCGGCCGCACCGCGCGCAGCTTGCGGATGCGTTGCTTGTATTCCAGCGTGGTGTAACCGCGCTTCATCGCCGCCAGTATGCGGTCGGAACCGGCCTGCACCGGCAGGTGCAGGTAGTTGGCGAGCTGTGGAACATCGCGGTAGGCCTCGATCAGCGAATCGGAAAACTCCAGCGGGTGCGAGGTGGTGAAGCGGATGCGCCCGATGCCTTCTATCTGGGCGATGGCCCGGATCAGGAAACCCAGATCCGCGATGCCGCCGTCGTGCATCGGCCCGCGATACGCATTCACGTTCTGGCCGAGCAGGTTCACCTCGCGCACGCCCTGCGCGGCGAGCTGCGCCACTTCCACGACCACATCGTCGAAGGGCCGGCTGATTTCTTCCCCGCGCGTGTAGGGCACCACGCAGTAGCTGCAATACTTGGAGCAGCCTTCCATGATCG
>CAZHXV010000055.1:0-14519 GCA_964536455.1 uncultured Aquimonas sp.
CGGCATTGAACCAGGTCAGGAAGGCGCGCACCACGGCTTCGGCCTGCCCGGCCTCGATGTCCGCAAGTTCCGCGAACAGTTCCGAGCCGTCGTCGTCGCCCTCGCGCCGCCGGATCGCCGCCACGCGGATGCGTTCGATCTTTTCCAGGAACGGTGCGCCGCACTGCTCGGCGAGGATCTCGCCCACCAACGCGCCCAGCCGGTTCACGTCTTCGCGCAGCGGCTTGTCCACGGCGGGAAGATCGATCTCGCGCAGCGGCGCGGTGGAGACGGGGTTTTCCATCGGGCATCGGTCATGGTTGCAGTGCAGCAACCCTAGCACGGTGTCGGGATCACGCCTTCATTGCTCCACGTGGACAAAAAAACCGGCACCCGAAGGTGCCGGTTCCATATTGAAGCGGAAGCGAAAACAGGGCGCTTATTCGGCACCGTCTCCGAACAGGTAGTCCGCATCGGTGAACTGGACGCGCACCGTGCAGGAATCGACCACCAGGTCCGTCGTGTAGGTGCTTCCGTCCAGTTCGCCATCACAGCCTTCGACCGACTGGATCGAAGCGCCGGCACCCGGCGTCAGTGCGATATCCAGCGATTCGCTGAAGGCCGGAGTGACGAACAGGCCGCTCGGCGTCGTGGTGCCGGGGCCGGTGACGACCACCTTTACCTGTCCGTAGGAAGCGCATTCAGCGGGAACGCTGAAATCCTGGGTCTGGTCGGTATGGCTCTCGAAGGTACCGCTGCTGGCATTGGCGCCCAGGCCGCGACGCGCGAAGGTCTTCCAGACCAGGCACTTCTCGCTCTGATAGGAAGGGTCGGCAACCGCCATCGCGGCGTCGGCGGCGAGGATGCCGTTACGCGCCATGACGAAGGTTGGTCGGCAACCCTGCAATTTCAGACCGTCGGTGACCAGTTGGATCGCCAGGCCGTTGCCGCCTTCGGTGGTGTAGATGTCCGGCTCCACGCCGCGCTTCTGCATCAGGTTGCAGCTCATGTCCCACAGCATGGTGTTCCACACCTCGCCCACGTCATGCGGAACCACCAGGCCAGTGGTGGTGCTGATGCGCGCCAGCGCCACATCGGCGAAGGTGTGCGGGTTGATCGTCATGTCCCGCGTGTAGCGGTATTGACGAATGCCCAGTCCGTCGGTCCCTTCGAAGCTCGGATAGGTACCCACGCCGCGCGGCACGTCGCAGACGGCATCGGTCAAGGTGAAGTGCAGCGCGTAGAAATCGCTCCAGCCTTCGCCCGCCTGCTCGCTGCCGCCGGGCAGACAGCCCGCCTGGACGCCTCCGGTCAAGCGGTTGGACACGCCGTGGCCGTATTCGTGCGCCATGATGCCGGCATCGAAATCGCTGTCGCGATCCGGATAGAGCTTGGCCTTGAGCGTGCCGTGCACGGCCTCCGAGGCGGCCACGGTGGCGATGTTCGTGCCGATGTCGTATTCCATCAAGCCCATCACCGGGATCGTCACCGACGGGCCGTTTACGCCCGCCCCCATGCCACCCGGAACTCCGGTGGCACTGTTGAAGATAATCACGCCCACCGCGCCATTGAGCTGGGCATTGAGCGCCTTCAATCCGAACTCGCAGCCACCGCGCCGCACCAGTGCGATCTTGCCGGACACGCTTGCGGCGTTGGTGTATGGGGTGTTGCAGCCGTCGATGCCACTGCCATCGCCAGTGCCGGGGCTATTCACCGGCACGATATTCCCCGCCAGTTCCGTGAATGCGCCGCCCCAGTCGCCCGGAACGGCGACGGTATAGGTCGCCGCGAACGGAGCATCGATCTCCACGCCGCCCGGGGCTGTCCAGCGGAACATCTGCATCCGTCCGGAGGTGCCATCCGCAGGCGTGGAGAAGTTGGCGTTGTCGGTGCCCGAACCATCGAGCGCATCGGCGCGCACCGGATCATTCCCGCTGCCACCGCGTCCGAAGTTGTTGTCCTGGAAGTTGCCCGAGGGTTCATCGAAGCCGTACTGCCAGAGCACGTCGTGGATGATGTTGTTCCAGTAGAACAGATTGACCACCGACGCCAACCGGTTCGCGTCGCTGGCGGGATCTTCGGATGCGACCCAGGGGAAATCGAACGTCAGCGTGGAACTGCCCGCATCCCATACGCCGAGCGCACGGTTGGCATCCAGATCGTTGTTGTTGGCGCTCAGATCAAGTTGCGCCCGCACGTTGTTGCCGCGCGTATACAGCGATTCTGGCTGGCCGGCGGGCGGATTGGTGCGGGTGTCCTGCCAGCCGGAAGGCGATGCGTTGGTTTCCCACGGGTTGAGCACCAGCACCGGCAGCCCGCCCGGATGGCCGGGGCTTTCGGTCGGGAACGGGGAGGCACGGTATTCGGCGTTGTACGGCACGCTCACGCCCTGGGGCGAGATGTTCCCCTCGGGAGAGAAGAAGTTGACCCAATCGTCCTGCGCCAGCAGTTCGCCGGTGAGCGCATCGAAGCGCATGTCAAGGTGCTGCGTGTGCGCGCTGTAGCGATCCACTACTAGACGCCACGCAAGGCGCAATTCCCCATTCACCGGCTCGAACACCAGTTCGGTGTCGATCGGCGATTCGGACAGGTTTCCGCCAGCGAAGCGCGCCTGCTGCTGGCGACCGCCGGCAACCGATTCCGGCGTCGGAACGACGTAACCCTGGATGCCGAAATGCGCCGCGGCGGCCACCAGCGCCTGCTGCACGGTGAGTGCCGGCTGCAATGCGGAAGCGCGGGCGCGGATGTTGGCTTCGAAGCCGCTGGTGCTGTTGAGCACGCGGCCATCGGGCAACACGTTGACCTGGAAGATGGCCTTGTACACCGGCACGCCGTCGATGTACTGCTGGAAGAACTCGTGCGACACGCGGTTGTGGCGCGTGACGTAGCTGCCTTCCAGACGACGGTATTCCAGATCGGTCTGCACCAGGCCGAGGCGGCCGGCGGACTGGATCAGGAAATCCTCGGCGATGGATTGCGCGCTTGCGCTGCTGGGCGGGGTGAGCATCAGCTGCGGCGACTGGGCGGCAGCGGAACCGCAGACGATGGCGACGGCGAGCCCGGCGGCCAGCCTCGCGATACGGAATTTGGAAGGCATGTGCTTGTTTATCCTGGATATCGGTGTGCTGCCGGCGCAACCTTTCATCGAGCGACACCCTGACCGCCGGCAGCAGGTCAAGCGACGAACCGGCATTGCGACCGGCTTCATTCATTCCCGATTCTGCCTGCTGCCCGCCGTTGCGGCAATTCGCGGTGCGACATCGCAGCGCCGGCGAAGCCAGCGGCAGGCCCGCAATCCACCCCTGCCGATGTTTCATACTCCGCACACGGGCGCCTCGCGCCGGATGGGGAACATACGATGCCTTGGCTATTGGCTTTGATTGGAGCGTTCTTCGGCGCGCTCGTCGGCTCGGCGAGTTCGGCGCTGGCCGGCTTCGTCGGCGGTGCACTGCTGGGTTGGCAGCAGGGGAGGATCGGGGAATTGCGTCGGCGGCTGGATACGCTGGAGTTGCGCAGGGCACCTGCGCCGCAGCACACGCCACTCACGCCGGAGCAGGCGCAAGCCATACGCGAACCCGGAACGCCAGCCACCCAGGCAAAGCCGCCTGCCGCCGCCACGGCGCATGAAACCACCGTTGCAACGCCGCCGGAAGCTGCAATGGCTACGCCGCAAGCGCAAGTGCGCAAACCGGCGGCGACGCAGGAAGCGATGCCCGGAATTTCTGCACCGCGGATTCCCGAGCCCTCGCGCCCAACGCCGATCCCTCCCCCGGTCAAACCCATCCAGCCGCGCGAACCGGATCCGATCGAGCGGGCGATCCGGGCGGTGTGGAACTGGTTCACCGGCGGCAACGTGCCGGTGAAGATCGGCCTGCTGGTGCTGCTGTTCGGCATCGGCGCGGCCTTGAAGTACGCCACCGGGCAGGGCTGGGTGCGGTTCCCGATGGAGCTGAAGCTGGCCGCCGTGGCGGCACTGGGCGTGGCGGCGCTGGTGTGGGGCTGGCGCAACCGGGAAGTGCGCCCGGCGTTCGGCCTGAGCCTGCAGGGCGGCGGCATCGGCATCCTGCTGTTGACCACGTTCGCGGCCTATCGGCTGGTGCATGTGCTGGGTGCAACGCCCGCGTTCGCGCTGGTGGTGGTGCTGGTGGCCGGCGCGGCCTTGCTGGCGCTGTTGCAGGATGCGCCGTGGCTGGCCTTCATCGGCTTTCTCGGCGGGTATCTGGCACCCGTGCTGCTGTCCACCGGCAGCGGCAGCCACGTCGCGCTGTTTTCCTACTATGCGGTGCTGAACCTGGCGGTGTTCGCCATTGCCTGGAAGAAGCACTGGCGCGCGCTCAACCTCACCGGCTTTTTCTTCACCTTCGGCGTGGGGCTGGCCTGGGGCGCGAAGTACTACGTGCCGGAATTCTTCGGCACCGTGGAGCCATTTCTGGTGCTGTTCTTCCTGTTCTATTTCGCGATTCCGCTGCTGCATGCGCTGCGCGGCGAGCCGCAAGGCAGGAAGAACCTGGTCGATGGCACGCTGGTATTCGGCGCGCCGCTGCTGGCGTTTCCGTTGCAGGCCGCGCTGCTTTCCGATCAACGCCTGGCGCTGGCGCTTTCGGCACTGGTGCTGGCGTATCTGTACGGCGGGTTCTCGTGGTGGCTGCTGCGCCGGCGCGGCATCGTGCTGCTGGGCCAAAGCTACGGCCTTCTGGCGCTGGGCTTCGCGACGCTGGCGGTGCCGCTGGCGTTCTCCGCGCAAACCACCTCCGCCGTGTGGGCGCTGGAAGGCGCGGCGGCGGTGTGGCTGGGGTTGCGGCAGCAGCGCCTGTGGCCGCGGATCGCCGGCCTCGCCTTGCAGTTCCTGGCCGCGTTCGCCTATCTGGCGCACCTGTTCGACGATGGCTGGGACAAGATTCCCGGCGAATGGCCGGTGCTCAACGGCCACGGCCTGACGGTGCTGCTGCTGGCGCTGGCGGCGTTCTCGATCTCGCGTTTGTACGAGCGCGCGAACGGCCACCGCGTGCTGGCGTGGCTGCCGTTCCTGGCGGGCGATGCCTGGTGGACGCTGGGCGGCACGCGCGAACTGCTGGTGCATTTCGACGATGGCCACTGGCTGGCGGCGGTGCTGTACTTCGGCACGGTCACGCTGGCCGTTTCCGCACTGCTGCGCGGCGTGCTGCGCTGGCCGCGGCTGGGCTGGAACGTAGTGGCTGGGCTGCCACTGGGGCTGGCACTGGCTGCACCGATGCAGGAATTCGGCAAGGCGCTGCACGCGCCTTACGCGCTGGCCTGGCTGGCGTGGTTCGCGGCAGGGTTGTTCGCCCTGTGGCGGCTGCGCGCGCCCGTGCAGCGCGGCATTTCCCTCGCGCACGTCGCGCTGCTCGCCACGCTTGCGCTGCTCTACGGCCTGGCGCTGAGCGATGCCGCCTTCACCCATGCGTTTGCCGGCGCTGCACCGGATGGCGCAGGCGTGCCGGGACGGGATTGGATCTTCTTTGCGCTGTTCCTGCCGCTGATCGTGCTGACGATCCTCACCGCGAAACTGCCGAAACTCGGGGCGTTCCCGCTGGCCGACCTGTTCCCGCGCTATTCGCTGCGCTGGCACATCCCCGCTGCCATCGCATTGGGCCTGGGCTGGCTGGCCTCGCTGGCGCTTTCCGGCGACGTGGCCCCGCTGCCCTTCGTGCCGCTGCTCAATCCGGCGGAACTGGCGCAGATCGCGGGCCTGGTAGTTGTAGTGGCTTGGCTGCGCCAACGCGGCAATGCCGGGCCGTGGCCGGTGGTAATCGGCGCGGGCGGCGCCTTCGTGGTGCTGAGCCTGGCCGCGCTGCGCGCCGTGCACCACTACGCCAACGTGCCGTGGTCGCCTTCCATCCTCGACAACGGCACCGCGCAGACCGCGCTCACCGTGCTGTGGAGCGTGGCGGGCGTCACCGCATGGATCGCAGGCTCGCGCCGCAGGAACCGCGCGCTGTGGACGGTGGGCGCCATTGGACTTGGCTTGGTATTGCTGAAACTGATGCTGATCGACCGCCAGTACATGGGCAACCTCGCCGGCATCGTCTCCTTCCTCGCCGTCGGCGGCCTGCTGGTGCTGGTGGGAAGAATCGCACCGACGCCGCCCCGCACGGCCGATCAGGACCCGGACGCATGAGAAACCTCCTCGCCCTCGCCGCATTGCTGCTCGCCAGCGCATCCGCCGCACAGGAACTGCGCTACACCCCGCCCACGCCGGACGATTTCGCCTGGCAATGGCCGCTGACGCTGGAGCCGGGGCAAGACCTGGGCCGCCTCACGCTGAAACCGGATGTCTATGCACGGCTGTGGCGCGACGATCTGCAGGACATCGCCGCCTTCAACGCCGACGGCGAACCGATCCCGATCATGCTCGTGGATGCCGCCTTCGGCCGCAGCACCGCCGCAGCCCCGGCATCGGAAGCCATCGAAGCGCCGCTGTTCCGCGTGCCGCGCGCCGATGGCCGCGCCGCCGCCGATCAACTGCGCGTGCGGCTGGCCCGACGCGAGGGCACGGTGGAAATCGAACAGGCCCTGCCTGCGGTGCCGTCGTCCGGCCCGCAGGACATCGTGCTCGACCTTTCCGCACTGAACGCGCCGGCGACGGCGCTTTCCATCGAGTTCGAGGAAGGCACCACCGGCCTCAACGCCCGCGCGGATGTCGCCGGCAGCGCCAATCTTTCCGATTGGCAACCGCTCACCCGCGCCCAGGCGCTGGTGGCACTGGACGAGGACGGCCTGCGGCTGGAACGCCGCCGCATCGAGTTCGCCGCCACCGCCCTGCCCTACCTGCGCATCCGCCGCACCGACCGCGACGATCCGCTGCCGGTGCGCGCCGTGAAAGTCCATCGCGCCAGCGGCAACGGCGGCTGGCCCGCGAGCGAGGAAGCCAGCACCACGCCGCATCTGGCGCAATCGCACGAAGCCCCTGGCGTGTTCGTCTATGCCACCGCCGGGCCGTTTCCGGTGGATCGGATCGAGGTGACGCTGGCCGATCGCAACGCCGCCGCCAACGTCATCGTCGAAAGCCGCGCCCGCGCCGACCTGCCCTGGCGCGAGCGTGCCCGCGGCAGCGTGTTCCGCATCGGCGAAGGCCGGCGCGCGGTGGAATCGGCCCCGTTCCGGATTGCCACCAACCGCGACCGCCACTGGCGCGTGCGCACCGAACCGGCGCAGGCGAAAACCCCGGTTCTGCTGCTCGGCTATCGCCCCGACCAGTTCATCTTCGCAGCGCAAGGCCACCCGCCCTACAAACTCGCCGCCGGCAGCGCCCGCGCCCAGCGCGACAACTACCCGCTGCACCGCGTCTTCAGCGAAACCCTGAAAGCCGAAGGCGACCACTGGCTTCCCGCCGAAGCCAGCCTCGGCCACGGCGCGGAACTGGCCGGCGGCGCAGCCCTGGCCCCGCGCCCGGACACCACCGGCGCCCCGACCCCGTGGCAATGGCTGCTCTGGCTGCTGCTGCTGGCTTCCGCGTTTGCCGTGGTGACGATGGTGCTGAAACTGCTGCGGCAATCCGGCGCGTAGCCAAGCAGAAAGACGCACAAGATATCCCGTAGAGCCGGGCTTGCCCGGCTTGCGTTTCGTCGGGCATCAAGAGCAGCCGGGCAAGACCGGCTCTACGACAGGGAACCTCGAAAAACCATCACCCGCTCGGGCTGAGTCCTGAGCGTGCCGAAGGGTCGAAGCCTGATAACACGTCGCTTGACCACCTTCACCGATGCCCAGGTGTCGGGTAATTACTCAACTTGTACACGCAGGATCATTCTGAAATCCTTTTCTGCGATTCGGGAACGACGATAGTACCTGTTTTTTTCCTTTCATGACATAAGCTTAGACCACTTTTCGGGCGGCTTAACTTCCTAAGACCCTAAATAATCCATCCACCCACCTGGCATTGATGGAACCGAATCCAGTCTCGTATCCCAATTTCCCAGAAGCACAACGCCCGGCACATGGCCGGGCGGCGTCGGCAACAAGAAACAGGGACGTTACGGCGTTTCTGAAAAGTAGTTGTCAATGAAAAGAGGAAGTCCGAACTCTGCAACAGCAGCGAGCAATGCAGGCGAGAGCAAGGGACCACCATCGAATCCAGATTGGAAATGACCACACCACCATATGCCTTTGTAGTTGCGCGAAAGATCAATCACCGTTGACCGATGCGGCGATAAACAACGAACCAAGAAAATCAGCCCGGATTCGAGCGACTCCCATTCCTGCTGAAATCCATCTTCCCCATACCCGCTATACGCCCAAAACGGGCGCTTCTTTCTTGCATGTGACTCGTCGGGTTCCGAGAGTGACTGCCAATTGCTCGGAACCAATTGCATCCGACGAGAGATTTCTGACGGTTCCAACTGATCGCCAAAGAATCTGATCTCTACGGTGTAGCTATGCCCAGAGGCAGTCATGGCACCACCAAATTAGCGGGAATAGTGGGCCAAAGAGGCGGAAACAGAGATGGAACCATCCGGGCACAACGATAGATAACGTAAGCAGTGCCGCCTGCGACAACAACAGTTGCGACTGTATCCCTGCAATCGTCATCGCACATCGGCGCTGGCACTGGCGGCGGCGGTGGGAAGTTGTCGCATTTCCCGTTGCCTGGTCTTCCGCGACTATCCCATTCTGCGAAAGCTTCGGCTATTCCGTCTTTATCGGCATCGGGATCGCCGGGCTGTTTCCAGCAACGATGAAACCACCGTTGGAACTCACGATCATTGAAGCCATACCACTTATCGCCTTTGTGTAGGCCAAGCGCGTCGATGTAGCGAATGGGATTGGCTTCGACGTAGCTATACAAACTGATTCCGCCATTTAGCCCAACAGGGTCGGGCTGCGGATGCCTACCCGTGCCCGGCTCGTAGTCCCTGAAGTAGTTGTAGTGCAACCCGGATTCCGCATCGAAGTACTGCCCCGGATACCGCAGGTTGAAGACGAAGGCTTGGCTGTCGCCATCCACGTCCTGCTCCGGCGCATGCTCGCCAAAGGCCGTTCCCGTCAGTTCCCACCGCCAGATCGTCGCATTCGAGCCGGCCGGGCGGCTGATCGCGCGCGGTGCGCCCAGATGATCGGTATGGATGTGCTGCCATTCATTGGCGTAGGTGTCCGTGGCCTTCACCGCCACCGGGCGATCATCCAGCCACGCGTATTGGCGGTGCAGCGTGGTCGGTTGCGGTGTGCCTGCGCTGCGGTGGTACTCGGTCAGTAGATGGCCCTGCTCATCGTAGGCGTAGTGGTATTGCTGCCGGTCGTTCACATTGATTTGCTGGCCCAACAGCTTGCGCACCCGCTCGCCCTTGGCGTTGTGTTGGTATTGCACCTGCGCTGCGCCGCTGCCCACCTGCTTCAGACGCTGGTTCGCGCCGTAGGTGAAACTCTGCGATCCCACGCCCGTCAGGTTGCCCATCGCATCGTAGGTTCTGCCCTGGCTGTCGATCGCGGACAGGCGATGACTATCCAGCGGATAGACGTAGGTTTGCGCTGTGCCCATCCCGTCGCTGTATTTGCTCAGGCGGTTGCCGGTAGCGTCGTAGGTGAAGGTCTCCAGAACCGTCAAGGCTGACATCATCGTGCCCGGCCCGCCCGGTGGCGGGGAATAGCCGTCGATCACCGAGATCAGACGCGAAAGCGCGTCATAGTCGTAATTCCGGGTTCCGACGGCGGCGCCAAGGTCGCCGTCCTCGGCGTCGATCAGGTTGCCTTCCTCGTTGAAGCGAAATTGCAGATTCAGCGCCGTGCCGTCGAGGTCGGTCATTCGGTAGTTGCCATCGTAGGCAAAGTCCTGGCTCGCCCCGCCGGCAAAGGCAATCTGTTCGATCGGCCCGAACGGCAGGTACGTGGCGTTCGTCACGATGGCCTGCGACGGGTTGGTATCGGTCTGCGTGATCGCCGTGATCTGGCCCAAGGCGTTGCGGGTGTAGGTGAGGGCCGTGCCATCCGGATAGGTCAGCGTGTCGAGCCGGTCGCCCAGGGTGTATCCATACTGCGTCGTCAGGCTCAGCGTGCCCGTCACTTGGGTCTTGCGCGTCACGTTGCCTCGGTGGTCGTAGCAGTATGTGGTGCTGCCACTGGCATCGGTGAAACCCGTCAGCCGCCCGATCGGGAACGAGCCGGAGCAGCCGGTGACGCCATCGGGCTGGTCGTAGGAATAGCTCACGTTCTGGCTGCTGTCCGGGTACGTAGTGGCGGTGATCCGGTGCAGCGCATCGTAGCTGCTTGTGGCGGTGATGCTGCGCGCATCCGTCTGGGTGAGGCGGTTGCCGGCGGCGTCGTAGGTGGTAGCGGTGAGGCCGGTATCCGGGCTGTCCAATGCCTCCACGCGGCCCATCGGATCCAGCGTGTAGGCAGTCGCCAATCCATTCGGGTCGGTCACTTCGATCAGCCGGCCCGCGGCGTCATAGGCGAACGCCGTGGTGGCATCGCCCGTGCCCGGATCGGTGCCGCCCACATCCTGCACGGTCTGGATCAGGCGGCCTTCGGCGTCGTAGTTCCAGTGCGTGACGATGCCGCGGCGGTCGGTCTGCGCGATGCGGCGATGATCCGGGTCGTAGCCGTAGCTCGCGGTCTGGCTCAGCGCATCGGTCTCCGTGGCGATGAGGTTGCGCGCATCGAAGGTGCGCGAGAGCGAGCGCGTGGACGTGTTCGTGGTGTCGTAGGTGGTTTCGGTCAGGCGGTTGCCGACCGCATCCAGCGTGTAGTTGAGGTGATTGCCAGCGCCATCGGTCACGGTGGTCAGGCGGTGCGCGGCGTCGTAGGTGAAGGCGGTGATCACGCCATCCGGATCGGTGATCGAGACCGGGTTGCCGAGCGCATCGTAGGCCCAGGTGGCGATGGCATCGTCCGCGTGCGGTGTGCCGCCAGGATCGGCTCGCACAGTGGAAGTCAACAACCAGCCGCGCGGGTGATAGCCACGGTCGGTCTTGACGCCGTTGGCGTCCTGCGTGCGGATCAGGCGGTCGTTCGCGTCATGGCCGTAGGTGGTGGTCTGGTTCAGCGCATTGGTTTCCGAAGTCTTGCGGCCCGTTTCGTCATAGATGTAAGTCGTGACAT
The DNA here is from genome assembly GCA_964536455.1 of uncultured Aquimonas sp. GTDB lineage: Bacteria > Pseudomonadota > Gammaproteobacteria > Xanthomonadales > Xanthomonadaceae > Denitratimonas. The sequence goes on from CAZHXV010000055.1 coordinate 11,032, forward strand.
GGCCGTTCGGATCCTCCACCGCAGTCACGCGGCCCTGGATGTCGCGCGTCCACGTCGTCACGCCGCCATCCGGATCGGTGCGCGTGTGCAGCAGGTTGTTCCTGTAGTAGGTAAAGCTGGTGAGGTTGCCATCCGGATCGGTGAGGCTGACGAGGTTGCGCATCCCATCGTAGGCGTAGTTCGTGATTTCGCCCTCACGGTTGCGGTGCGCCACACGGTCGAGCTTGTCCCAGGTATTTTCCTCGTAGCTGCCATCCCAATAGTCGATGCGGGTGATGCGGTTCAGGGCATCATAGGTATAGGTTTTCGTGGTGTTGGCGGCGTCGGTTTCGGTAGCGATGCGGCCGATGGCGTCGTAGGTGTAGGACACCTGCACATGGTTGTTCGCATCCGTCACCGAGAGCAGATAACCATCCGTGTCGTAGGTATGGGTGGTGACGTGGTTCAGCGGATCGGTCGTGGTCTGGCGCTGGCCGGCGGCGTTGTAGGTGTACGTCCAGATTTGGCCCGCTTCATCGGTGTGCGTCAGGACGTTGTGGTTGCCGTCGTAGGTGAAACTCTCGACGCTGGAATAGCCGCCCGGCCCGCTGCGCGTAATCTGGATCGGATCGATGCCGTTGGCGGCGTAGGTGGTGAGGGTTTCAAGGTCAACCGGGTCGATGGTGCGCGTCGTGTTGCCCTGGGCGTTGTATACGTTGTACGTCCTTTGCGTACTGCCATCGGCCAGCACGCGGCCTGTGTATCTGGGTTTGTTGAAATTGCCGGAGTAGTAGGAACTGCTGGTGCCGTAGTAGGTGTACCAAGTGCGGCGTTCCAGCGGAAGCTTGATGCTCTCCAGTACATCCGACGTCAAGCCTGACGAAGTATGCAGCCAGTGCTGGATGCGCGCTTCGGTGTAAACGGGAGTGTGCAACCCGAAAACATGAGCATCCCAGTAAAAGGAGTTCCGGTACTGTAAGAGACTACTCGGCAGCGCCATCCCGCACGTGTTTCCCGTGCAAGAGGGCACGACAGTATCGGTCGAGCTTACGCCGGGTGCGGCGTGCCTGAACTCGTAACGCGAAACATTGCCGGCCACGTCCGTCGTATCCAGACGCAGGTAGCCGCTGCTGTAGGTTCCGCTTGTGCTGTATTCGAACTGTGTCGTGCCATAAGGCGTCGTCAGGCTGGTGATCGTGCTGCCGCTGCCATAGCCGAAATCCGACGTCATGCCGATGGCATCGGTGATCGACGAAAGACGGCCACTGGAATCGTAGGAAAGCGATGCCGTCCGACCAAAGGGATCGCTGATTCCGCTTATCAGCAGGGAGGCCTTGCCATTGTATTGAATGGTCGATACTTGCCCCGTGGCATCGGTGATGCTGCTCAGCCGATGGGAACTGTCGTAGCCGAGCGTTACTTCATTGCCTTTCGCGTCGATGCGTTTGGTCAGGAAGACGCGCCGGGGATACGCGGTGTTTCCATCGCTTTCTTCGAACACCTGCTTGCTGCCATCCGGCTGGCGGCGCTCGTATTTGATAGGCGATGCCGAAACACGATAGAGAATTGCGCCCGTCTGCGGTTCCCGAGCGAAAGCCTGGGTCGTGGCGTTGTACCCGGAGTAGTTCCGGCCCTGGCCACCGGGCAGATACAGCATCACCTGGCTCCCCGCCTGTGCCGGGTTGTCCTGGATGTATTCGATCCAGTTGAAAGTCCATTTCGGCCCGACGTTCCCATAGGTGAAGGTTGTTGGCTGGTCGCTGTCTTTCTGGTTGTAGGTGAGCGTGAATCCGATCGCCGGCCCTTTGGGCGGCGTGTAAGACAGAGGTGTGTCCTGCAGGACTACGCCTATCAGCACCGGGTTCACGCGATAGGTGGGCATCCCCGATGGCCCACCCGCGCCGGAACATGGGTCGCAACATTCGCCTTCGCAGGGATTGCCTTGCGGATCGGGGGCGCTGGTGCTGCCCGCGCCGCGAATGCCGGAAGCCTCCTTGCGCGCCACTGCAGCCCATTGCGGATTTTCCGATGCGGCTTTCCGTTCGACGAGGAAGTAGCCGCTGGATTCGGTATCGAGCGCCGTCTGCGACATCCATCGTTCGCTGCGCAGGGTGGGGTCGCGCACCAGATAGCGCCCGTCGCGCACCTCCGCCAGATAGGAAAAGTGCCCACTGCTCCAATGCGCGACCGAAGGCACGGGAACTGGCTGCGCAGGGTCGCGGCGAACGGCGACGATGTTCCGATCCAGCGACTGTGCGATCTCGATCAATTCCGCCATCGAGTATCCGCCGCGCCTGGTGGGCGATGGGTGCGGCGGCAACGGCGACTCACTGCTGGCATCCAGGCGCAGCAAGGATTGGAGCGAAATCCAGCCGCATTGCATCGCGGTTTCCGGATTCGTGCGCATGTCCCACAGCCCCATCGTTGCGATGGATGCCGCAGGCGAGGCGATGCCCCGCGCATCGTTCGCGTCCACGCGCGCAAGCCAGGTTTCGACGATATCCGGATGCCCCAGGCGCGTGTGGAGAAACAGCAACTCCGCCACGGCGCGCTGGTTGATGGCCAGCACGTTCGCATCGCTGCTGCCGCGTGAAGCCTTCCATGCTACTTCCAGCGCCTCGCCCGCGAGCGTATCCATGCCCTCGCTCAATCGCGCAAGACCGATGTTCAACCATAGCGAGGCGCGATAGACCGAATGCGGATTCTCGCGAAGGTACGCCTCCAGAGCCGATGTATCGGATTTGTCCGCTGTGCGCCGGTATATTTCAATCGAGCCTGCGAGTTTTTGCGATTCCCGCGCCGTCGGCGGCTCCGATGGGATCATGGGTTCGGCGAAGACTTGCAGCCGACTCAGCCCGACGCCTGGAATCGGTTCGGACAAAGGAGCGGCGTCGGATAGAACTTCCGCTCCCGCAGTCACTGCGTCCAGTAGGGCAAGAACGATAAAAGCGCATATGCCGCGAATGCCACCAGTAACAATAGCCATGGCCATCGTCCTTTGCCTTGCCAACAGATGCGGGCAATGGTCTGCCTAAAGCACGGGCTATATTGTGTTGCAAATCACGGAATCGGCATCATCCATAAATCCGTAACATTTTCCGTCTTAGCGATCCATCGCAACGCCCGGCAGCGGTATGGGCGCTGCGATGCCGATAGCGCTGCCCGCCTACGAAAACGCCGCGATCCCCGTGATCGCGCGCCCCAAAATCAGCGCATGCACGTCGTGGGTGCCTTCGTAGGTATTCACCACTTCCAGGTTCACCAGGTGCCGGGCGATGCCGTATTCGTCGCTGATGCCGTTGCCGCCGAGCATGTCGCGCGCCAGCCGGGAAATATCCAGCGCCTTGCCGCAGTTGTTGCGCTTGAGAATGCTGGTGACCTCCACCGCCGCGGTGCCGACGTCCTTCATGCGGCCCAGTTGCAGCGCGCCCTGCAAGCCCAGCGCGATTTCTGTGAGCATGTCGGCGAGTTTCTTCTGGATCAGCTGGTTGGCGGCCAGCGGCCTGCCG
>CAZHXV010000056.1:0-14223 GCA_964536455.1 uncultured Aquimonas sp.
CGGCGCCGCCGACTATCTGGCCAAGCCCTGGGACGACCACAAGCTGCTGGCGACGGTGAACAACCTGCTGGAGCTTTCCGAAACCCGGCGCGAACTGGCGAAGAAATCCCGGCGCGAGCGCCGCCAGCACGAGGCGCTGTCGAAGGGAAACGACCTGCGCGGCGTGGTGTTCGCCGATGCCGCGAGCGAGCGCCTCCTGGCGCTGGCCTGCCAGGTCGCACGTTCGGAACTGCCGGTGCTGGTGACCGGGCCGAACGGTGCCGGCAAGGAGAAGATCGCGGAGATCCTGCACTTCAATTCCAACGTGGCGCGCGGGCCGTTCGTCGCGGTGAACTGCGGGGCGCTGCCCTCCGAACTGATCGAGGCCGAACTGTTCGGCGCGGAAGCCGGCGCCTACACCGGCGCCAACAGGGCGCGCGAAGGCAAGTTCGAGGCCGCCGACGGCGGCACGCTGTTCCTGGATGAAATCGGCACGCTGCCGCCTTCCGGGCAGATGAAGCTGCTGCGCGTGCTGGAAACCGGCCGTTTCGCGCGGCTGGGTTCCAACCGCGAGGTGCAGGTGAAGGTGCGCGTGGTGAGCGCGACCAACGCCGATCTGCCGGCGCTGATCGCCGACGGCCGCTTCCGCGAGGATCTCTACTACCGCTTGAACGCGGTCGAACTGAAACTGGCGCCGCTGGCCGAGCGCCCGGACGACATCCTGCCGCTGGCGCGCCACTTCCTGCCCGAAGGCAAGCGCCTTTCCGAAAGCGCGTGCCGCGCCCTGCTGCGGCACGGCTGGCCGGGCAACGTGCGCGAACTGCGCAATACGGTGCAGCGCGCGGCGCTGCTTTCGGGCGACGCCATCGAAGCCGATGCGCTTGGCCTGCCCGATGCCGCCCCGCGCACGGCGCAGGGCGACGAACCCGACCGCGCCGCGATCGAGGCCGCGCTGGCCCGCAACGGCGGCGTGCTGGCGCAGGCAGCCGCCGAACTGGGCCTGTCGCGGCAGGCGCTGTACCGGCGGCTGGATCGGCTCGGGATTGCCCGGCAATGATCCTCTGGCTGCGCCGCCTGCCGCTGCCGTTCTGGCTTGCGCTGGTGGCGGCCTTCACGGCGCTCGCGGCAGCGGCGGGCACCGCCTTGCTGTTGAACTGGCTCGATCCCTGGCTGGCCGCAGCCCTGGCGGCGCTGGCCGCAGCCCTGGCAGGCGTGGCGCTGGTGCGGCGCATCTTCGCGCAGATCGGCGCGCTGTTCCGCGCCTTGTCGGGCACCGTGGCGAGCTACCGCGACGGCGATTTCGCCTTCGGCGTCGCCTGGGACAGGTACGCCGACCTGATCGAACTGGTGCAGGCCCACAACGCGCTCGGCGACGTGCTGCGCGAACAGCGCCAGAACCTGGTGCAGCGCGAGCTGCTGCTGGACACGATGGTGCAGAACACGCCGGTGGCGATGCTGCTGTTCGACCCGAACCGGCGCATCGTGCTCGGCAATCTCGCCGCGCGCACCATGCTCGGCGAAGGCCGCGCGCTGGAGGGCCGCGCGCTCGACGATCTCGTCGCCCGCGCGCCGGCCGCGCTGCGCGAAGCCATCGAACGCGGCGGCGACGGCATGTTCACGCTCGACGACGACGAGCACGAGGACATCTACCACCTGGCGCGCAAGCGCTTCCGCCTCAATGGCCGCCATCACGAGTTGCTGCTGCTGCGCCGCATGACGGTGGAACTGCGTCGCGCCGAGGTGCAGACCTGGAAGAAGGTGATCCGCGTCATCAGCCACGAGCTCAACAACTCGCTCGCGCCGATCGCCTCCCTGGCGCATTCCGGGCAGGAACTGGTGCGGCGCGGCCAGCACGAAAAACTGCCGGTGGCGCTGGCCACGATCGAGGAACGCGCCCGCCACCTGGAGGGCTTCATCCGCGACTACGCCCGTTTCGCGAAACTGCCTTCCCCGCGCATCGAATCCGTGCCGTGGCCGCGCTTCATCGAAGCGCTGCGGGCGCAGTTGCCGTTCGGCATCGACGGGGACATCCCCGCCGACGCGGCGCGCCTGGACGCCGCCCAGATGGAGCAGGCGCTGCTGAACCTCTTGAAGAACGCGCACGAATCCGGCTCCGGGCAGGAGGATGTGCGCATCGGCGTGCGCCGCAGCGCCGAAGGCTGGCGCATCGAGGTGAGCGACCGCGGCAGCGGCATGAACGAGGCCGTGCTCGGCAATGCGCTGCTGCCGTTCTACTCGACCAAGCGCAGCGGCACCGGCCTTGGCCTGGCATTGGCCCGCGAGATCGCCGAGGCGCACGGCGGACGCATCGCGCTGGCCAACCGCGACGGCGGCGGTCTGAGCGTCTCCCTCGTGCTGCCGGAATAGCCGTCGCGCGCTGGCAAACCCGCAACGGTTACCATGGCACCTCCGCGCCACATCAACCCCATGTCTTCCCCGTTCGATCACGACCACGTCCGCCGCAGTTTCGGCCGGGCCGCCACCGGCTACGCCGCCGCCGCCGTGCTGCAGCACGAGGTCGAGGCGCGGCTGCTCGAACGGCTGGACGAGATTCCGCTGGCGCCGGGCCGCATTCTCGACGTCGGCTGCGGGCCGGGGTCGGGCAGCCTGGGCCTGAAGCGGCGCTACGCGAAGGCCGAGGTCGTCGCGCTTGATCTGGCGCTGCCGATGGCGAAGCTGGCGCGCCGGCAGGCGGGTTGGTGGCGGCCCAGGTACGCCGTGGTCTGCGGCGACGCCACCGCACTGCCGCTGGCCGACGCCTCGATCGACCTGTTGTTCTCGAACCTGTGCATGCAGTGGATCCCGGACGTTCCCGCGCTGTTCGCCGAATGGCGCCGTGTGCTCGCACCCGGCGGCCTCTTGCTGTGTTCCAGCTTCGGCCCGGACACGCTGTGGGAGCTGCGCGATGCTTTCGCGCAGGCCGATGGCGGCGCGCCGCACGTCAACGCCTTCGCGCCGATCCAGGCCCTCGGCGACGCGCTCATGGCCACAGGTTTCCGCGATCCGGTACTGGATACCGACGCCTTCACGCTGACCTACGCCCACGCCGCCGATCTGATGCGCGAATTGCGCACCATCGGCGCCGGCAACGCGCTCGCGAACCGTCGCCGCAGCCTCACCGGCAAGGCGCGGATGCAGGCCGCGTTCGCCGCCTACGAAGGCCACCGCCGCGCCGATGGCCGCTTGCCGGCGACCTACGACGTACTCTATGCCCACGCCTTCGCGCCCGATCCGGGCCAGCCGCGGCGCGAACGCGGGCAGGACATCGCCTCGGTGCCGCTGGGCAGCATCCCCATCCGGCGCCGTCCGCCGCCATCCGCGTAAGGGCGCTGCAACCCTTTGCCCTGTTCGTGCATCCATAGGGATATGCCGAACGAATCCGCCGCCTTGCTTTGCTCCGCGCCCCTCGCCTCGCCCCGGCGCGAGGCCGCCGCACGCGCGTCGAGTTTCGCCATCGACGTGCCGCAGCGCCTGCTGGCGCGGGCGCGCTCGCGCGAGGCGGCGGCGCTGGAGCAGCTCTACCGCTGGTTCGAGCGGCCCGTGTTCACGCTGGCGCTGCGCCTCACCGGCTGCCGGGAGGAAGCCGCCGACGTCCTGCAGGAGACGATGCTGAAGCTGCTGGGCCGGATCGACGACTACCGTGGCGGCGGGCCGTTCTGGGGCTGGCTGCGGCAGATCGCGGTGAACGAAGCGCTGATGCGGCTGCGGCGCAGCAAGGCGCTGGAACTTCCGCTCGACACCCAGGAAGAGGCCGGAGACGCGCGCGAAGACCTGGCCCCGCCACCGCCCGAAGCGGCGGACGCAGCGCTGCTGCAGCGCGCACTGCTGCAACTTCCGGCCGCCACGCGCAGCGTGCTGTGGCTCTACCACGCCGAAGGCTTCACGCACGAGGAAATCGGCGCGGCGCTGGGCCGCACGGCGAGTTTTTCCAAATCGCAATTGGCGCGCGGCACGCGCCGCCTGCGCGATCTGCTGAAGATCGAGGAACAACGACATGACTGATGCCCACAAACCCGCGCCGGACACCTGGCCCGGCGCCTTCGCAGCCTTGCCGCTGGAAACCCCGCCCAGCGACGCCTGGCCGCGGCTGGCCGCACGTTTGCGCCCCGCCCCGCGATCCACGCGCAGGCCGCTGTGGCTGGCGCTGGCGGCAGCCGTGATGCTGGCGCTGGCCTTGCCGTTGCTACTCCCGTCCCTGTCGCACGAAGGCAACCGCAACGCTCCCACGTCGCCGGTAGCGGATGCGCCTTCGCAGGAAGGCGCCACCGCGCTGGCCGCATTGCAGCGCCGCTCCGCCCAACTGGAAGCCTGGTTGGCGCAGGTGCGCGACGAGCGCGTGGCCACCGGCGCGGCGGCCACGCTTTCCCAGACGCTCCAGGCACGGCTGGAACTGATCGACGCCGCGCTGTCCGAGCCCTCGCTTCCCGCGCCGGAAATCGAAGCCTTGTGGCGCGGGCGCGTGGATGCGCTGCAACGGCTCACCGCCTTCGAAAGCGGCCAACGCCTTCTGGCAGCGCAAGGCCAACGCTACGACGGCCGCCTCGTGGCCGTGTACTGATCCATCCCTATCCACAGACAGGAGAACCCATGAACCATTCCACTCCCAAAATCGCCCGGCTCACCGCCGCCTTGCTGGCCGTCTTTGCCGTCACGGCCGCGGCACGGCCCCAGACGGAGGCCGGAAGCAAGGAGCAGGCCCGCAAGGAACTGGCGCAGGCACGCGAGGAATTGCGCCTGGCGGCGGAGAAGGTGGCCGAACTTTCGCGCGAAGCGCATCCAAGGCTGGAACAGGTACGCAGGTTCCGTTCGAGCCGCCCGATGCTGGGCGTGCTGCTGGCGCCGGACGAAGCCGGCGGCGTGCGGATCAGCGGCGTGACGCCGGAAAGTGCCGCCGCCGACGCCGGGCTGAAATCCGGCGACCGCATCACCCACATCGACGGCAAGGCGGTTTCCGGCGAAAACGCGCAGGATCGCGTGCGGCAGGCGCGCACGGCGTTGCGCGACCTTTCCTCCGATACGCCGGTGGAACTGCGCTACCTGCGCGAGGGCAAATCCGCCACCGCCCGCGTGACGCCACGCGCGGGGAAGAACCTGGCCTTCGTCATCAATACCGGCGACGAAGCGGGGGACGCAGAGAAAATCGTCCATGTATTGCGCGCAGCGGACGGCAACCTTGTGATCAATGGCGAACGGATCGAGATCCCGCAGGTGGATCTGCCCGAGCTGGACGGGCTATCGGAAGAGATCGGCAAGGAAATCGAACGCAACTTCACCTGGATCGGCAAGGGCGGGAAACACGGCTTTGCGCTGGGCACCTTGTCCGAGGCCTTCCGCTGGAACGGCCTGAATCTGGCGACGGTGGATTCCGGGTTGGGCCGCTATTTCGGCACCGATCGCGGCGTGCTGGTACTCAGCGCAGGCGAGGATCTGGCCGGGCTGGAAGCCGGCGACGTGATCCTTTCCATCGAAGGCAACGCGGTGAATTCCCCGCGCGAGGCCATGGCGGCACTGCGCGACAAACCGGAAGCCAGCGAGGTGGCCGTGCAGTTCCTGCGCGACCGCACCACGCGCAGCGCCAAGCTGAAGGTGCCGGCGGCCTCGTTCCAGTTTCCGGCGCCGCCCGTTCCACCCGCACCGCCGGCCGCACCGCCGGCACCGCCCGTACCACCGGTACCGCCCGCGTTCGAACCGGTGTAACCCCCGCCGCGCATGCAGGTTTCGATACGCCGATCCGGCCAGATGGCCGGATCGCGCGCGAACCGGCCGGCGCGGCTTCCTCACGAAAATGCACGCGCCTTTCAATCCGCGCCCGTTGCCGAACGCCGCGGAATAATTTGATAATCCCTCCCCTTAGTTTCTGCCAGATATGGGGAATCACCGTGCAGGGGCCAGCGATCTTCTCCCGTTCCACGCAGCCCCTGGCGAAAGTGCGGCTGGCGGCCGTGCATTTTTCGCCGCGCCGGAAAAAACTGCTGCAGGGGGTGTTCTCGCTGTTGAGCGGAAATCTGGATCGACGACTCGAGCCGGCACTGACCGAAATCGAGAATGGCTGGTTCCACAGCGCCGACCAGGCCCGCAACAACCAGGTGCAGCAATCCCTGATGCTGGCCGTCGCCCGCTTGCGCGAACGCCGCGGCGCGTTCGCGGCGGAATTCCTGCTGCTGCTGGAAAGCGCATTGGCGTGCGTGTCCGGCGCCGTGGCCGAAGCGCAGGCGCATGCCATCGCCCCCGAACAGCCCAAGAAGGTCGAATTGGCGCTGGTGGAAACCGGCGCACTGGACGAGGCGATGGTGCTGAACGAAATCGCCTCGCGGTCGGAGATCCGCAGCAGCCTGCCCCTGTTCATGCTCGGCCAGCGTTTCGGCGTGATCGCCGGCAGGCCCGCGTTCGAGGTGGACAGGCTTCCGATCGGCCCGCACCGCATCTGCCTGGCGTTGCGCGACGCCACCGATACGTTCGAGTTCGCCGATGCGGCGCGGCAGGATTTCTACCGCCAGTTCGACCGCCACGTGATGCCGGTGTTCGCCAGCGCCTACGAGGAGATCAACGCCTGGCTGGTACGCGAGGGCGTGCTGCCCAACCTGGCCTATGCCCCGCTTCGGCACCAGGGCGCACTGGCGGGCGCGGCAGCTTCGCAAAGCCCGCAGCAGGAACAGGCCAAGGCGCGCAGCGCCGAGCCGCCGCGGCCGGGTTCGCCACGCAGCGCCGGCCCGGCGCAGGGCGGCGCTGCGTGGCGGCCGATGGATGCCGATGCGGAAGGCGCGGACAGCCGCCAGGATGCGGAACTGTTCGACATGCTGCGCCAGTTGCTGGCGAGCCGACGCAAGATCCTGGGGCGGCTCAAACCGGATGCGGCAGGCAAGGCGCGTTCGGCCGACGCGGTGCCGGTGTCGCTGCCGCAGATCCAGAAAAGCCTGTCGGCATTGCAGGCGCGCTCCTCGCACCTGCGCGTGGTGGATGGCAAGCCCCGCCTGAGGCAGATTTCCGACCTGCGCCAGGATCTGCTCGCGCAGTTTCGCCATGAACTGCCGCCCGGCGCCGATCCGGCGCTGCCGGAGGAGCACGGCGACACGCTCGATCTGGTCGGAATGCTGTTCGACCAGATTGCACAGGAGCCGCAGATCAGCAACGCCGCCAGCACCTTGCTGGCCAGGCTCCAGGTGCCGATGCTGCGCGTCGCGCTGGACGACCGCAGCTTTTTCACCGAACGCCAGCACCCGGCGCGGCAGTTGTTGAACGCCGTGGCCGACGCCAGCTTTTGCTGGACTTCCGACGATGAGCAAGACCGCGAACTGATCGACAAGATGGGCACCATCGTGGATCGGCTTTCGGCCGAATACGATGGCGATTCCACCGTGTTTTCGCGGCTGATGGGCGATCTTTCCCGGCATCTTGGCACCCAGCAGCGCAAGGCCGAGGTCAGCGAGCGCCGCCATGTGGAAGCCGCGCGCGGCAGGGAGAAACTGGAGATCGCCAAGCTGCGGGCGAAGGAGGCGATCGCCGGGCAGATCGGCGATCGCAAGCTGCCGCGCTTCCTGCAATCGCTGCTGGAACAAACCTGGGCCGACGTGCTGGCGCTGGCGCTGCTGCGCGGCGGCGAGGAATCCCCCGCGTTCAAGCAGCACCTGTCCCTTTCCGCCCGCCTGATCGACTCGGCGGCGGCCAAGGCGCGCGGCCAGACGGCGCTGATCGGGCCGGACGAAGCGGCGCAGATCCGCACCGATGTGCTCGCGGCGCTCGGCCAGATCGGCTATCAGGCAGAGGAAGCGGACGACCTGGCCGGCAAGCTGCTGGCTTCCGGCATGCCCGGCGAAGAAACCGAGCGCGAGGATCCCGCCTCGCGCACCGAGCTTGCGATGAAACTCAAGAGCCGCGCGCGGCTGGGCCAGGCCCAGGAAGGCGCGCACGCGGGCGAGACCAAGGAAACCGCTGCGCCGCTGGACGACGAGGAAACCGCCTGGGCCGAGCGCGTCCGGATGCTGCCCTTCGGTACCTGGTTCGATTTCACCTTGAACCAGCAAGGCGCGGTGGCGCGCCGCCGCCTCTCCTGGTTCTCCACCGTCACCGGCCATTGCCTGTTCGTGAACCATCGCGGCCAGCGCGCGGCCGAGGTCACGATCAACTGGCTGGCGCGCGAACTGGCGCGTGGCAATGTGAGGCTGGTGCAGGCCGAGCGCGGTTCCATCGTGGATCGCGCCTGGAACGCCATCGTCAAGGCGCTGAAGGTGTTTTCCGGCGGCAGCGGCGGCACCGAGGCCGCAGCCGCGTCCTGAGGAGGTTCACGATGAGCAAGCAATACCGCCGCGCCCGACGCAAGGACGTACCCGAACGGATCGAGGTGTTCGACACCATGCTCGATACCCCGGTGGGCAGCATCGGCAACATTTCCGAAAGCGGCATGTTGCTGGTCGCCACCGTGCCGGTGCCGGACGATGCGCTGTACCAGTTCCGCTTCGCCTTGCCGGCCAATGGCCGGGCGCAGGAGATCGAGGTCGGCGCGCACCAGATCTGGAGCGATGCCTCGCGCGGCCCGGGGCAGAACTGGGTGGGGTTCCGTTTCATCGACATCTCCCCGAAGCACCTGGACATGCTGCGCGCCTACATCGGCCCCGGCGAGGAGTGAACCGGCGCCAGTGCTGCCGTTGCCGCCAGTGCGAGACAATGCAGCCCCTTCCCGCCGGAACCGCGACATGGCCCAGAACGCACTCTACGCCGAACATCTTTCCACGCTGCTGGCGCGCGCCGCCGTGGCACTGGAGCGCGGCGGTTTCGATCACCTGTTGATCGCTTCGGGCGTACAGAAGACCCAGTTCCTGGACGACCGGCCCTACGGTTTCCGCCCGAACCCGCACTTCCTCCATTTCGTGCCGCTGGAAAACCACACCGATGGCTGGATCGCAATCACGCCGGGCCGGAAGCCCACGCTGGTCTATTTCCAGCCCGCCGACTACTGGCACCTGCCGCCGACCGCGCCCAGCGGCGACTGGGTGGAACATTTCGACATCCACGTCATCGCCGAACCGCAGCAGGCCGCCGCCCTGCTGCCCAGGCAAGGCAGGCTTGCGATCCTCGGCGAAGCCGACGCCGCCTTGCCCGGCTATGCGCCGAACAATCCGCCGGCGGTGCTGGATCACCTGCACTGGCACCGCGCCTTCAAGACGCCTTACGAGCTGGCCCTGATGCGCCAGGCCAGCCTGCACGGCGCACGCGGGCACCTGGCCGCCGAGCGCGCGTTCCGCGCCGGGGCCTGCGAACTGGAGATCCACCGCGCCTACCTGTGCGCCACCGGCCACACCGAGCGCGAGCTGCCCTACGACAACATCGTGGCGCTGAACGAACACGCCGCCGTGCTGCACTACCAATACCAGGATGCGCGCGCGCCGGACACGTCGCGTTCGTTCCTGATCGACGCCGGCGCCAGCGTCTGCGGCTACGCCAGCGACATCACCCGCACCTACGGCAACGGCGACGAACTGTTCGCCGCGCTGGTGGAAGGCGTGGATGCGGTACAGCGGCAACTGGCGGATCAGGTTCGCCCCGGCCACGATTACCGCCGCATCCACCTGGACGCGCACCTTGGCCTGGCCGGTGTGCTGGAGCGCCTGGGCATCGTGCGGATGAGCGCGCCCTCGCAGGTGGAAACCGGCATTTCCAGCGTGTTCTTCCCGCATGGCATCGGGCACCTGCTCGGCATCCAGGTGCACGACGTGGCCGGTCTGGCCGCCTCGGAGACGGGCGGGACGATCCCGCGCCCGGAGGGCCATCCGTACCTGCGCCTCACCCGCCCCCTGGCGGAAGGCTGCGTGGTGACGATCGAGCCGGGCCTGTATTTCATCCCGATGCTGCTGGGCACCCTGCACGAGGGCCGGCACGCGCAGGCCGTGGATTGGGCCAAGGTGGAACACCTGCGCGCCTTCGGCGGGGTGCGCATCGAGGACGACGTGCTCTGCACCGCCGATGCACCGGAAAACCTGACGCGCGATGCGTTCGCCGCTCTGGACTAGCTTCCGACGCTGGGCATTCCAGCCTTCGGCCGGTTACTGGCCTTCCAGCCTGTTCGCGCTCCTGCTGTGCGCGATGAGCGGCGCGGCGATGGCGCTCGATCCGGCCCGTCCGGTGGACGAGTTCACGCTGACGGCCTGGACGATGGAGGATGGGCTGCCGCACAACTACGTGCACTACATTGAACAGGATGCGGAAGGCTTCCTGTGGGTCGGCACCTGGGAGGGCGCCGCGCGTTTCGACGGACGCCGGTTCGACGCCTTCGACAAGCGCATCCTGCAGGACATCCCGCTGGCCGGCGTGCGAACCCTGCTGCCCGAAGCCGATGGCGCAATGCTGTTCGGCACCTCCCAGCACGGCGTCGTGCGTTATTCGCACGGGCGCTGGTCGGTGCTGCCGGACACCTTCGATGCGCGGCTGCGCGTGGTGGATTTGCTGCGCGCCGCCGATGGCGGGCTGTGGATCGGCTGCGAGGACGGGCTCTTCCATCGCGCCCCCGGGGGCGGCCTGACCCGCATCGGATCCGACCGCGACCTGCCCGGGGGCATGGTGCTGTCGATGCTGGAACTGCCCGACGGCGGCCTGTTGATCGGCACCCTGCGCGGTCTGTTCCTGTGGCGCGAGGGACAACCGTTCCAGGCGCTGAGCCCCCGCCTGGGGCTTCCCGAAGAGGCCGTCCGCGTCCTAATCCGGCGGCGCAACGGTGGCATCGTGCTGGGCGACAACTACGGCGCCTACGCCGTTGACGATGGCCTTGCGCGGGCGCGGCGCTTTCTCGACGGGCAGATCGAGGCCGCGCACGAAGACCGCCACGGCGCGCTCTGGCTGATGACCGCAGGACAAGGCCTGGTGCGCGATCTGGATGGGCGGCAGGAAGCCATCGACATCGCCCTGGGGTTGAAAGGGCGCGGCGGCACCGGCCTGTTCGAGGATCGCGAGGGCCTGATCTGGATCGGCACCACCAACGGCCTGTACCGCATCACCGATGGCCCGGTGTTCGGGCTGGACCGCGCCCGGGGCCTGGGCGACGACTACCCGCGTTCGATCCTGCGCCGTGACGATGGTTCGATGCTGATCGGCCACGCGACGGGCCTGGATCGCTGGCGGGATGGCGCGATCGCGCCCGTGGATCTGGCCGGCCGCGCCTCCTCGGTGCTGACCCTGGCGTCCGCGCGCGACGGTGGCGTTTACATCGGCACCTACGATCGCGGCATGCTGCACTATCCGGCGGATCTGGCCCCGGAGGGCGTGGACGTCGTTGACGCCGAGGACGGCCTGCGTTCCCAGCACGTGCGCGCCATCGCCGAATCCGGCGAACACGGCCTGTTCGTGGGTACGAGCACCGGCCTTGCGGTCTTCGAACGCGGGAAAATGACCCAGTGGCTGGGAGCGGAGCACGGATTGCCCGGCAATTTCGTCCGCGCCCTGCTGCCCTCGCGCCGGGGCGGCATGTGGATCGGCACGGCCAACGGACTGGCCCACCGCGCCGCCGACGGAACACTGAAGGCCTGGCACAGCGGCAAGGATTTCCCGGCGGTGAGCAGCTTCGATCTGCTCGAGGACGACGAAGGCGCGCTGTGGATCGGGAGCGATTCGGGCCTGCTGCGGCTACGCGAGGACGGGGGCTTCGCGGTGTACGACCACCGCGCCGGCCTGCCGAACGATTCCATCTTCCGGGTGCTGGACGACGGCAACGGCAGTTTCTGGCTGTCCAGCAACAAGGGCGCCTTCCGCATCGCCAAGGCGCAGTTCGCCCAGGTCGATGCCGGCCAGCGCCAGCGCCTGACCGTGGATGCCTTCGACCACTCCGACGGCATGCCGAGCAGCCAGTGCAACGGCGGCAACGCACAGGCCGGGGATTTCGATGCGCGGGGCCGGCTCTGGCTGCCCACCGCCACCGGCGTGGCGGTCATCGATCCGGACGCCTCGCTGGCGCAGAGCCGCGGTGCGGTTCAGGTCAAGATCGAGGGCGTGCAACTCGACGCCAAGGCGCTGATTCCTACCAGCACCATCGCCGTGCAACCGGAGGTGCGGCGCGTGACGATCCACTACGCGGGGTTGGATTTCCGCGCACCGCTGCGCATCCGTTACCGCTACCGCATGCTCGGCTTCGACCACGATTGGGTGGACGCCGATACCGCAACCGAAGCGGTGTACACCAACCTGCCCGGCGGCAGGCTGCGGTTCGAGGTGCAGGCGGCGATGAGCCCGGTGGACTGGAA
Organism: uncultured Aquimonas sp.; assembly: GCA_964536455.1. GTDB lineage: Bacteria > Pseudomonadota > Gammaproteobacteria > Xanthomonadales > Xanthomonadaceae > Denitratimonas. Next base: position 12,204 of record CAZHXV010000056.1, read on the forward strand.
CGACGCCGGCCTGGAGCCGGGCCAGGCCGGCGTGGATTTCGAGGTGATCCCTCCGTTCTGGTTGCGGCCCTGGTTCGCGCTGTTGGCGGCGTTGGCCCTGTTCGGCCTGCTTGCGCTGCTGTTCCGCTGGCGCGCGGCACGCTACCGGCGGGGACAGGAGCGGCTGCACCGCACGATCGAACTTCGCACCCGCGAGCTCTTCGACAAGAACGCCGCACTGGTGCAGGCCGGGCGCGAGCGCGAAGCGTTGCTGAGCCAGCTCGAGCACCAGGCCACGCACGATGCCTTGACCGGCCTGCCGAACCGTCGCGCCGGCGACCTGCGCCTGGCCGCCGCGTTCGAGGAAGCGGCCAGCCGCGGCCAACCGCTGTGCGTGGCGCTGGGCGACATCGACCATTTCAAGCGCGTCAACGACGAATACGGCCACGACATCGGAGACGCCCTGCTGCGCCATGTGGCGCAAACGCTGGAGCGGCACGAAACCCCACTGGGGGGCTACGTCACGCGCCACGGCGGCGAGGAGTTCCTGTTCGTGCTGCCGGATGCCGATCTGGCCCAAGCCACGCGGCGCATGGAACTGACGATCTCGCACGTGGCCGGCGCATCGCTGGAACACACCAGTGCGGGCGCGCTGCACGTGACGATCAGCATCGGTGTCGCGCAGTGGAAACCGGGGATGTCCGGCAATCGCCTGATCGCCGCCGCCGACCGCGCGCTCTACCGCGCCAAGCGCGAGGGCCGCAACAAGGTGGTGGCGGAAACCTAGGGCCGGTGTCCTGCCAATACCATCGAATGCTTCCGGTGTCTTTCGCCGCGATGCCGCGTTGCCCGGCGGCGGCCCCGGCCTATTCGGGCACCAGTGGCCCGGTCGAACGGCTGTGCAGCACCACGATGGTCTTGCCGCGCGCGCGCAGCATGCCCTGGTCTTCGAGCTGCTTCAGCACCCGCCCGGCCATCTCGCGCGAGCAACCCACGATGCGCGCCAGTTCCTGGCGGCTGACGCGCAGCTGGGTGCCGTCCGGATGCGTCATCGCGTCCGGTTCGCTGCACAGATCCACGATGGTGTTGGCGATGCGGTTGGTCACATCCATGAAGGCCAGGCGCGAGGCCTTGCGGTTGGTGTGCAGCAGCCGCCGCGTGAGCTGGCCGCCGATGGCGAACAGCAGGCGCGCGCATTCGTTGCGCAAGGGGCCGGCGAACAGCGCCAGCACGCGCTCGTGGCTGATTTCGGCCAGTTCGCATACGGTGCGGGTACGCAGCACCACGTTGCGCTGCGGCGCGGTGACGAACAAACCGGTCTCGCCGACGAACTCGCCCGCGTTGATGTAGGTCAGCACCAGCTCGCGGCCGCCTTCCTCCTCGTCGATGATGGAAAGCGAACCGCTGACGACGTAATACATCGTCGAACCCGGATCGCCGGGACGGAAGACATCCATGCGGCTGGCATAGCGGCGGCGATGGCAATGCGCCAGAAAGGCCCGGATCGTGCTGTCGTCGGGCGCAAGCGTAGGCGCGGGCTGCGGACGGCGCAGCGCCTCCTGGAGGCCGTAGGTCACATCGGTGGACAAGGTGTGGCCCCTGTGGTGCATTCGTTCAGATTGCGAGCTTAGTCTCCGCTGTGACGTACTGCAACGCGCCCGTTGCACAACCGCTGCGGTTTTGCCGGATAATCCGCAGGCTTACGCCCTCACCCGATCAAGGAACCGCCGGTGGTCAAACCCCTGCCGCGCCTGAAGCTGCAAGGCTTCAACAACCTCACCAAGGCGCTCTCGTTCAACATCTACGATGTCTGCTATGCCGTCACCGAGGAGCAGCGCCAACGCTACATCGAGTACATCGACGAGGCCTACAACGCCGAACGCCTGACCCAGATCCTCACGGACGTGGCCGAGATCATCGGCGCCAACATCCTCAACGTGGCGCGCCAGGATTACGACCCGCAGGGCGCTTCGGTGACCATCCTCATTTCCGAGGAACCGGTCATCGACAAGAAACAGGCCGGCAACACTTCCTTGCCGGC
>CAZHXV010000057.1:0-14179 GCA_964536455.1 uncultured Aquimonas sp.
GCCGCCCATCTGCGCGGACACCAGCACGAAGTGGATGTTGTGCGGATAGTAGGCGGAGCGATACATCGGATCGGAGGGCGACGTGGCGAAATACGCTTCGTCCGCGGCCATCGCACGCTTGTTCGCTTCCAGCGACTCCTTGAACATGCCCATGCGGTAGTAGATGTGCGCCGGCATGTGGACGATGTGCCCCGCGCCCGGCATCAATGCGGCGAGCCGCTGTGCATGCGGCATGGCGCGTTCGGGCGCGGCGGAGGCTTCGACCGCGTGGATGTAGAGATGGGTCGCGCCCGGATGCTCCGGATTGCGCGCCAGTACCTTTTCCAGCACGGAAATCGCCTCCGCCGCGCGCGCCCTGGGCGTGGCGCCATCGGCTTCCCAGTAATCCCACGGCTGCGTATCCATCACCGCTTCGGCGTAGAGCGCGGCCAGCGTGTCGTCGTCCGGAAACGCTTCGGCCACGGCGTTCATCGCATCGGCGAAAGCCGCATCGAGCACGGCGCGATCCGCCTCCGGATCGGCGGAATACCGCGTTTGCAGCGCCGCGATCAGGGCGCGATCCCGCGCCGGCGCGTTCGGTGCCAGTTCCACCGCTTTTTCCAGCGCGGCCCACGCCGGGGCGATGGCTTCGGGCAGCATCGGCGCATTGATGTTCGGCCCCAGCACGAAGGCTTCGCCCCAATGCGCCAGGGCGAATGCCGGATCCAGCGCCTGCGCCGCCTGGAAGGCGCGCTGCGCTTCGGCATGGTTGAAGGCGAAGGCCCAGCGCAGGCCCTGATCGAAATACGCCTGCGCCCCGGCGCTTTCCGTGCCCGCCTTCAGGCTGAGCGAACCGAGATTGCCGTACAGCGGCGGCGTGCCCGGCGCGGCCTGCATGGCTTGCGGCGGAAAGGGTTTGGTTTCGGCCTGCGCCAGCACAAGCGCATGCAGCAGGCGCGGCTTGCCCACCGCCTGCGGCCCGCACACTGCGGCGGGGAAATCCACCAGCGGATCGAAGGCCGCCGTCGCGGCAACGGCCTCTTCACGGTTCAAGGCGATAGCGCCGCCCACGAGGCCGGCCAGTGCAGCGGCCAGTGCGGTGGCGTGCAGGATCGAGAGATTCATGGCGTGCCCCTTGCAATTGAAAGCTATCGGAACGGCAAAGAAAGCGGGGATGACCGATTCCGCCCGGAGGCCTTTTCCCATGTGCGGGGAAAAGTCATGGCTGCGCCCATCAGTTCCTTGCCTCGAAACCATCGGCGAACAGGCGATCGTCGCAGCAGTAGCGACGCACGCTTTCGACGAGGCTGCCGTTGTGGGTGCGGCCTTGCACGCGCACGTAATGGAACTGGCCCGGCGGAGGCGGCTCCATGTAGCGCCGCCAGCCCCCGGCGATGCGGGTCATCGGGCCGAGCGTGGTGTAGGTGGCGCCATCGGGGGAATATTGGAGGATCGGCGGGAGGGCCAGTTCCGGGCCTGCGCCGCTGCGATGCCAGGTGGCCGTGCCGTTCTGCACGTCGAGCGATTGCAGGGCCGCATCGGGCAGGGAAAGACGGGCCAGGTACCAGCGTGCCTGCCCGCCGACCAGGGAAAACGCGCCGCCGAGCAGCGCCTTGCCGTCCGGCTGGGTCGCCAATGCAAAAACCGTGGATTCCACGTCTGGATCGGCGAAGGTCGCATCGAGGCTGCCGTTGGCGTTCAGGCGCGCTATCGCCACCCGGTGTTGCCCACCGATCTCGGTGAACTGGCCACCGACCAGCACCTTGCCGTCCGGTTGCAGGGACAGCACGGAGACAAAGGCGTTCGCGCCAGGGTCGATGAAGGTTGCATCGAGGCTGCCATCGGGATTCAAGCGTGCGATGCGGTTTCGCGCCTGCCCGCCGATCGCCGTGAATGCGCCGCCCACCAGCACCTTGCCATCCGGCTGCAATGCCAGCGCCTCGATGCCCTGGCCATTCGCACCGAGGTCGATGAAGCTCTCATCGAGGCTGCCATCGGCGTGGAGGCGCGCCACGCGGTTGCGCGGCTGCCCGCCCACCATGGTGAAGCCGCCGCCGACCAGTATCCGGCCGTCCGGCTGCACGGCCAGCGCGTAGATCCAGTCGTTCACGTCGCGATCGCCGAACGTGGCATCGAGGCTGCCGTTGGCGTTCAGGCGCGCCACGCGACTGCGCGGCTGCCCGCCGATCGCAGTGAAGCTGCCGGCAAGCAGTATCTTGCCGTCCGGCTGCACGGCCAGCGCTCGCACCGTCCCGTTCGCACCGGAGTCGGGGAAGGATGCGTCGAGGCTGCCATTGGCGTTGAGACGCGCAATGCTGCTTCGCACCTGCCCGCCGATGTGGGTGAACTGGCCACCGACCAGCACCTTGCCATCCGGCTGCACGGCCAGCGCATTGACATTGGCATCCGCAGCGGGATCGGCGAACGTCGTATCGAGGCTGCCATCGGTGTTGAAGCGCGCTGCACTCCGGCGCGGCTGCCCGTCGAACACGGTGAATGCGCCACCGACCAGCGCCTTGCCGTCCAATTGCACGGCCAATGCCAGAACCGCGTTGTTCGCACCGCCGTCGGCAAACGTCGCATCCATGCCGCCATGGGCTTCCAGGCGCGCCAGATTGCCTTGCGGTTGTGCGCCGACCGAGGAGAAGCCTCCGCCGATCAGCACCTTGCCATCCGGCTGCTGCGCCAGCGCGAAAACCCCGCCATTCACGCCGGGATTGGCGAACTCGGCATCCAGGGTGCCGTTGCCGCCCAAGCGCGCCACACCGGCGCGTGGCTGTCCGCCGGCCTGGCTGAACTGGCCGCCGACCAGCACCTTGCCGTCCGGTTGCACCGCCAGCGCCCAGACCTTGCCGTTCACGTTGGGGTGGTTGAACGTCCCATCGACGCTGCCGTTGGCATTCAGGCGTGCGAGGTGGCTGCGCGCCTGGCCACCGATCGAGTTGAACTGGCCGCCCACGAGCACTTTGCCGTGCGGCAGCACGGCCAGCGACTGAACGGCATCGCCGCCGGTTTGGGTGTCGATGAAAGCCGAATCGAGGCTGCCGTCGGCGTTCAGGCGCGCCACGCGGCTGCGTGCCTGCCCGCCGATCTGGGCGAACCAGCCGCCGATCAGAACCTTGCCGTCGGGCTGCATCGCCAGTGCCAGGATCGAATTGTTCGCGCCCAGGTCGCTGAAGGAAGCATCGAGGCTGCCGTTGGCCTCCAGGCGTGCGAGGTGGCTCCGGGTCTGGCCGCCTATCGAGGTGAACGCGCCGCCGACCATGATCTTGCCGCTGGGCATGACGAGCAGGGCCTCGACTGCGTTGTTGGCGGCGGCATCGATGAAGCTGGCATCCAGGCTGCCGTTCGGGTTCAACCGCGCGATGCGATTGCGCGGCTGCCCGCCCGCCTGGGTGAACTCCCCGCCGATCAGGATGCGGCCATCGGGCTGCACGGCAATGGCCCAGACCGTGGCGTTGATGCCCGGATCGACGAACGTCCCATCCACACTGCCATCGGCAAGCAGGCGGCAGACCCGGCGGCATGGCTGTCCGTTGACCTGGGTGAAATCTCCGCCGATCACGGCCTTTCCATCCGCTTGCACGGCGATGGCGACCACCCCTCCATTGACGGTTGGCGCATAGCCATCGTTGACGTTCTGCGCCCAGGCCGGCACGGCGGAAAGCATTGCCAGCAGGGCCAGCCCCCATGCGCGGGCGCGCAGTGCGACGCTGCGCGCGATGAGGCCGATACGGTGCGACATGGGTTTCTCCTGCGATGGCGGGTGCCAATCACGGGAAACACCGATCGGGGCGCGGGTGTATCACGCCGGAAAAATTTCCCGAGGATTCTCCACCCTCCCGTTGGCGGGAGAGCGAAAAGCCGCCCGCTTCGCCCGCCCACCAACCCCTGCGGCTACCGCTCCCGCCGAACCGGCACCGACCACGCGCGGGCCGGGTGCTGCGGCGGCAACGCGGCGAGGATTTCATCCGCGCGGGCGGCGAAGCGTTGCGCGGCTTCGGTATTGCCCAGGCGCCGATGGGCCTCGGCCAGCAGGGCGTAGGCATTGGCCAGCCTGGAGTGCGTGGGCGGCAGTTCCGGCTCCACCACGGCCAGCGCCGGCTCCAGCCGTTCCAGCACGCGCGCAGGCGCATCGTGCAGCAGTTCGATTTCCGCCAGGGGCAACTGCGCGAACAGGATCTGCACGCTGCGCGGGGTATTCATGGCGGCGATCAGGGCATCGGCGCGCGCCATCGGATCGCTGCCGCACACATCCGCATCCGGCGCGTACTCGCAGGCCAGGGCTAGGTTCGCGGCGATCTGGGGCGCGCCCGGCGCCTTGGTGCCGAGGCGTCCGCCGGGCGTTGCGGGATCGAGCGTGGCGGTGAGTCTGTCGCGCCGCCGGCTCCATTCCCCGCGCGCCTGCCAAAGACGCGATTCCGCGCTTTCGACGATGGCCCGGACATAGGCGCGGTTGCCCTGGAGCGTGTCCGCTGCCCGGTAGGCCAGCTCGATATCGGCCTGCATCGCGGCGAAATCCCCGCGCCCGAAGGCGGCTTCCGCGCGCCGCGCCAGCGCGGTGGCATAAGGCGTGCTGGTTTCGCCGCCAACCTCGCGCGCCATCGACACGGCATCCCCGCAGGTGGCTTCGGCGGCGGCGAACTGTTCCAGGCCGGCCTGCGTGGCGCAAAGCCGCGCCACGCAGCGACACCATGTTGGGGCTCTTGGCCACCGCCGTGTTCGCATACATCCTGCGCGCCTGCTGCATGGCTTTTTCCGCTTCCTGCCACTGCCCGAGGTAAGAATGGTTGATGCCGATGCCAACCAGCACGTTGGCCATGCGCACACCGGGGCCGAACTGCCGTTGCTCCAGCTCCAGCGCACGCGCCAGTTGTTCCAGCGCGCCCTGGAAATCGCCGCTCTCCTGCAAGCCGATGGAAAGGTTGTTGTGGCCCAGCGCGAGGCTGGCGGGCGTGGGATCGGGCTCGCTTTCGCGTGCACGAAGGGCTTGCCGCAGCAGTTCCACCGCTTCGGACGGCGGCATGTCCTGGCGCATCCGCACGCCGACGTATTCGTCGATGGCGCTGGCGAAGGCTTCCCCACCGATGCCCTGCCTGCGCATGTCGCCGAGCACCGCTTCCAGTTCCGCGCGGGCGCGGTCGTTTTCGCCAACGTGGCGAAGCTGCATCGCATGGCGGTAGCGCGCTTCCAGGCTGCGCGCATCGTGCTCGCCCCAGGCGGCGATCGCCGCGGTTCGGGCCGCCTCGGCAAGGCCTTCGACATCGCGGGTTTCTCCCAGCTTCTGGTGGATGCGCAGGAACATGGCGAGCAACTGCGCGCGAATCTGCGCATCGCCCTCGTAGCGCTCCTCCACCTGCCGGCGGCCACGTTCCAGCAGTTCCGGCAACGTGGGCGTGCGCGCGGTTTCCATGCCATCGCTCAGCGGCTGGAACAGGGATTCCAAGAAGGTTTGCACCTCGTTGGCGCGGGTGGCCTCCAGCCGCGCCACCCTGGCCTGCCACAGCGCCACGCCCAACGCGGCAAGGATCGCAAGCAGGAAGGCCGCCGTGGTCGCCACCCCGCCGCGATGGCGCGCAACGAACTTGCGGGTGCGGTACCAGTTCGAGGGCGGGTGCGCTGCGACAGGCAGGTGCGAAAGATGCCGCCCGATGTCTTCGGCCAGCGCGCTGGCCGAGGCGTAGCGGCGCTCCGGCTCTTCCGCGATGGCTTTCAGCACGATGTTGTCCAGATCGCCGCGCAGCAGTTTGCGCATGGCCTGCGGCGGCGCCGGCAGGGCCTCCGGTTCGACGGTGTCGGTGACACGCGCGGAGGGGCGGCGGGTTTCGCCGGGGGCGCGGCGTTCGCAGGTGACCAGTTCGTCCAGCAGGATGCCGAGCGCGTAAACGTCGGTGGCGGTGGTGATGTGGCCGCCAACCTGCTGTTCGGGCGCGGCGTAGGCCGGCGTGAAGGCGGGAGCCAGGGTGCGGTGTTCGTCCGGGGCGTCAAGCAGCTTGGCGATGCCGAAATCCAGCAGGCTCACCCTACCGTCGCCGGAGACCAGCACATTGGAGGGCTTGATGTCCCGGTGCACGATCAGGGCGCGGTGCGCGGCATCCACGGCATGGCAGACGTCGGTGAACAGCGCCAGCCGCGCGGGAAGGTCGAGCCGGTGCGCGCGGGCATACTCGGTGATGGTCACGCCTTCGACCAGTTCCAGCGCGATGTAGGGCTGGCCGGTGTCGGTGACGCCGGCGTCGATCAGGCGGGTGATGTTGGGATGCCGAAGTTGCAGCAAGGCACGGCGTTCGTGCTCGAAGCGGCGGCGCGCATCGGCACTGTGCAGGCCGCAATGCAGCAACTTCAGCGCCACGCGCTGGGCCACCCCTTCGATATCGCGCTCGGCCTCGAACACGGTGGAAAAGCCGCCCTCGCCGATGGTGCGCACGATGCGGAACGGGCCGATGCGGCCATGGGGCGGCGGCGCAGACCTGTGGAACGCGGCAGGATCGTCCTCGCCCAGCCCCTGGGCGATGCGCTCGGCCCAGTCGCGTTGCAGGGAATCGCTCGTGCGCACATCGGCTTCCAGCAGCGCCAGCACGCGGGCGCGCAGGACAGGGTCGGGGCAATGCGCCTGCAGGTACGCAAGCTGCTGCGCCGGCGGCTGTTCCAGCACGGCATCGAACAGGGCGCGCAGCGAATCCGGGGATGAAGTGTTCATGCAGTGATTGAACCCTGTTTGATGGCCGGGAGTATCAATCCGGTTCGTTCAGGCCAGTTCGTGCCTGAGGAAGGCCTTGGCGAAGCGCCAGTCCCGCGCCACGGTGATGCGCGAGATGCCCAGCGTTTCGCCGATGTGGGCCTGATCCAGCCCGGCGAACACGAACAATTCCGCCACCTGCGCAGCGCGGGCATCGGCTTTTTCCAGCCGGGACAGGGCTTCTTCCATCGCCAATGCCTGCTCGGCGCTGTCCAGTGCCAGGCGCTGGTCGCGGCCGGTCAGCGTGATGCGCGTCCAATCGCCGCCGGCGCGCAGCCGCAGCCTGTCGCGGGCGCGGTTGGCCAGCAGGTGGCGCATGGCGCGCGCGGCATAGGCGTAGAACTGTTCGGGCTTTTCGAAATGCAATCCCTCCTTCCGGCCTACGCGCAGGTACAGCTCATGCACCAGCGCGGTGGCATCGAGCGATTCCGCCGCCGCGTTCGCCAGCCGCGCCGAGGCCATGCGCTTCAGGCGGTCATAGACCTGGGCGAACAGCGCATCCGGGCCATCGGGCGGCGTGGCGGCATCCTCGTGCATCGGCGAAGTGTGGCAGAAATGCGAACAAGCTCCCGACCCCTGCCCCGCAAGATGAGCGGCCCACGGCCCCGTTCCAGTACAATCCGCCGGTTGCCTCACCACCCTCCATTCGGAACGCCCATGACCGCCGACGCCACCTGGTTCCACGAAAACTTCGAACATTCCGGTTCGTCCATCGGTTTTCGCGTCAAGGGCAAGCTGGACGAGGTGCAGTCGCCGTTCCAGAAGATCGAAATCTGGGAAACCACGGACTGGGGCAACCTGATGGTGATCGACGGCGCGGTGATGCTGACCAGCCGCGACAACTTCCTCTACCACGAGATGATGAGCCACCCGGTGCTGTTCACCCACAGCAACCCCAAGCGCGTGGCCATCATCGGCGGCGGGGATTGCGGCACGCTGCGCGAGGTGCTCAAGCACAAGGAAGTCGAGCAGGCGGTGCAGTGCGACATCGACGAGCAGGTCACGCGCATGGCGGAGAAATATTTTCCCGAACTGTGCGAACCCAACGCCGATCCACGCGCGCAGCTCATGTTCGACGATGGCATCGCGTACATGAAGAACGCCGCGCCGGAAAGCATCGACGTGGTGATCGTGGATTCCACCGATCCGGTCGGCCCGGCGGAAGGGCTGTTCAACGAAGCCTTCTACGCGAGCTGCCTCAAGGCACTGCGCCAGGGCGGCATCCTGGTGCAGCAATCCGAATCCCCTCTGGTGCACACCAGCCTGATCAAGGCGATGCGCCACCACATGGCCGCCGCCGGTTTCGCCCACACCCGCACCCTGCCCTTCCCGCAGCCGTGCTATCCCACCGGCTGGTGGAGCTGCACGCTGGCGCGCAAGGGCGGCGAACTGGCCGGCTTCCGCGAACGCGGCGCACACTCCAAAACCTTCCCGACCCGCTACTACAACGCCGACATCCACCGCGCCGCGCTGGCCATGCCCGAATTCCTGCGCGAAGCGCTCGGCGATTGAGGACACCTTTCATGTTCGAACGCCTGCCCGAATTCATCGGCAACCACCCCATGCTGAGCCTGGCTTTCGTCAGCATCGCCTTCGCGCTGATCGCCAACGAAATCGCGCACCTGCGCCGTGGCTACACCTCGCTGACGCCGGCGCTGCTGACCCACCTCATCAACCGCGAAAATGCCTTGGTGGTGGATGTCAGCCCCATGAACGATTTCGAAAAGGGCCACATCGTCGGCAGCAAGAACATCGTGCTGAGCCAGTTGGATCCTGAAAGCAAATGGCTGGCCAAGGCCAAGGAAAGCCCCGTCGCCCTGGTCTGCCGCAATGGCATGGCCTCCGCGCAGGCCGCCGCGAAACTGGTGAAGGCCGGTTTCACCAAAGTGCATTGGCTGGATGGCGGCATCGGCGCGTGGCAATCGGCGGATCTGCCGTTGGCGCGGGGGAAGTAGCCGGGATTGGGGATGGTTGGCCTGCGGTGGTCGTGAAGCACCCGCAAGAGCGCCGTTGTTGCCTGTGGTCAACCCGCCAATATCATCGCCCATCACTCGGGCGATGCCCCGACCGCCCGCAACCAGGCCCGCAAGCGCGACCCGCGCACACGCCCAGGCCCGATACGCAGATCGCCGCCGAGCATCAGCGCACGGTCGCGCATGTTGTGCAAGCCGTTGCCCGATCTTTCGGATGACAATCTTGCGGAAGGCGAAAAGCCCACGCCATCGTCTTCCACCGTAACGATCAGCCAAGGCTCGCTGCGTCGAATGGTGCGGGCAAAACAGCCAGACATTGCGTGTTATTTGCCGCCGCCGCGAAGCGCTCTTTTCCACGCCTCATACGTCGAAGCTCTATCCATGTAGAGGCGTTGAATAAATGCTCTTCTTTCGTCGATTGTGCGAAGGTCTTTTTCACGGGAAAGGGCCTGATTGCATGATGGACAAGCAATGACCATGTTCCCGGCGTCATCATTGCCACCACTGGCACGGGGATGCACATGATCCCGTTGTGCCGACCAGAACGATGAAAGGGATGCAAGCAAATCGACTCCGCAGTACGTGCAATATCCCTTGCCGTTCTCGAAGGCTTCTTTCCAGTTTTCCAGCGCCATAAAAATCTCGATTGTCTTGCAAAGAAGAATGAAGCCAGAGGAGCACAAGCCTCACACAAACCCAATCCGCCGCCGCTCGCCATCCCGGCACGCCTGCTCCGCCGCCAACGCCCGGATCACTGCATCACCCGTAGCGAACGGCGTGATCCGATGCTTCCGGGCAACCACCGCGAAGTCGCCTGGCGTCAATCGTTCGAGCGGGGAATTCCACCCTCCTTCCATGTTGCCGGAAACGCCAAGTTCCCCCAGCGTCCGAACCAGCATCGCTTCGGCCTGCTCGCGCCGCAAGTAGTCCATCCGAATCTTGTAATCGAAACGCCGCAGCGCGGCCTGGTCGAGTTCGTCCATCAGGTTGGTGCTGGCGATGAAGATGCCCTCGAAGATTTCCAGTTGCGCGAGGAATTCGTTGACTTCCGCAAGCTCCCATGAGCGCTGCGCATGTCGCCGGTCTCGCAGGAAGCTGTCCACTTCGTCGATCTGCAACACCGCGCCATCGCGGCTCGCGCGCTCGAAGGCGCGCGCAATGTTGCGTTCGGTTTCGCCAAGCCATGGGCTTTGCAAATCCGACACCTTCTTCAACACCAGCGGCCTGCCCAACTCCCGCGCCAGCCAGTGGCCGAACGCGGATTTACCGGTTCCCGGCGGGCCATGGAGGCAGATTCGTCCCGCGCCAATGCGGCGGATGCCCTGCATCACATCGGCAAGATTCTCGCTGGCGTTGCACAACGCCGGATCGAAACCTTCTCCTGCCTGCCTTGCAAGGCTGCGACGCAGCGAGACATGCCCTTGCGCCTGCACCACGCCATCCAGCACGGCTTCGAGCAAGGCATCGGCAGGCAGCCCCGGCGCCTCCCGCATACAGCGCACCGTGCGGGACGCGCGCGTCACGAGCGCGGGCGTGATGTGCTCGATGCGCGAAATGCGGCGCAACAGTTCCGGCGAGGCGATTTCCGCACATTCGCGTTCCAGCAGCCGCAGCCGTTGCGCCTGCGGTGGCGCATCGAGCCGGATGACCAGATCGAAACGGCGCACGAAGGCCGGATCCATCGTGTCGATATCGTTCGCCACCCAGATCGTCGGCAGAACATTGGTTTCGAGCAATTCGTTGAGCCACGCCTTGGATTGGTCGGCAATGGAAGCCGGCCCCGTACCGGAACTGCCGAAGCGGAAGATCGCGTCTATCTCGTCGAAACACAGCATCGCCCGCTTGCCGCGCAATACGAACTGGGCCGACTGGACATATTCTAGCCGTTGCCGTGCCGCTGCTTTTTCCAGGTGATGGTCGATCCGACTGGACACCTCGAACAACTCTGCGCCCACCGCTCGCGCCAGAACCCGGCACAACTGCGATTTCCCGGTTCCGGGTACGCCATGCAACAGCACATTCGTCCCGGCCCGGCGCTTGCCCAGGCTGCGGCGAAGCAATCGGACGACCTCATCGAACGCAGGCATCAGATGGGGAAAATCGTCCCGCGCCAACTCCGGAGGTGATGCGGGTTTCAGGACATCGGCGAACAGGTCATCGACGCAATGCAGACGCGAAGTCGCCAACTTGCGCAGCGAGTCGTCTCCGACCGTGATGACTTCCGACAACTTCTTCGATGTCGCGAGCATTACCAGATGCGAACGCCGCAGGCGGCTGCCGTGCATGAGGGCGCGCGTCACCAGCGCCAATGGGATACCGATGGCATCGGCGACGAGACGGTAGATATCCAGCCGTTCCGATGCACGACGCGCGATGGCCTCGAACGCATCGTCGGTATTCAGCAACACCGCAAAGCCGATCAGGCGGCACTCCGTGACGGTGAACCCGAAGCGCCGCCGAAGCAGCGCCAGATTGGCTTCGAGCACGGGCGCAAAGCAGCACGTTTTCCTGTGGAATTCGATCGCGGCGTAAGTGGCTTGCAGCCGCAGCATGATGGCCTTCCAGTCCTCGACCGTGACATCGCTTTCCACGGCAATTCCCAGCGCGGCGAGTGCACGGCAGTAGCTGCTCCGGGCAAGTGTCCGGAACGACTCGTGCATATCGTGGATGGCGTCGAGCCGGAACAGGATTCGCAGCATCCAGTACGTCCGCAGGTCGCGGGATTGGAGAAGATGCGGATACGCTTGCGATGGCGGCGTCTGGGTCATGGCCTGTTCCGGCAGCGGCGATGACAGCCAGTGTCCGGGTATGATCCGACAATTCATGTCGCATGATCGCGCAGGTGTCGCATGAAGGAAGAAACCGGCCAGACGCTCGCCCGGCAATGGGAAATGCTGCGGGCCGTACCGCGCGCACCACGGAAGGTCACGACCGCCGCGCTGGAATCCCGGTTGCGGGATGCGGGCTACGAAATTTCCCGCCGCACCATCGAGCGCGACCTGCACGCGCTTTCCGCGCGATTCCCGTTGATGCTGGACGACCGTTCCCGGCCCTTTGGCTGGTCGTGGTCGAAGGCGGCGCGCCTGGACATTCTTCCGGGGCTGACCACAGCGCAGGCGATTGCCTTGCTGCTCGCGCAAAGGCACCTGGAACCGCTACTGCCGCGCAACCTGCACGAGGAACTGTCCAGCCTGTTCGCCGTGGCTCAAAAAACGGTATCGGCTTCGGGCTGGAAGGATTGGCACCGGCGAACGGCGATCATGGCGACCGGCATGGCATTGCTGCCGCCCGCCATCGACGCTGGCGTGCTTGCCACCGTGCAGAACGCCCTGGCGCATCGCAGATGCCTGCATGGCTGGTATCGACCCAAGGGCAGCGAGGATTTCCGCGAGTACCTGCTGCATCCGCTGGGCCTGATCGCGCATGGCCCGACGCTGTATCTGGCGGCTACGACATTCGACTACGGGGACGTGCGCCACTTCGCCCTGCATCGTTTCAGGCGCTTGGAAGAACTGGCGCAAACGCGGCGCGAGCCGGAAGGGTTCGATTTCGCCAGCCATGCCGCCAACGCAGGTGCGCGCATAGCCCCGCGTGGCCGGATTCGTCTGGTCTGTCGCTTCGATCGTGCAGCCGCGGAACATCTGCGGGAAACGCCGCTGTCGCCGGATCAGGCATGGAAGGAAATCGAAGCCGGGCAGCGCGTGAAAATCACCGCCACGGTCGAGGATGACGATCGCCTGCGCTGGTGGCTGCTGGCTTTCGGTTCGCAGGTTGAAGTGGTATCGCCGAAATCGCTGCGTGCAGCCATCCGGGACGAGTTGTTTCAGGCGGGGCGCAGGTATGCCTATGGCTCGTCGAGCGTGATGGGCTGAGGCCGTATTGCGGCCAATCGTGTCGATGACGAGCATTGCCCGTGATCGGCGGAAGGACTACGCTCCGTTCGTGGTCATCCCCGTCGAAAAACTGCTCGAAGAAGTGCTGGCTCTGCCCGCCGATGCGCGGGCGATGTTGGCTGACCGGCTGGTCGAAAGCCTCGACCCGCTCAACGACGACAGCGTGCGTGAAGCGTGGGCCAACGAGGCGCTGCGACGCCGCGATGAGGTGCGTAGCGGTAAGGTGAAGACGGTTTCCGCGCAGCAGGTCGCAGACGAGCTGGACGAGTTGCTGCGCGATGCGGATTGAGTTCCATCCGGAAGCGCGGGTAGAGTTCACGGGTGCCGTTGTCTGGTACAAGGCCGAACAGGTTGCGCTGGGACGCCGGTTCCGGCATGCCGTGGATGCGGCAATCGGCGAAGCCGCCGAACATCCCCTGCGCCACCCGATCCTCGAACAGGACGTGCGCCGACGCTTGGTGCGCGTGTTTCCGTATTCGGTGCTGTATGTACCCGAACCCGACCATGTTCTGATCCTCGCGGTGATGCACAACCACCGCGAGCCGGGTTACTGGCGCAATCGCATCGAGTAGGTTCCGGCGCTCAGCATCAAATGCTGGGCACCTCGAAAAACTGCCGTCATTCCCGCGAAGGCGCACTGCCGTCCGAGGCAAATTCCGCGGACAGCGCTTGCGGAATCAATGAAGCGGAAGCCTCCATCCCCGGCAATGCACATGGCTCACTGCCTCAACTCCAGCCACACGGGCGCATGATCGCTGGGCCGCTCCCAGGTGCGCGGTTCGCGGTCGATGCCGGCGGCGGCGCAGCGCGATTTCAAGGCGTTGCTGGCGAGGATCAGGTCGATGCGCAGGCCCAGGTTCCTGCGGAAGCCGGCGGCGCGGTAATCCCACCAGCTGAAACTTTTTTCCGGCTGCTCGAACAGGCGGAAAGAATCGGAAAAGCCCAGCCCGAACAGGCTATTCAAGGCGGCGCGTTCGGCGGTGGAGGTGAGGATGCTGTCCTCGTTCCAGACGGCGGGGTCGTGCACGTCGCGGTCGTCCGGGGCGATGTTGTAGTCGCCCAGCACGATCAGGTTCGGATGGCGTTCGCGCTCGGTTTCCAGCCAGGCGTGCAGCGCGGCGAGCCAGCGCAGTTTGTAGTCGTACTTTTCCGTGCCCACGTCCTGCCCGTTGACCACGTAAACATCCACCACGCGCAAGCCGTCATACGTGGCCGCCAGCACGCGGCGCTGCTCGTCCTGGAAGCCGGGAATCCCGATCTGCACATCGGCGGGTTCCCCGCGCGAAAGCAGCGCCACGCCGTTGTAGGTCTTCTGGCCGGAGAACACGCTGCGGTAGCCCAGCGCCGCCAGTTCGGCCTCGGGAAACTTCGCGTCCTCCAGCTTGGTTTCCTGCAAGGCCACGATGTCCGGCGCGGCGCTTTGCAGCCACGTCTTCAGATGCGGCAGGCGGACATTGAGCGAATTGACGTTCCAGCTGGCGATTTTCATGAACTATCCGATTGGTTTTCTTGCATCCGAATCAAGGGCGTGGCCGCGTACGTGTTCCGGTTCGACATGGTGACTTGCAGCGGCCAGGACGGGAGCGATCCTCGCC
>CAZHXV010000058.1:0-9391 GCA_964536455.1 uncultured Aquimonas sp.
AAGCTCGCCGAACCATTGCGCCAGGGCTTTGGCAGTGGTTTCGCCCACATGCCGGATGCCGAGCGCGAACAGCAACCTGGCAAGCTGCGCCTTGCGACTGGCGTCGATGGCGTCGAGCAGGTTTTCGGCCCATTTGCTGGCGACCTTGCCCGACTTGACGGTGTCCGGCGTCGTGCCGTCGCGCTCGTCGGCACGGCGCTTCATTTCCAGCAGATCGTCGAGCGTGAGCCGGTACACATCGGCCACGCTGCGCACGTAGCCCAGCCCGGCCAGATCCTCGATGTAGCGCTCACCCAAGCCTTCGATATCCATGGCGCGGCGGCTGGCGAAATGGCGCAGCGATTCGTTGCGCTGCGCAGCGCAGGACAGCCCGCCGGAACAGCGCCAGGCCACGCCGTCCTCGTCCTTCACCAGTTCCGAGCCGCAGACCGGGCAGTTCGCCGGCATCGTCCAGGCGGGCGCATCGGCTGCATGCTGCGAGCCTTCCACGCGCACGATTTCCGGAATCACGTCGCCCGCGCGCCGCACGATCACGGTATCGCCGATGCGCACGCCCAGCCGCGCGATCTGGTCGGCATTGTGCAAGGTCGCATTGGTGACGACGACGCCACCTACCTGCACCGGCGCGAGCCGCGCCACCGGCGTGGCCGCGCCGGTTCTGCCGATCTGCACGTCGATGGCTTCCAGTTTCGTCGCCATTTCCTGCGCCGGAAACTTGTGCGCAAGCGCCCAGCGCGGCGCACGCGAGACATAGCCCATCTCGCGCTGGCCGGCGAGGCTGTCGAGCTTGTACACCACGCCGTCGATATCGAACGGCAGCCCATCGCGCGCCGCGCCGATGCGGCGGTAATACGCCAGCAATCCCTCGCTGCCGCTGGCGCACTGCGCCAATTCGCTGACGGTGAAGCCCCAGTCGCGCAGCTTCGCCATCGCCTGCGAATGACGCTCGAACGGCAATGCGGCTTCCGCGCCTTGACCATCGGCGGCGGGAAGGTTGAGCCCGTAGGCATAGAATCGCAGCGGCCGTTGCGCGGTGATCTTCGGATCCAGCTGCCGCAGGGAACCGGCCGCGCCGTTGCGCGGGTTCGCCAGCGGTTTGCCGCCGCTTTCCAGCATGCGCCGGTTGTAGGCGAGGAAATCCGCGCGCGGCATGACGATTTCCCCGCGCACCTCGATGAGCGAAGGAACATCGCCGCCGCGCAGGCGCAACGGCAGGTTGCGCACGGTGCGCAGGTTCGCGCTCACGTCCTCGCCGACCGCGCCGTCACCGCGCGTCGCGCCGCGCACGAACACGCCGTTTTCGTAGCGCAGGCCGATCGCAAGGCCGTCGAACTTGGGTTCGACCGAGAATGCAGGTTCGGCAACGTCCAACCGCTCGACGATGCGGCGCACGAAATCGCGCACTTCCTCGTCGCTGAAGGCGTTGGCGAGCGACAGCATCGGAACCGCATGGCGTACCTCGCCGAAGGTTCCGGAAACCGCGATGCCAACGCGCTGCGTGGGCGAATCCGGGGTACGAAGCCAGGGATGCTCGGCTTCGAGCTTTTCCAGCGCACGCAGGGCCTTGTCGTAATCGGCGTCGGTGATGTCCGGGTCGTCGAGCACGTAGTAGCGGTGGTTCGCGTCCTCGATGATGCGGCGCAGGCGCGCGGCTTCGATGGCGGGGTTCTCGGGCATGGAATCGCGGCTCATGCGGCCATTCTAGCGATGCGGGACCTGCGCAACTTGTGCGCGAACCGGCAAGCGCTTCGCCATCGCCGCAAGCCTGCCCAGCCTCCGCCCGGCCTGCCGCAGCGACAACGCATCGCCGGCCACGGCGCGCAAAAAAGAGGGTGCCCGCGGGCACCCTCTGGAAGATGAAGCGTGGCGCGGCTCATCGCCTGCGCTGTGTGGCCGCCGCAAAGCCGAACAGGGCAAGCGCCAGCAAGGCAAGCGCCCACTGCGATGCGATCGGCACCAGCACGCCCATGGATTGCGCGCCGAACACGGTCGGATCGGCACTGCCCGCGACGGCTGGATCGTCGCTGACGCCGGTCGATTCGTTCGAGCCGTCGAGATTGGCGTCGTAGGCGAACGTGGCCTGGTTGCTGATCGTGCCGCCCATCAGGATCGTGGCGTTGATGGTGATGGTCACGCTGCCGCCCGCCGGGATCGAGCCGTTCCAGGCGACGGTATTGCTGCCGGAATCCGCGAACACCAGCCCCGCATCCGCCGTTGCGTTCACCAGCGCCAGTGCCGGTGGCAGTACATCGACCAGTTCATCGCCCGGGTTGTCCATCGTATCGGCATTGCCGGCGTTGCTCAGCACGATGGTGTAAACCACGGTGGAACCTTGGACGAATGCACCCGCCACCGTCTTGGTGGCCGAGATCGCTGCGCCGAAGGTGACGAAGTCGGTCGGGTCGGCGGCACCGCCCACGGCAGGATCGTCGGTCAGGATGGTGGTTTCGTTGCTGCCGTTGAGATCAGCGTCGTAGTTCAGCGTCCCCTGGTTGCTGAACGTGGTGCCCACGGCCGTGCCGGCGGCGATGCTGGCCTGGATGGTAAGCGTCACGCTGCCACCGGCCGGCACCGAGCCGTTCCAGGTCACGGTATTGCCCGCGGTGGAAGCCGTGCCCGAGGTCGCGACCGCACTGGATACGCTGAGGCCGGCCGGAAGGGTGTCGGTGAATTCGTCGCCGGCGTTGTCGAGGGAAGCGGATACGCCCGCGTTGCCGATCGTGATGGTGTAGGTCACGCTGCCACCGGCGGTGAACGTGCCGGTCACGGTCTTGGTCGCGGAAAGCTGCGCGCCGCCGACCTGGAACACCGTCGGATCGCTTGCTCCGCCGACCGCCGGATCGTCGGTGAGCATCGTGGCCTCGTTCGTGCCATTGCCGTCGCTGTCGTAGGACACCGTGCCCTGGTTGCTGATCTGCGTGCCCTGCGTGCCGCCGTTGACGGTGGCCTGGATCGTGATCGTGACAGCGCCGCCAAGCTGGGCCAGGGTGCCGTTCCAGGTCACGGTGTTCGTTCCGAAGGTCGCGATGGCCGTGCCGCTCGTGGCGCTGGCGCTGACCAGGGTCAGGCCGGCGGGCAGCACGTCGGTGAACTCGTCGCCGGGATTGTCGGCGAGCGTGCCCGTACCGGAATTGGTGATGGTGACGGTATAGGTGACGGTTCCGCCCACGGTGAAGGTGCCGCTGACGGTCTTGGTCGCGGTGGGCGCGGGCGCGCCGACGAAGACGGTGCAGTCGAAATGCACCGGCGTCACCAGCATCGACCAGCTCCGGAGGGTGCCGGTATCGCCGGCAGCCTGATCGGACATCGCCAGTGACCAGGTGCCGAGCGTGCTGGTGCCGTCAAGGCGCGAGAACGTGCCCACCGGATCCGCTGGCGGGAACCCGGCCAGCACGGCCCAAGGCGAGTTGAACACGGGCAGCCAGGATTTCGTGTAAGGCGCGGCTGAACTGACCGCCTGCACCATGTCGTTGGCCGCGGTCTGGGCGACATCGTCGTCCATCACCATGTTCACCATGTTGTCGCCGGGGCCGCCATCGGTCAGGCCACCGATCAGCGACATCTGATCCACTCCGATGCCGCCGGGAGAGCGCAGCATCGCGGTCAGGTCGCCGGTCCAGGTGTGCGTGACGTTGTCCAGGCGCAGATCGATATCGGCGATCACGAAGTCGTCGGCGATGTTCAGCGTGTCGAACACGGCGCGCGGGCGGTTGTC
This sequence comes from uncultured Aquimonas sp., assembly GCA_964536455.1. Taxonomy (GTDB): domain Bacteria; phylum Pseudomonadota; class Gammaproteobacteria; order Xanthomonadales; family Xanthomonadaceae; genus Denitratimonas. The sequence goes on from CAZHXV010000058.1 coordinate 3,716, forward strand.
GGGGATCGCCAGGTCGGGATTGGTGTCGCGCGTGTAGGTCACGACCGGATCGGTGCCGTTGGCCGCGCCGATGCGCAGCGAGAAGGTTTCCACCGTGGTGCCGAGGTTCGAGGTCACGCTCAGGCTGAAGTCGATGCGGCTGCCGCAGGGCAGGGCCTGGTCGAGCAGGATCGCGAAGCTGTCGCCGCTGGCGCTGGCCTGCGGGGCGATGGCGCCGTAGCTGGAATCGCCGTCCAGGATCGTGACGCCTGGCGTGGCGGTGCTCAGCGTCGCGGTCGCGCCGGTCGCAGCCTTGCCGGCGGCGCGCCACGGATTGGTCAGGCGCACGGTCAGCAGCACGGGTTCGCCCGGATCGGGCGCGCCGTTGTTGTTGGCGGCGCTGTCGTCGATGGCGACGTCCGCGGCCACGTCGGCCACGTACAGCCGCGGCAGCTCGAAGGATTCGGTCACGCCCAGGTGCGCGGCGGTGTAGCCGAACGCGACGCGGTAGCGCGTCGCCGCGAGGAAGCCCAGGCCGCGATCGGCGAAGCCGCCCCAGATGGATTCCTCGTTGGCGCAGCCGTTGATGGCGCAGTCGGCATCGAACAGCGCGTCGCGGGCCTGCTCGAAGCTCGGGCTGATCGGGGTCATCTTCATCGCGTCGGTGACCAGTTGCAGCATGGTGTGATTGCCGGTGGGCACGTCACCGCTGGCGCCGTTGGGATCGGCGATGATGCGCGAGCGCACTTCCCACAGCGACAGCGCCCATATCTCGCCGGCGTTGTGCACTTCCATGCCGCCGCTGTCGGAGAAATTCAGCGGCGAGGCGGCGATGCCGCCGGAGAGGTCGAACGTGACGTCATCGACGTCGGCCCAGGTCAGCGGGTTGACGGTGTTGTCGGTCGAATAGGGAAAGCGGCGGATGGCGTAAAGATAGTTGTCGAGCAGTCCACCCAGCTTGTAGGTCGCATAGGCACCGGCGGCGTAGCTGGCGTCCGGATCGTGGGCATTGGTGCCGTTCAACAGCGACAGCGCGTAGAAATCGCTCCAGCCTTCGCCCATGCCGCTGCCCGGAGCCCAGCCCAGGCCCGCCGCGTTGCCGATCAGGCGGTTGCTGGTGCCGTGGGTGAGTTCGTGGATCACGATCACCGCATCCAGGCTGCCGTCGCGATCAATGGTTGGCCCGGTAAAGTTGTACATCTGCATGCGGCCGGACGTGCCATCCGGCGGCGTGCTGAAGTTGGCGTTGTTGGTGCCCGAGGCATCCTGCGCATCGGCGAGCACCCGGTCGCCGCCCAGGCCAAAGCCGCTGAAGTTGGTCTGCTGGAAGTTGCCGGAGCCCTCGTCGAAACCGAGCGCGAACAACTGGTCGTGGTACCAGTTCGAGGTGTAGAACAGTTGCGTCACCGCGCCGCGGCGGAACTGGTCGTGGGCGGCACCAGTGCCGGTCGCGGTCTGGCCGGCTTCCGGATTGCCGCCCTGCGGCGGCGGCAGGTAGCCGGTCTGGAAATCGCGCGGCGTGGTGCCGAGGAAATCGCGGTCGCGGGCATTGGCGTCGGGGTTGCCGGTAGGGCGGCCATTGCCATCGAGGTCGGTGTCGCAGATGTTCGCATTGGCACCGCCGATGCGATCCAGGCATGCCAGCACGTTGTTGCCCAGGGTCTGGGTCTCGTTCGCGGTGCAGCCGCCGGCGGGGCAGTCCTCGATCCAGCCGTTCGGGCTGGCGATCGCATCCATCGCGGCGTGCATGCCGACGATGGTCGGCGCGATCGCCGCGGCCTGCGTGCCGCTGCCGGGAGTCACCGTCGTGGGCGACAGCGGCGCCGGGCTTTCCGCCGGAGTGACACCATCGGCCTGCACGTAGACGCGGAAGCGCGCATCGTGCGCGGAAGCATAGTCGCGCATGTTCTTGCGCCAGAGCACGTCGCCGGTCTGGGCATCGACCACGGCGTACCAATCGGCCGATCCTTCGGTGAACACCACCAGCGACCACGCCGGCACCAGCAGGCCCGGCGCGAGCGGGAACCAGACGTCGCGAACGTCCACCTCGCCCGTGATGTAGTCCGCTTCGCCCACCAGCCTGGCACGGCCCTGCTCGCCGGCGACGGATTGCAGGCCGCTCAGGTCGATCATGCGGTTCTCGAACTGCATCAGGCGCGCCAGCGCCGTTTTCGCGTCGATGAGTGGCGCGCCGGCCAGCGAGGGCGCAATGGAGCGCGCATGCGGCACCATCACGCCGACCGATTTCACGATGCGGCCTTGTCGATCCAGCGTGAAGCGCGTTTCCGACTGGAACACGGCGCGGCCGGCGATCACCTGTTCGGTACGCAACATGCGCAGGCCGTTGGCCGAACCGGCGCTGTCGCCGACCACCTCGATATCGCCCGCATCGGCGGCATCCAGGCCATAGATCGCGCCACGCTGGAGCAGGAAACTGCGCACGATGGCCTCGTTGCCCTGCCCTGGCGCGGCGGCGGTCAATGCGCCCCGTGTATTGCGCACCGAGGTGGGCGCGCCGGTCAGGCCGGAGCGCGCGACATCCAGGCCCGGCAGGGTTTCACGCCATGCGTCGATCGCCAGGCCGATGTCGATGGCGTACTGGTTCGCGGCCGCCCGCCCGCTGCTTCCGCCGCCGCGGGCCTGCACGGCGCTGAGATAGCTCGACTGGAGATTGACGCGCGCATCCAGCATGGAGATCTGCCCGGGTTCGGCCTTGCCGCCAGGGCTTTCCGGCTTCATCGCCGCGCCTGCGATCATGGCTGCGGCAAGCAGCGACAGGCCCAGTGTCATCCGACCCAGGCGAATACGTACGGAAACCATGTTTTTCCCCTTGAAACTGCAAAACCGACCCGTGCCGGTGGAGAAAGCCTAGCAAATTTCAGACTGCCGGGACTTGCCCAGCTTGGCTGCCGCCCGCCGGCGATCCACGAATTCCTGATCCCACGCCCCTGCATCACCGTAGGGCCGAGCTTGCCCGGCGGCATGCGATGACCCAACAAGACAGCGAAGCAAGCGCCACTGCAACAGCGGGGCCACATCCATGAGGTATGACCATGAGGTATGGCGCTTACGCCGTTTCCCCGCCGAGCGCGCCCATGAACCTGCGGTAGTGGCGCAGTTCCTCCACGGATTCGCGGATATCGGCCAGTGCCGTGTGCGCGGCCTGCTTGGAGACGCTTGCCGCGACCTGCGGCGCCCAGCGGCGCGCCAGTTCCTTGAGCGTGGAAACATCCAGGTTGCGGTAGTGGAAATAGCGTTCCAGTCTCGGCATGCAGCGGTACAGGAAGCGGCGATCCTGGCAGATCGAGTTGCCGCAGATCGGGGATTTCCCGGCCGGAACCCAGTGTTCGAGGAAGGCGATGGTGCGCCGTTCCGCCTCGCCCATGTCCACGCTCGAATCCAGCACGCGCTGCCACAGGCCGGACTTGCCGTGCGTGTTGCGGTTCCATTCGTCCATCGCCTCCAGCCGCTGGCGCGGATGATGGATGGCCAGTTCCGGCCCTTCGTCCAGCACGTTGAGTTGCGCATCGGTCACCAGCGTGGCGATCTCGATGATGGAATCGTTGTCTGGATCAAGGCCCGTCATTTCCAGGTCGATCCAGATCAGGTTGTCGGGGCTGGCTTGGGACATCGGGCGCTTGGCAGGTTTCCGGGAAGACCGCGATGATAGCCGCGCACCGACGATAAGGCGCTGCGATGTCCGGAATCGGCTTCGCGATCCGTATCGAGCCCTGCTGCCTGCCTTCTCCTGCCGCGACATGATTTCCGACCGACTTGCACGAGGTTCCACGATGTTCCTGCGTTCTGCCTTCAGCGTTCTCGCGTCCATCCTTGCCGCCAGCGCATTGGCCGCCCCTGCCACGAGTTGCCCGCCGCTGGGGGCGTTGCCAGGTTATCTCGATGCCGAACCCAGCGACGATCTGCGCGCCTTCAACACCTTCGATTTCATGACGCCGAGCGAGAACGATCCATCCGCGGTTACAAGCGTATCCGGGCGCTACTGCGCGCAATCGCTCTACATCGCCGAAGGCGCCCAGCCGATGAGCGATCTGGAGATCCAGTCCAACTACCGCAGCCTGCTGGATGCATCGGGCGCAACGTATTTCCTCAAGGAGGAAAACCGCACTGTCGCCAAAGTGGCGAAAGACGGCGGGGAAACCTGGATCGATACCTACAGCGGCGAACACTGGATCGAAACCCGCGTGGTGCAGCGCACGCCGCACGTTTTCACGCTCACCGCCCCGGGCGCGAACGATCACGCCGCGTTCGGCCACATGCCGGGCTATGCGGTCGACAACCCGGAGCGGCGCAATTTCGCCCAGCACGAGTTTTACCTGCGCGATGGCGAGGACACGGCCAGCGTCAACATCCAGGGCAAGTTCCACTTCGGCGGCTACTACATCGCCGAGGGCGGGCCGCTGGCGAGCGATGCGGACATCCAGGAAAACCACCGCAGCGCGATCAGGAAGCTTGGCGGGGAAATCCTGCTCGCCGAAAGCAACCGCACCACAGGCCGCTACCCAGGCGCGGAGGGCGCACCCGTGTGGGTCGAGGTGAGCAGCGGCGAGCACTGGTACGAATTGCGCGTGGTCGAGGAAAAGCCGTTCCAGGCCAGCATCGCTCCGCCGCAGGTATCCGCGCTCAAGGCGGCGCTGGATACGGCCGGGCGCGTCGCGCTCTACATCAATTTCGATTTCGGCAAGGCCACGCTCCGTCCGGACGCAAAGCCGGTGCTGGATCAAATCATCGCGTTGCTGAAGGCCGACACCGGGCTGAAGCTTGCCATCGAAGGCCATACCGACGATATCGGCAACGACGCGGCCAACCAGCGGCTCTCCGCCGAACGCGCGCACGCCGTGATGGCGGCATTGACGGCGGGCGGCATCGAAGCCTCGCGTCTCTCCGCTGCGGGCTTGGGCGAATCCAGGCCCATCGCCGCAAACGACGGGAGCGAAGGCCGTGCGAAAAACCGCCGCGTGGAACTGGTGAAGCAGTGATTCGCCTCGCCGGGCCATCCTTCCATGCGTGGCCCGGCGGCTACGGCTTTTCCGCGCGCTTGCGCTTGAAATACGCCGACAACCGCGCCGAGGCGTCCTCGGCCAGCACACCGCCATCGAACATCACGCGGTGGTTGTGGCGCGGATCGCGCAATACGTCGAACACGCTGCCGCAAGCTCCGGCCTTGGGGTTGCTGGCGGCATAGACCAGCCGTTCGATGCGGGCGTGCACCATCGTGGCGGCGCACATCGCGCAGGGTTCCAGCGTGACGTAGAGCGTGCAGCCGCCGAGCCGGTAGTTTGCGAGCGCACGGCCCGCCTGGCGGATCGCAACGATCTCCGCGTGCGCGGAAGGATCGTGGTCGAGGATGCTGCGATTGCTGCCCTGCCCGATCAGGCAGCCATCCGCATCCACGATCAAGGCGCCGACCGGGATTTCATCGTCCTCGCGCTCGGCCCTGTCGGCCAGCGCCAGCGCCTGCCTCATCCAGAACACGTCGCGGCCTTCGCCCTGATAGGACAGCGGCGCGGCGGCATCGTCGGCGGGATTCGTCATCGGGCAAAGGCGGGGCAAGAACGTATCCGCGCAAGTTTATCAAGCCTGTCGCCCCTACCCGCGAAGCTTCACACTGCGCGGATGAATCCGCTTCGTTTGCCCGTGCCCATGCGGCGCGTCCTGGTTCAGCTGCGCCACCGGCTG
>CAZHXV010000058.1:9401-14067 GCA_964536455.1 uncultured Aquimonas sp.
TCCCAGAGCTGCACTTCCCCAAACAATGCCGGAGCGCCACCGGCTGCGGCGATCCACCTTCGCGCAGGTGCTGGCGCTGGTCGCGATCTGGGCCGCGTGCGAAGCCTTCGTGCGCGGCCTTGGCCTGAATTTCCCCGCCGGCGTGCTGGGCATGCTCCTGCTGCTGGCGGCGCTGTTCCTGCACTGGCTGCGCCTGCCGGCATTGCGGCGCGGCGCGGAATGGCTGATGGCGGAAATGCTGCTGTTCTTCATTCCCACGGTGCCGGTGCTGCTCGACCATCCGGAATTCCTCGGCGCGCTGGGCGCGAAACTGCTGGTCGCGGTGCTGGCCGGCACCGCGCTGGTGATGTTGGCAACCGGGCTGGTGGTGGAACTGTGCGTGCGGCTGATGGAGAAGCGGCATGATTCCTGATGCGCTTTCCGCGCTGTTCTGGCTGGCGGCGACCATCGCGGCCTACATCGCTGCCCGCACCTTCTATCGCCGCACCGGATATTGGTGGGCTTCACCGCTGCTGCTCGCGCCGATCCTGCTGCTGGCGCCCGCGCTGCTGCTGCGCGTGGATTACGCCACCTATTTCGCCGGGCCGCGCTGGCTGGTGGCGATGCTCGGCCCGGCCACGGTGGCTTTCGCGATTCCGATCTACCGCCAGCGCGGCCTGATCGCACGCCACTGGAAGACGCTCGCCATCGGTGTGGCGCTTGGCAGCATCGTGGCCACGGGCAGCGCCTATCTGCTCGCGCGCTGGCTGGCGCTGCCGCCGGAACTGATGTTGAGCCTTCTGCCGCGTTCGATCACCACCCCGTTCGCGATGGACGTTTCCGCGCGCATCGGCGGCATACCGGAGTTGACCGCCGTGTTCGTGATCCTCACCGGCCTTGCCGGCGCGACCTTCGGCCCGCTGCTGTTCCGCGTGCTGCCGCTGCGCTCGGCGATGGCGCGCGGCATGCTGCTTGGCATGGCCGCGCATGGCACCGGCGTTGCCAAGGCGCGCGAAATCGGCGACGAGGAGGCCGCCATCGCCGGGATGACCATGGTGCTGGCAGGGGTGTTGAACGTGCTGGTGGCGCCTTGGGCGATTCTGGCGCTTGGGAAGTAGCCAGACCGCAATCAGCGATGGGGCCGGCCCAAGCGCCGCAGCGGGACGTCGGCTCCAGCGCTGCGCGCTTTGGGCCGGTCCGCGAGGCTCATTCCTCGAAGCCGTTGCCGAAAACCGCCTGTGGATTCACCACCTGCAGGAACGCTGCCGCAGGCGGGCCATGTTCGCCGCCGGCATCCCGGCCCTGCACGAACACCAGATGCCTGCCCGTCGCCATGCCAGTGGTGTCGATCAAGGTTTGCACCGCTTCGGTGGGCGTATTGAAGCTGCCATCGCTGGCCTGCATTTCCACGCCCATCGCGCCCGGTTCCCAAGGCAGTTCATCAATGAAATAGCGCGCCCCGGCGATGGCATGGCGCGGTCGCGCGGCACTGGGCGCTGGCGTGGATTGCTGCTGGTCGCGGTAGCGGCTGTCGTCGATGCTGGCGGTGAGCGTGGCGGGTTGGCCGGCGATCACGGAGGCCTCGGCGATGTGGACGTCAACGGCATCCGGCCCGGCCGGCAGGATGTAGGGCGCGTGCAGGGTGCGGACGGCGTAGCGCAGCGCTTGCAGGTTGATCGGCAGGGTGCTGTTCTCGAAGGAGGTGCAGCTTTCGAAGAAGGCCACGCCCAGTTCGATGGTGTAGGACGGCAGGCCCAGGTCGCCATAGGCGAAATCGTCGGTGGTGCCGCGCGTGGGATACAGGCCCACGGCCTGTTGCGGTTCGTAGTTGTTGAACCAGGCCAGGCGCATCCCGAGCGTGGCCAGCTGCTCGGCGTTGCCGGTGGGCGCGGTCACATGGCCCCACGGCCACAGCACCAGGCGCGAATAGCTGTGGATGTCCAGGAACAGGCCCTGCGTATCGGTGTCCGCCGCCGTGGCGACGGTTTCCGGATCGCCTGGGCGGCGGTCGGGGAAGATGCTTTCCAGATAATCCCGCACGGCCTGGGTTTCAGGCTCGGAAGCCTTCGAAGCGCCGCGATAGGTTTCATCGCATGGGAAGGTGGAGGAACCGCCGTTGGGGTACTCCCACCACACCGGGTAGTTGCGGTTGAGGTCGATGCCGGCGCCGCTGCCCTGGCATTGGCTGTCGTTGACGTTCTTGCGCCAGGAGCTGCCCGCCTCGGCCTTCTTGCGGCCATCGGGATTGGCGTGCAGCAGGAAATGGAATTCGTAGTGATCCAGCAGCCAGGTGGCGTTCGCATCGGTGCCGTAGCCGTGCAGCAGTTCCTCGGCGTAGCGCGTGAGCAGTTCCGCCGTGGTGTATTCGCGGGCGTGGATGGCGGTCATCGCAAACATCTTCGGCTTGGTGCCGCCGATGGCCGAGTTGCCGAGTTTCAGCACGCGCAGATCGTAGCCCAGGGTCTGGTTCTGCACCTTCTTCCAGCTATCGCCGATGTCGATGACGGAGGCCAGCGCCGGGTAGCTGGCGGCCAGCTGATCCATCGTGGCGAAGGTTTCCTCCACGGTGCGGTAGCAGGCATAGCCGGGGATGGCGCGTTGGTCTGACAACGGTTGCAGGCTTGCTTGCAGCAGCGCGCTGGCCTGCTCGTCGATGCGCCAGGAAATGCCCTGTGCATCGAGCCAGGCGCGATCCTGCGCATCGGCTTCCACGCGCAAGGCATCCGGTTCGGCCAGCAGGTGCCCGAAACGGCTGCCGAGCCGCTGGCGCAGCGTGGCATCGTTGGCGGGAATCAGCACTACATCCGGCGGCGCCGCATCGGCTTGCGACGGCGATTCCTGCGCGGAAACGGCGGTGCAGGCGCCCAGCAGGGCGCCGGCCGCAACGCGGCGGGCAAGGATGAACCGGCTCACCACTTGCGCTTGGCCAGACGCTCGGTTTCGCGGTCGTAGGCGCGCAGCTCGTCGCGCAAGTGGGCGATGCGCTGGCGGCCGAGCGTGTTGCGCTCCTCATCCAGCACGGCGGCATCCAGCAGTTCGGCCATGCGCTGCGCGGTCGGCAGCAGGGTTTCCCAGGCGTCGAGCGCCGGCAGCGGGCCGGGCAGCGTCATGAAGAAGGTGAGGCCGGGCGTGCGGATGTCGTGCACGTTGCGCAGGTCGAAGCTGCCGGGCTTGACCATGCTGGCCACGGAAAACACCGGGGCGCCTTCGGGTTTCGCATCCGCCAGCCGGTGGAAGATCGCCATGTCGCCATAGGCCAGGCCGGCCTTCTCCGCCGCCACCACGATGGCCGCGCCATCCAGTTGCTCCCCTTCCCGCGCCGCCACGTACAGCGTGACGATGCGATCCACCTGCGCCTCCGGATTGCGCCTGCCCAGCACCGGCGCATCTTCCGCGACATCTTCCTCGTCATCCTCGGCGCCCAGATGGCGCGCAAGCTGCGATAGCTCCGATTCGAGGGTATCCGCCAGCGCTTCCTCCTCCGATTCGTCGGAAGCTTCGCCAAAACTCGGCTCGCGCCGCGGCGATGCCCTGCCCTCGCCGGTGCGTTTTCCCTGATCGGGTTTGCGCGGGCGGCCGAACACGGCGATCGCGATGAGAATGAGGGCGCCAGCGATGGCGAGCGGGATGCCGATATCGGGGTTCCAGTTCATGCGGCGAGTATAAAGGCAAGCCTCATGGCTGGATTGCGGCGGAATCTCCTGTGGAGGTTCCGCCCTGCCCGGCTATCCGGCTCCGTTCGCCCGCGTCACGGCAGCCTATCCATGGGCTGCGAGATCATCTGATTGCGCACCCCGATGGCAGGCTGGCCGTTGGCGTTCAACCGCACTCCAGTTCCGCCGCCACCTCGCCCAGGGCCGGAGACAGCCAGCAGTACGAACCCACGCTGACGAATCCGGCGCGCGCAAAGGCGCGGCGGTAGAACGCCGCGGAGCGCGCGATGAAGCCTTCGCGGTCGCCTTCCGGATCGTCCTTGCGGGTGAACGCTTCGAGGAAGGCCACGCCGCCGCACAGTTCGCCGAAACCGGACAGCCCGCGCGCCAGTTCGCGCGCGCCGATGTAGTGCATCACGTCCGAACACACGAGAAGATCGACCGGCGGGCCGGGCCGCAGATGCGCCATCTGTCCGAAGCTGGCGAGCGAAATCCCGCGCTCGCGTCCATAGCGCGCTACGGCATACTCGCTCGAATCCACGCCGCGGTAGTCGAGTTCGGGCCGCAGTCTCAGCAGCGGCGCGCGCCATGCCGCTTCGCCGCAGCCCACGTCCAGCACGCTGCGCACGGGACGGGCCAGGTAGTTCTCGGCGATGGCCACCGCCAGATTGACCTTGCGTTGCAAGGCCTGCGTATCGATGACGCGCCGCGTCGGGTGCCGATACCAGCGGTCGAAATAAGCGCGGTCGTAGCGTTTGCCCATGGCGTGCGGCGCGGCGATCAGGCCGCGCCGGCAAGCTTGGCCGCCTCGGCCAGATCGACCGACACCAGGCGCGAAACGCCGGGTTCGCGCATGGTCACGCCGGCCAGTTGGCGCGCGGCTTCCATCGTGGTCTTGTTGTGGGTGACGAACAGGAACTGCACCTTTTCGCTCATCTCGGCCACCATCGCGGAGAAGCGGCCCACGTTGGCCTCGTCCAGCGGTGCGTCCACCTCGTCCAGCAGGCAGAACGGGGCGGGGTTCAACTGGAAGA
>CAZHXV010000059.1:0-342 GCA_964536455.1 uncultured Aquimonas sp.
CCGAGGGCATCATCATGGTCGGCGAGATCGGCGGCGACGCCGAGGAGACCGCGGCCGAGTACATCAAGGCCAACGTCAAGAAGCCGGTGGTCGGCTTCATCGCCGGCGCCTCCGCGCCGAAGGGCAAGCGCATGGGCCATGCCGGGGCGATCGCCTCCGGCGGCAAGGGCACGGCGGAAGGCAAATTCGCCGCGATGGAAGCCGCGGGCGTGACCACGGTACGTTCGCCCGGCGACCTTGGCGCAGCCCTGGCGGCCCGGATGAAATAAGCCGGCTCCGCAGTTGCCGAAACCTCACAGAAACCCCGGCCTCGTGCCGGGGTTTCTGTTTGTGAAACAAACG
>CAZHXV010000059.1:352-14040 GCA_964536455.1 uncultured Aquimonas sp.
GCGCGGATGAAATAACCGGCTCCACATTCGCCGTACGCATCAAAAACCCCGGCCCTTGCGCCGGGGTTTTTGTTTGATCCGCGACCGGAAGTGCCGCGTGGCCATTCTCGTCACGCCATCACAAAACTTATCGGCTTTGCCTGGTCTATTCTTCGGAGTACTGGTCAAAATGGCGCACTTGCTTCTATGCTGAATATGCAGCGCCGCAAGAAGCGCCGCTGGGGTCGTCAGATCCTTGTTTGTTGACCCGGTGCGTTCGCAACGCATTCCCCGACCCGAGGGGCCGGGAATGTATTGACGTATTTTGCCCATAGGTTGATGCACCCACCCAAACGAAGCCTGCCAATCTCCCAATCACAGAGGGGAAACAAGTCATGTGTCTTGCGATTTTCACGAAGCATCTCGTAACTACGGCGCTGCGAACATCGGTTCGCTTCGTTTCTTCCCGTCGCCTTGCGGCAATGGGGTTGCTGTTCGTCGGGTTGGGCACAGCCCATGCGCAGTTGTCGATGCCGCAGGACTACGACAAGTTCATCCACAGCGCGGAAGCGGTCGGCGCCCTGGGGCCGGAGCTGTTCGGCGAGCAGGTGAGCCTGTACACGGGCAGCACCGAGTTCACGGTCACGGACATCGAACTTCCCGGTTCGGGCCTGATCCCGGTACGGCTGGGGCGGCGCTACGTGGTCGATGAGAAGCAGGATCTGAGCCTGGCCCTGCCCATGAACCGGCCCAGCTACCCGTTCGGCGACTGGCAATTGGACATTCCGCACCTGCATGGCACCTTCGCCCGCTCCGCCGGCTGGGTGAGCGACAGCAGCCAAGGGCGCTGCGACAGCGCCACAGACGTCGCGGAGCCACCGCAGGCGGTAGGCGTACTGGACTGGTTCTCGGCCTGGGAATACTGGCACGGCAATCACCTGTACGTTCCGGGGCAGGGCGATCAGGAGATGTTGGTGCTGCACGACGACGGCAACCCCCATCACCCGCCGCACGGCGATGATCGCTATCGGTGGGTGACGCAGCAGCAGTGGTTCTTCCGCTGCCTGTCGAACCTGGCCAACAGTGCGGAATATCCGGGCCAGGGGTTTCTGGCGATCGACCCGGAAGGCACGCAATACACCTTCGACTGGATGGTGGCCTACAAGATTCCGCGCCTTACCAAACCCGCCGGGCTGGCGCACGTTCCGGTGCAGGAGCCGCCACCGCCGTCGCACGATAGGACGCAAGAGCCGACGCCGGACATTCCGCCCGCCTTCCCCGCCTACCTGGAACGGGATGAAGTCTGGATCTATCCCACCGAAATCAAAGATCGCTTCGGAAACACCGTGACCTTCAGATGGTCGGGTGGACAGTTGACGAATATCACGGCCAGCGACCAGCGGATGATCACGCTGGCCTACACCGGCGGGCGCATCTCCGCCGCCACCGTGACCACGCCCGATGCCGGAACCCGGACGTGGACATATTGCTACGACAACAGCAAGACCTGCAACGCCACGGGCACTCGCCTGACGAAGGCCGTGAGACCGGACAATTCAGCGTGGAGTTATTCCATGTCGCCCCTGGAATCGCTGCATACCTCGCTGCGCAACTCACCCCTCCTCTGCGGCAACTCTTCCATCGGATCCGTCAGCCAGACCCCACAAAGCGCCACCCTGGTACACCCTTCCGGCGCAATCGGCGTCTTCACGTTCAAGCCGACGGAGCATGGCCGTTCCAACGTGGCGGAATACTGTTTCGTCGCCGACTTGGGAACGCCGCAGGAGATCGGCATCGCATTGCATCCGAAGTATTTCGTCTCGCTCGCCCTCCAGAGCAAGGCGATCAGCGGGCCGGGGCTGGCCGGGCCACTTAGTTGGACGTACGCCTACGGCCCGCCCAATGCCAGTTGGTCAACGGCGTGCGGCACCGGCTGCATCACCACCAAGACGCTGGAGGTGACCGGCCCGGACGAATTCGCCCGCTACACCTTCAGCAACAAGTACGCCGAAAGCGAGGGCAAGCTGGTCAAGCAGGAAACCGGCCCGAACGCCAGCGCGATCCTGCGCACGGAAACCCTCGACTACCAGCTCTCCGCCACAGGCCTGGCGTATCCAGACCATGTCGGCCACAGCCCGATGTCGCGCACCGATGGCATGGCGGGTAACCCGGTGCCGCAGAAAGGCCGCAGCGTCGTCCAGAATGGCGCGACCTTCTCATCCAGCGTAGCGGCGGCGGATTTCGACCTCTTCGCCCGGCCAACCAAGACCACGTACACGGGCATCGCGGGCGGCAGCGGCGTACAGCGCGTGGAGTCGGTGCAGTACCACGATCACCTGGCGAACTGGGTGCTGGGCCAGACCAAGAAGCGCATCTGCACCAGCACCACGGTGGCCGGCGCCACCGGCTGCTCGAACACCACCATCTCTGAAACCACCTTCGACGCCGACACCGCCCTGCCGCTCACGCACGCGGCCTATGGCCAGGTACTGCAAACCCTGGTCTGGAACGCGGACGGCACGCTGTACAGCAGCAAGGACGCCCTGAACCACATCACGACCTTCACCAACTGGCATCGCGGCGTGCCGCAGGCCATCGGCTTTGCCGACAACAACGGCATGAGCGCCCATGCCAACGGCTTTGGCTGGGTCACCTCGATCACGAACGAACTGGGCGACACGACCGACTACGGCTACGACGCGATGGGCCGCCTGAACGGCATCGCCTGGCCCACGGGCGACAGCACGGCCTGGACGAGCACATCCCGCAGCTTCGCCCCGTTGACCACGTTGACCGGCGACGACACCGGCATCGGCGTCGCGATCGGCCAGTGGAAGCTCACCGAAACCACCGGCGCGGCGAAGAAGGAAACGTACTTCGATGCGCTGTGGCGCCCGGTGCTGACGCGCGAGCAGGATACGGGCAACGCCACGACGAAACGCTACGTCAAGCGCAAATTCGACAGCGCGGGCCGGGAAACCTTCGTCTCCTACCCCACCGCCAGCTACGCCACGACGCCGCCCGGCGTCAGCACCACCTACGACGCGCTCGGCCGCGTCACGAAGGTGGAACAGGACGCCGAAGACGTGAACGGCGACAGCCTGCCGGACGTGCTGACCACGAACACATTCTACGAGTCGCCCTTCAAGACCCGCACCGTCGATCCCAAGGGCCATCAGACCACGACGACCTACCTGGCCATCGGCGAACCGGACTACTCCGCACCGCAGGTCATCGCCGAACCGGGCAACGTCACCACGACGATCGCCCGGGATGTGTTCGGCAAGCCGCTGACGATCACTCGCAGCGGCAGCTACAACGGTGTCCCGCAAAGCCAGACCCGGCGCTTCCTCTACGATGCCCAGCAGCGCCTGTGCAAGCGCCTGGATCCCGAATCGGGCGCCACGCTCTTCGATTACGACGCCGCCGGCAACCTGGCCTGGAGCGCGCGCAGCACCAGCCTCACCAATACCACCACCTGCCAGCGCGAATCGGTCGCCGCCAGCACCCGCAGCGTGCGCAGCTACGATGCCCGCAACCGCCTGCTGGGGATCGACCACCCCAGCGGCACCGACGACGTCGGCTACACCTACTACGCCGACGGCACGCTCTGGACCGCCAGCACCCCCAACGGCGGCACCTGGACCTACACCTACAACAAGCGCCAGCTGCCCACCGGGGAAAGCCTCGCCATCGACGGCAACACCTTCGCCATCGGCTACGGCTACAGCGCGCTGGGCCACCGGGCCTCGATGACCTACCCCAGCGGCCTCCTCGTGAACTTCGCCCCGAACGCCCTGGGCCAGCCCACGCAGGCCGGCAGCTTCGCCAACGCCGCCACCTATCATCCGAACGGCAGTCTCAAGGGCTTCACCTACGGCAACGGCATGATCCACAGCCGCAGCCTCAACGCCCGCGGCCTGCCGCTGCGCATCCGCGACTACCAGGGCAGCGCCGTGCGCCTGGATCACACCTACAGCTACGATGCGAACGGCAACCTCACCCAGATCGACGACCCGGTGCTCGACCCCACCTACGAGGTGACGGATCGGGAAAGCCGCACCCTGGCCTACGACGAGCGCGACCGGCTGGTCCTGGCTGATGCGATGGGCAAGCTGGGCTACCAGAGCTTCGAGTACGACGCGCTGGACAATGTGCGGCGCTGGGACATCTGGCGCAACGACGAACTGGGGCAGTACGACCAGGATTACCGCTATGTCTACGACAGCGCCGGGCGGCTGGACCGGCTCGACGATCCGAGCGGGGACCTCCAGTGGGACTACACGGTCAACGGCTACGGGGAGACGACGTACCGCAAGGCGGTGTACGACTACGCGGGTATCTCGGGCCGAACCTGGTACTACAGCTGGGACGCGGCGGGCCGGATGACGGCGGGCGGCGGGGAGGTTTACCGCTACGACGCGCACGGGCGGCGGAGCCGAAGCTCGAAGGGCAGCGGCCTGCGCTACCAGGTGTACACGCGCGCCGGGCAACTGGTGTATTCGCAGGACAGCAGCACGGGCCAGAACAAACGGATCGACTACATCAGCCTGGGCGGGCGGCTGGTGGCCGAGCGCAGCCGGCCGCTCAGCGGCAGCACGGCGAGCACGGCGTACCTGCATGCCGACCAGCGCGGCACGCCGAGCGTGAAGACCAACGTGAACGGCTACCAGAGCGACCGCAACATCGCGCTGCCCTATGGTTCGCCGGCGGACAGCAACTTCCGCGAAGGGCCGGGCTTCACCGGCCACCAGACCGACTCCGGCACGATGCTGATCTACATGCAGCAGCGCTACTTCGACCCGGTGGCACAGCGCTTCCTCTCCACCGATCCGGTCGATGTCAGCACGACCGATGGCGGAAACTTCAATCGGTATTGGTATGCAAATAACAATCCCTATCGGTTTACTGACCCGGATGGGCGTAACCCACTGAATCCGTTCGACGCCTACAGCTTCGCCAAGGATGTAGGTGGGCTGATTGTTACCGAAATGGTTGCCGGTGCTGCGTTCGTCATGGGGGACAACGATGTACTGAACATGGCGCTGAATGACATGAGCGCCGGGGCGCTGGATGCGGCATTGAGTACGGCGGATTTTGCGTCGCCTGTCGGTGGCGCGGGACGCAGCATAAAGGCTGCACGGATGGCAGATAACATTGCCTCTAATGCGGCGAAAGGTGCAAAGGCGGAAGCTGCTGTAGCTGCCAAATTGGGTGATCAAGTGGCGGGACAGCGTGTAACGCTGGAGGCAACGACAGGACAGCGTAGCGTTGCGGATATCGTGACGAAGGATGGTGGCGTTGTTGAGGTCAAAAGCGGTGGCGCTCGGTTGAGCCCTGGTCAAAAAGCTGTTCAAGCGGATATCAATGCGGGAAGGCCAGTGACTCCCAGAGGGCAAAACGCAGCAAATGCGGGATTGACTCCGAATCAACCCACTACCATGACATGCTACGACGTGGCACGCTGTCAATGAATACAAGCAAGCGTTGCGACAATGCGTACAGGCAATTTGTCCTGCAGAAGTGCTATGACGT
Organism: uncultured Aquimonas sp.; assembly: GCA_964536455.1. GTDB lineage: Bacteria > Pseudomonadota > Gammaproteobacteria > Xanthomonadales > Xanthomonadaceae > Denitratimonas. The sequence continues at coordinate 5,867 of CAZHXV010000059.1, forward strand.
ATTGACGGAAGCGGGTTTTACCCGCTTCCGTAAGGATGGCGTGGATTGGCCATTCGAGAACGGGTTTCACTGTTGGGTTGGGCTCAACACGGCAATCAAGGCGGAATTTATAGAGATCAATCCGTTCGTTGGTGTGCACGTCGTTCCGATTGAAAAGCTTTGGAACGGGCTAAAAGTCGGGAAGTATGCGGGCAAGTACAACCGGGGGCATGCCACTTACGCCGTCCACTTGGGAACGTTGGCACCGGAAGATCAAGCCTTTCGTTTTACGCTCCAAACAGATGTTGGAGCAGAAGCAGAACGCTTGGCACGCCTTTACGTCAAAGTTGGTCTGCCCTACGCGCAATTGCTCGCATCGTATGAACGCTTGCTTCCTTTGCTTCGAGATCGCTTGCCGATGCTTGGCGCTTATCCTGAGCGCGTGGCGTCTTGTCTGTACCTTATGGATCGTAAAGATGAAGCTCGCGTCTTCGCCGAAGACTTCATGAAACAGCAGCCTGACTATTTCGAGGGCTTCGCGATTCCATTTTTGAAACTATTGACGCACTGAAGACAAGGCCCGCTCTGGCGGGCCTTGGCGTTGTTCCCACCACCGCAAATAAACCGACTTGACCCAGCGCCCACGGCCATCGCCATGCCCCAGATCCATGCTGGTGCGTGCAAGGACCTCGGCCATCGGGATGCCATCGCGCAGGTAGGCGTCCACGCGCGCCCGGACGAAGGCATAGCGCAGTGCATGGCCCTGCACGCCGAGCAGGTGCATCGCGTTGCGATACCACGTCCTGGCTTGCTTGAGGCCCTTGCCCTTCGCCAGCCGGTGCTGGCGCGTGAGCACGTCCAGCGCCTCGCGCGCCACCACCAACGCCTGCTCCGGGTTCGGCAGGTGCGTGGTGCGGGGCTTGCCGCCCTTCGTCCCCAACACCACCTCGATGGCGGTCTGGCCCTGGGTCAGTTGCCGTTCCCACACGACCAAGCGATCGCGGCTGCGGATCGCTTCCATCGCCTGCAACCCGAGATACGCCTGCTGCGCCGGGAACGCGGCCAGCGATGCTTTCAGGCACACTCTGCGCCCTGCCCTTTTGCCTTGTGCCACGATGCCCGAATCTCCCGTACTGCCCGTGCTCGGCTGGCGCGAATGGGCCGCGCTGCCGGCGCTGGGCCTCGCGCACGTGGCCGGCAAGCTGGATACCGGCGCGAAATCCTCGGCGCTGCATGTGGAGCGGCTGGAATGTGGTTTCGCGGATGGCGTGGAACTGGCGCGCTTCACGCTGCGCGATGAGCATGGACGGGAAATCGAAGCCGCCGCGCCGGTGATCGACCATCGCCGCGTCACCAACTCCGGCGGCCATTCGACACAGCGCGTGTTCGTCCGCACGCGGCTGGAACTGGGCGGCGTGGATTTCGAGATCGAACTGAACCTGGCGCACCGCCACGGCCTGCGCCATCCGCTGCTGATCGGACGTTCGGCGCTGGCCGGGCGCTTTCTGGTCGATCCGCAACGCTCGTGGCTGGCGGGGGAACCTGCGTGAAGCTGGCGATCCTCTCGCGCGATGCGACGCTGTATTCCACCCGGCGCCTGGTGGAGGCGGCGCGCGAGCGCGGCCATGCGGTGCGCGTGCTCGATCCCCTGCGCTGCTATCTGAAGATCGCGCCCGGTGCATTCGAACTGCGCCACAAGGGCCGTGCGCTGGCCGGCTACGATGGCGTGATCCCGCGCATCGGAACATCCATCACGCGCTACGGCACGGCGGTGCTGCGCCAGTTCGAGCTGCTCGGCGTCTATACGCCGAACCCGTCCGAAGCCTTCCTGCTGGCGCGCGACAAGCTGCGCAGCCAGCAACTCCTGGCGGGCCTTGGCATCGCGATGCCGCCCACCGTGTTCGGCGACAGCCCGGACGATACCGCCGACCTGCTGCGCCTGCTGGGGCCGCCGCCGCACGTGGTCAAGCTCAACCATGGCTCGCAGGGCACGGGCGTGGTGCTGGCCGAAAGCCTGGCCGCTTCGCGCAGCGTGATCGAGGCGTTTCGCGGCCTGAAGGCGGATTTCCTGGCGCAGCAGCTCGTGGGCGAAGCGCGCGGCCGCGACCTGCGCTGCTTCGTGATCGGCCAGCGCGTGATCGCGGCGATGCAGCGCGATGCCGGCTCGGACGACTTCCGCGCCAACCTGCACTGCGGCGGCAAGGCGCAGGCGGTGCGCATCACTCCGGCGGAGCGCGCCATGGCGCTGCGCGCCGCCCGCGCCGTGGGCCTGGGCATTGCCGGCGTGGATCTGCTGCGCACCCGGGATGGCCCGCTGCTGCTGGAAGTGAACGCCTCGCCCGGCCTGGAAGGCATCGAGGCCGCCACCGGCATCGATGTGGCCGGGCGCATCGTGGCGTTCGTCGCTGAACGCGCCGGGGCGTTAACGAAACCGTGAGGCGGCTTTAACAGCCTTTTAATCGCGGCGCGACTAGCCTTCCCGCACCTTCCTTCTGTCGGCACTCCTTCAAGTCGTGTGTGGCTTGCAGATGTTGGGTAATCGGGGCAGTAACTTTGGCCCGCGGCGTCGATCCCCCTCGATGTCGCGGGCTTTTTCTTTACACGCGGTTCGTGCCGGCTCCGCCAGCGGCGAACTTTTCGCACTGCCCACCTGTCCCAACCCACCCCGAACGGTATAGTTCGCCCATGCGCATCCTCGTCATCGAAGACAACCCGGACATCGCCGCCAACCTCGGGGATTACCTCGAAGACCGCGGCCACACCGTCGATTTCGCCGGCGACGGCGTCACCGGCCTGCACCGCGCGGTGGTCGATGAATTCGACGCCATCGTGCTGGACCTCAACCTGCCCGGCATGGATGGGCTGGAGGTCTGCCGCAAGCTGCGCACCGATGCGCGCAAGTCCACGCCAGTGCTGATGCTCACCGCGCGCGATGCGCTGGAGCAGAAGCTCGCCGGTTTCGAATCCGGGGCGGACGATTACCTGGTCAAGCCTTTCGCCTTGCAGGAAGTGGAAGCGCGCCTGGCAGTGCTGCTGCGGCGTGGCCGCGCCGCCGCGCCGCGCGTGCTGAACGTGGCCAACCTGGAGTTCAACCTCGATACCCTGGAAGTTTCCCGCGCCGGCAAACAGATCGCGCTGAACCCCACGGCATTGAAGATCCTGCAAGCGCTGATGGAAGCCTCGCCCGCCGTGGTGACGCGGCAGGAACTGGAAACCCGCGTCTGGGGCGAGGAGCTGCCGGATTCGGACAGCCTGCGCGTCCACATCCATGGCCTGCGCGCGGCCGTGGACAAGCCCTTCGACAAACCGCTGATCCAGACCCGGCACGGCATCGGCTACCGGCTGGCCGAACTCGACGTTGCGTGAAGGACGCCACCGCTTCTTCCCCGAGCCTTCCGCAAGGCGCACGCCTGCCGCTTAGGCTGCGCAACCGCCGCCGGCTGCGCCGCCGCATCATCCTTTCCTTCGTGCTGCTCGGTTTCGGCCTCACCGCGCTGTTCGCGGTGTCCTCGATGCTGCTGCGCGAACGCATCGAGAACCAGCTCGTCGGCGCCTGGCTGCAGGCCGAGGCGCGCAATTACCTGGAGTTCAAGCGCGAACATCCCGAGCCAGATGCGCCGTATTCGATCTCCGAGCAGCAACTGTTGATGTTCGCGTACCGCCCGGCCAACCCGAACATCCCGCTGGAATGGCGCAACCTGCCGACCGGCGTCCACGATCTGCAGGATCCCGAATCCGACCACCGCGACGCGCAATACAAGCTCGTGGTGGAACGCGCGGACGACATCGTCACCTTCGTCAAGTACAGCTATGGCCGCCAGAACCTCAACACGCGCCAGTTGATGGTGCTGCTCGGCGGCTCCGTGGTGCTGTTCACGCTGCTGGCGTGGCTGATCGGGTTGTGGAGTTCGCGCCGCGTGATGAAGCCGGTGGCCGACCTGGCCACGCGCGTGGCCGCCTTCAGCGAACAGCACCGGCGCGAACCCCTCGCCCCGCATTTCGCCGACGACGAGGTCGGCCAGCTCGCCGAAACCCTCGACCGCTACGCCGACGAACTGACCGAGCGCGTGGCGCGCGACCGCGAATTCAACGCGGACGTAAGCCACGAACTGCGCACCCCGCTGGCGGTGATCCGGGGCGCGACCGAACTGCTGCTGGCCTCGCCGAAGACCGACGAGAAGATGCGCCAGCGCCTGTTGCGGATCGAGCGCGCGACGCTGCAATGCACCGATCTGACCACGGCGCTGCTGATGCTTTCCCGCAACGAACGCGGCAGCGGCCCGACCGACGTGCGCAAGCTGGCCCAGGCCCAGGCCGAAGCCAACCGCACGCACCTGGCCAACAAGCCGGTGGATATCCGCGTCGATGGACAGAACGGCGTGATCGTCGATGCGCCCGAGGCGGTGCTCGCGGTGGCGCTTGGCAACCTCATCGGCAACGCCTGCAAGTACACGATGGAAGGCGACGTCGTGGTGACCGTGCTCGCCGACCGCGTGGAAGTGGCCGATACCGGCCCCGGCCTCGATGTCGAGGATGCGCAGCGCCTGTTCGAGCGCGGCTACCGGGGCAAGTCGTCGGAAGGCAGCAAGGGCGGCGGCATCGGCCTTGCCATCGTGCGGCGGCTGTGCGGCCTGTACGGCTGGCGCGTGGAACTGAAACCGCGCACGGATCACAGCGGCGCGGTGGCGATCTTGCAGTTCGATCCCTGAATCCCTTGTCCGGAGCCGGAATCATGAGCGCGACCTTGTCCCTGCGCGATCCCGACCTGCTGCGCAGCCGCTGCCTCGTCGACGGGCAATGGCGCGATGCCGAAGGCGGCGGAACCTGCGACGTGCGCAACCCTGCGACCGGCGCGCTGCTGGGCACCGTTCCGAACATGGGCGAAGCCGACACCCGCCGCGCCATCGACGCCGCCCACGCCGCGTTTCCGGCGTGGGCAAGGACCACCGCGAAGGAACGCGCACAGGTGTTGCGCCGGCTGTATCAGCTGATGCTGGAACACCAGGACGATCTGGCCGTGCTGATGACCGCCGAGCAGGGCAAGCCGTTGGCCGAATCCCGTGGCGAGATCGCCTATTCCGCCGGCTTCATCGAGTGGTTCGGCGAGGAAGCCAAGCGCATGTATGGCGATACGATTCCCGGCCACGCCGCCGACAAGCGCATCCTGACGCTGCGCCAGCCGGTCGGCGTGGTGGCCGCGATCACGCCGTGGAACTTTCCCTCGGCGATGCTGGGCAGAAAGCTCGGCCCGGCGCTGGCCGCCGGCTGCACGATGGTGTGCAAGCCGGCACTGCAGACCCCGTATTCGGCGCTCGCGCTCGTGGCGCTGGCCGAACGCGCCGGCGTGCCGGCGGGCGTGCTGAACATCGTCACCGGACGGGATTCGGCCGCGATCGGCGCGGAGATGACCTCCAATCCGAAGGTGCGGAAGCTCAGCTTCACCGGTTCCACCGGCGTCGGCAAGAAACTGATGGCCCAATGCGCGCAAGGCATGAAACGCCTCTCGATGGAACTGGGAGGCAACGCGCCCTTCATCGTGTTCGACGATGCCGACCTGGATGCGGCGGTGGAAGGGGCGATGGCGAGCAAGTTCCGCAACACCGGGCAGACCTGCATCTGCGCCAACCGCCTGTTCGTGCAGGAGGGCGTGTACGAGGCGTTTGCCGGAAAGCTGCGCGTGGCGATGTCGGAACTGCGCGTCGGAGACGGGCTGGCGGGAGCGACCGACCAAGGGCCGCTGATCGACGCCAACGCCCTGAGGAAAGTGGAGGAGCACGTGGCCGACGCAAAAGCCAGGGGCGCGAGGATCGCCCTCGGCGGCAAGCCGCACGCGCTCGGCGGCACCTTCTACGAACCGACGCTGCTGCTCAACGCGGCACCGGACATGCGCATCGCGCAGGAGGAAACCTTCGGCCCGGTGGCGCCCCTGTTCCGCTTCGCGTCGGAAGCGGAAGCCATCGCCTTGGCCAACGACACCGAGGCCGGCCTGGCCGGCTATTTCTACACCCGCGATCTGGCCCGCACCTTTCGCGTGGCCGAAGCGCTGGAATGCGGCATCGTCGGCGTCAACACCGGGCTGGTCTCGACCGAAGTCGCGCCGTTCGGCGGCGTGAAGCAGTCCGGCATGGGGCGCGAAGGCTCCAGGGTCGGCCTCGACGATTACACCCAGATCAAGTACGTCTGCCTCGGGGGCATGGGGAGCGCCTGACCGCCCCCGCGCCGCGCCGGATCAGAGCGCTTCCAGCCAGCCGTGCCTGTCCGGCGTCTTGCCGCTGAACAGGCCGAAGAACAGCTCCTGGATTTTCCCGGTGACCGGCCCCGGCTTGCCCGTGCCGACGGGCTTGCCGTCCACCGAACGGATGGGCGTGATTTCCGCCGCCGTGCCGCACATGAAAAGCTCGTCGCACAGGTACAGGTACTCGCGCGGCAGATCGCGCTCGATCACCTCGATACCCGCATCCCTGGCAAGCTGGATGATGGAATTGCGCGTGATGCCGTTGAGCAGCGCAGCGCTGACCGGCGTGGTGTGGAGTTGCCCGTTCATCACCAGGAACAGGTTTTCGCCCGCGCCTTCGGAAAGCAGGCCGGTCGAAGCCAGCGCAATGCCTTCGCCGAAACCGAGCCGGCGCGCCTCGCGCGCGATCAACTGGCCGGAGAGGTAATTGCCGCCGGCCTTGGCGCCCGCCGGAATCGTGTTCGGCGCGAAGCGCTGCCAGCTCGACACGCAGGCGTCGATGCCGTTTTCCAGCACGTCCGCGCCCAGATAACGGCCCATGTTCCAGCTCGCCACCGTCACCTCGCTCGGGCATTCCGCGGAAAGGCCGAAACCGCCCAGGCCGCGGAACACGATGGGCCGCAGGTACGCCGCCTTCTCCAGCTTGTTGGCGCGCACCACCTCGCGGCAGGCCTGGTTGATCTCCTCCAGCGTATAGGGCACCGGGATGTCGTAGATCCTGGCCGAGGCGAACAGTCGCTTGTTGTGGTCGGTGAGGCGGAAGATCGCAGGGCCCTTGTGGGTGTCGTAGCAGCGGATGCCCTCGAACACGGAAGAACCGTAGTGCAGCGCATGCGCCATCACATGCACGGTGGCCTGCGCCCACGGCTTGATCGCACCGTTCTGCCAGATGAATTCGGGGTATTGGGTCGAGGACATGGCGGCCGCCTGTGAAGAAATGAACGACCATTCTACCCTTGCCGCGCATCGCGCCGGAACCTGCGGCGCAGCATGGCAGGCTCAGAAGTGCAGCCACCAGCAACCGGCGTAACGCACCAGCGCAAGCCGTGCGCCGCTGCCCTCCGGGCCAATCTGCACGGCCTCCGGGTCTTCCGGCGGCAGGCCGGGATAGGCATCGGGGTCGTTCACCACGAAGGCCGCGTCCGGATACACCAGATCCGCAGTGCCGCCGGAGTCGCGCGCCAGCCGTTCCAGGTTGTCCATGATCCAGCGGGAACCGCCCGCGCCCGGCCAGTGGTACAACCCCGCCAGCGCATTGACGTTGCCGTATTCCAGCGCGCGGCGCAGGTCGAACAAAAAGGCGTCGGGCGTGCGCGAACAATCGGTGCGGATGGGGCCTTCGTGCGCGGCGGGCAGTGCGCCGGTATTGCCGGAGGGTGTCGCCGGCTGGGCGCGGATTTCCTGCGCCTGAAAATGCGCGCAGGGCTGGTCGGTGTAGATGGTCACGCCATCCTCGGCCTGGCAGCGCCGCACCTCGGCCCGAACCGATGCGGAAAGGCAAATCAGCAGCAGGAGCGGCAATGCGCGCATGGGCCGAGCATACCTGCGCAGCCTGTGCGCATGAATCCGCAGCGCCGCGCCCGGTTCACAGCCGCTCCAGCACCGCCTGGGTCGGCCTGGAAAGATTCAGCGTGTAGAAGTGCAGGCCCGGCGCGCCACCGTCGATGAGCCGGCGGCAGAGCGCTGCGACCACGTCCGCACCGAAATCGCGCACGGCCTGCGCATCGTCGCCGAACGCGGCGAAGCGCTGCCGCATCCAGCGCGGAATCTCCGCGCCGCACTGCTGGGAAAAATTCCGCAGCTGGCTGAAGTTGGCGATGGGCATGATGCCCGGCACCACCGGAACCGATACGCCCAGCGGGCGCACGTCGTCCAGGAAGCGGAAATAAGCGTCCGCGTTGTAGAAATATTGCGTGATCGCCCCATCCGCACCGGCATCCACCTTGGCCTTGAAGTGCGA
>CAZHXV010000060.1:0-13649 GCA_964536455.1 uncultured Aquimonas sp.
CGGCATCACCGGGTTCTCCCGACAGTCCCCGGGGAAAGATCGCCTGATCCGGGCGTACTTTCCAGACACAAGAGCGGAGCGTGCTCCGCTGTGCGGGGAGCGGAGCACGCTCCGCTCTACGGAGTAAACGGCGGGAGCAGAACCGCCTGCTACCGGATGCGGGCGGCCTTGCCCGGCTCCTCCACCGGCGATTCGAGCTGCACCCGGGCCGCCAGCGCGCGGTCGGCGCGCAGCATGTCGATGGCGTCCGCCAGCACGTGCGCGGCCTCGCGCGCCAGCACATCGGCCTTGTGCTTCTGCTTGCGCTCCTGTTCGCGCCGGGCTTCGGCGGCGATGTCGCGTTCGTCGGCCTGCAGGCCATCGTCGCGGGCCTCGTCCGCCGACACCAGATCGTCGTCCAGTCCGGCGGCCTTGCGCGCTTCGTTGCGGGCCAGGCGGCGCGCTTCCTCTGCATGGCGTTCGGCGCGGCGGGTTTCCTCGTTGAGCGACAGCGATTTCTCCTCGCGGCGCTTGCGGTATTCGGCCACGTCCTCGCTCCACCAGACGAATTCCTGGTCGGCCTTGGCGCGCGCGGCGTGGCGCGCTTCCAACAGCGGCAACAGCGGCTTGAAATCGTTGACCTGCGCATAGTGCGCCGGGACGATCTTGGTCCAGGGCAGGGCGTTGTCGTAGCTGCTTTCGCCGTAGTCCTCCGCATCCAGCGTCACCGGAAAGGCGATGTCCGGCGCGACGCCGCGCAACTGCGTGGAGCCGCCGTCGATGCGGAAGAATTGCGCCACCGTCATCTTCAACTGGCCCATGCCCGGCGCTTCGCCGTTGACGAACAGGTTGAGGTCGAGCAGGTTCTGTACCGTGCCCTTGCCGAAGGTGGTTTCGCCGATCACGAGGCCGCGCCCGTAATCCTGGATCGCGGCAGCGAAGATTTCCGAAGCCGAGGCCGAGGCGCGGTTCACCAGCACCGCCAGCGGGCCGTCCCAGGTGGTGCCGCGCGTGGTGTCCGACTGCACCTGCACCCGTTCGCGTGCATCGCGTACCTGCACCACCGGGCCGGTGTCCACGAACAGGCCGGTCAGTTCGATGGCCTCGGTGAGCGAGCCGCCGCCGTTGTTGCGCAGGTCGATGACGATGCCGTCCACCTTCTCCTGCTTGAGTTCCTCGATCAATTTGGCCACGTCGCGCGTGGCGGAGCGGTAATCGGCCTCGTCGCGGCGGCGGCCCTCGAAATCCTGATAGAAGGTGGGCAAGTCGATCACGCCGATGCGGTGCGCGGTGTTGCCTTCGCCGGTTTCGACGATGGATTTCTTCGCGGCCTGTTCCTCCAGCTTCACCTTGCCGCGCGCAATCAGCACGGTTTCGTGCGGCGCATCCTCGCCGGCGTCGGCGGGCACGATGTCCAGCCGCACGAAGGTATCCTTCGGGCCGCGGATCAGGTCCACGATGTCGTCGGTGCGCCAGCCCACGACGTCGGTCATGCCGCCGTTGCGGCCCTGGCCCACGCCGTGGATGCGGTCGCCGGGTTTCAGCGTGCCTTGCAGCGCCGCCGGGCCGCCGGGCACGATGGAACGGATCACGGTGATGTCTTCGCTGTTGGTTTGCAGCACCGCGCCGATGCCTTCCAGCGAGAGCCGCATCTGCATGTTGAAGTTTTCGGTGGTGCGCGGGTTCATGTACGAGGTGTGCGGCTCGATCGCGCCGGCGTAGGCGTTCATGAAGGTCTGGAACACGTCGTCCGCGTCGATGCCGCGCACGCGCTTTTCGAAGTTGGCGTAGCGCTTGTCCAGCGTCTCGCGGATCGCGGGCATTTCCTTGCCGGCCAGTTTCAGCCGCAGCACGTCGTTCTTGACGCGCTTGCGCCACAGTTCGTCCAGTTCCGCCGCATCGGTGGCCCAGGCCGCCTTCTTGCGGTCGTAGTCGTAGCGTTCGTCCGAGGTGAAGCTGAAATCCTGCTTGAGGATTTCGCGCGCGAAATGGGTGCGGTCGCCGACGCGCTGCACGTAGAGGTTGAACAGATCGAAGGCCGGTTTCAGGTTGCGCTCGCGCAGGGCGTCGTCCAGCCCATGGCGGTAGGCGGAGAAGCCGGCCACGTCGGAGGCCAGCAGGAACAGCTTGTCGCGGTCGATCAGATCCAGGTAGCTGTCGTGGATTTTTTCCGAAAGCGCATCGTCCAGCGTCAGCGGCTGGTAGTGGTAACGGCTGTTGGACAGCAGTTGCACCACCAGGGCGGCGGATTCCGCATCCAGTTCCGTCGGTGCCAGCGTCACCGGCGTGGCCTGGGCCTGGGCCTGGGCGGACGGGGCTTCCGCCAGCGCCAACGCCGCCGGCAGCAACAAGGATGAAGTCAGGGCCAATCGCAACAGGATTTTCACGTTCTACCTCGCATCGCGGCCTGATCGCCGCGTTTTCGCATTGCAGCACCCGCAAGCAGGCGGGGCAAGCCCGGTTCGGGCCGATTTGCGGCCAATGTGGGGTCATCCGCAGCTTCCGGGAAGTGCGCAAGGTCACGGATGAGATGTGGTTGGCAATGCTTCAGGCGGAAAGTTCCCGGCAACGGGGGAAACTAGCGATTCTTCCACACCGGCTTGCGCTTCTCGCGGAAGGCGCGCGGGCCCTCCTGGGCGTCTTCGCTGCGGTACACGCGGTCGAAGGCGTGCTGCGCGGCGGCCAGCGCAGCATGGCGGCCCATGTCGGTGGCCAACGCGACCAGGTGCTTGGCGGCGGCCACGGTGAGTGGCGCGTTGGCGGCGATTTCGCGCGCCAGTTTCAGCGCTTCCTCCAGGGTTTGCCCAGGTTCGGCGAGGCGGTTGACGAAACCGATCTCGTAGGCGCGCTGGGCGGTGAGTGCATTGCCGGTCATCAGGATTTCCGCCATCACCTTCTGCGGAATCATGTGGATGAGCGGGGCGGCCCACGGGAAACCGCGGCCGACTTTCGCCTCGGTGATGCCAAAGCGCGCCGCGCGGCTGGCGACGACGAGATCGCACATCTGCGCGAACATCCAGCCGCCGGCGAAGGCATCGCCGTTGACCGCCGCGATCACGGGTTTCTCGACCTGCACGTTGTCGCCGAGTACCGGAAAGAACCCCGGCGGCAGCACGGCCAGCCCGAGTTCGGCCATTTCCTTCAGATCGGCCCCGGCGCAGAACGCCTTGTCGCCGCTGCCGGTGAGGATGCCCACGCGGATCGCCTCGTCCGCCTGGAGCCTGGCGAAGGCATCGAACAGGCCGGCGCGAACCTCGCCGTTGATCGCGTTGCGCTGTTCGGGGCGGTTGATGGTGACGATGGCGACGTCGTCGATGGTTTCGTACAGAACGGCGGTGTTCATGGTTCAGGTCTTCGGTTCCCAGGCGTCATAATCGTCACATGACTTCGCTCAGCGTCAACCTCAACAAGATCGCGGTGCTGCGCAACTCGCGCGGCGGCGCCAGGCCGGACATCGCGCAGGCGGCGCGCACCGTGCTGGCGGCGGGCGCGCAGGGCATCACCCTGCATCCGCGCCCGGATTTGCGCCATGTCCGTCCGGACGATGTTCATGCGATCGCGCCGCTGGTGAAAGAAGCGGGCGTGGAATACAACCTGGAAGGCAACCCCTTCGCCCCGGCGCGCGGGCCGTATCCGGGATTCCTGGCGCTGGTGGAGGCAGTGCGCCCGGATCAGGCCACGCTGGTGCCAGATGGCGATGCGCAACTCACCTCCGACCACGGCTTCGATCTTTCCCGCGATCTTGCGCTGCTGGAACCGGTGGCGGCGCGGCTGAACGCGTTCGGCGTGCGGGTCAGCGTGTTCGTCGATGCCGGTTCCACGGCGGGCTTCGACGCAGCCCGCGCCATCGGCATCGACCGCGTGGAAATCTACACCGGCCCTTATGCCGAAGCCTTCGCGGCGGGCGATTTCGCGCAGGCGCTGGACGATTGCGCCACCACCGCGGCGGCGGCGCGGCGCGCGGGCTTGCAGGTGAACGCCGGGCACGATCTGGATCGCGCCAATCTCCCGGCGCTGCTCGCCGCCTGCGCGCCAGTGGCCGAGGTTTCCATCGGCCACGCCCTGATCGACGATGCGTTGTACGCAGGATTGGAGCGCACCGTGCGCGAGTACCTCGCCGCGATCGCCATGTAGGTCGGATCAAGCACCGCAGGCGCGGATCCGACATTCGAGCGGGGCAAGCCCCGCTCTACGAATCAGTGTCAGGGCTTGCTGCCCAGCGCCTCGATGGTGATGGCGAGCTTCACTTCCGGGCCGGTGGCCTGCACGTACTTGTCGATGCCGAAGGCGGTGCGCTCGATGCTGCCGGTGGCGTCGAAGCCGGCGGCGGGCACGCCACGCATCGGGTGTTCGCCGATCTTGTTCACGGTCACGTCGAAACTGGCCGGCAGGGTGACGCCGTGGATGGCGAGGTCGCCGGTCAGCTTCAGTTTGCCCGGCCCGGCGCTGGAGGCGCTGGTGCTCTTGAACGTGGCCTTGGGATGGTTGGCGACATCGAGGAAATCCCCGCCCTTGAGGTGCTCGTCAAGCTTGGTCACGCCGGTGCTGACGCTGTTCACGTCCACCGTCACTTCGATCGAGGAGGCAGAAGGCGCCTGCGGATCGTAGGTGAGGCTGCCTTCGATCGTGTCGAAACGGCCGGTGATGTTGGAGAAGCCCATGTGGCTGTAGGTGAACTCGATCTGCGCGTGGGTCGGGTCGATGGTGTAGGTGACAGGGTCGGCCACGGCGGCGGTGGAGAACGCGGCAAACAGCGCAGCGGCAAGCAGGGAGGTTTTCATGGAAGGGTTTCCTTGGGAACGAGGGTGGAAGGTCTCACCGCGCCGGCGGGAGGGATCGGCGCACAGCGACGGGTGAGGGTGGAGCGGCCTTACAGGATGGTGTTGGCTTCCTCGAATGCAAGACGTGGGCTGCGCGGGAACAGGCTGGCGCGGTTGCCGTAGCCGATGTTGCAGATGAAGTTGGCCTTGATCCTGGTGCCGGGGAAGAACGCAGCTTCCACGCCGGCGGCGTCGAAACCGGACATCGGCCCGACATCCAGGCCCAGCGCCCGGGCGGCGAGCATCAGGTAGGCACCCTGCAAGGAGCCGTTGCGCAGCGCGATGGTGGTCAGGGTTTCTTCCGTTGCGCCGGAGAACCAGCTTTTCGCATCCACGTGCGGAAACAGGTACGGCAGCTTTTCGTAGAACTGAAGATCGAAGCCGATGATCGCCGTGGCCGGAGCCTCGCGCGTCTTGCCGCGATTGCCTGCGTCCATCAGCGGTTCCAGCCTGTCCTTGGCGGCCTTGCTCACCACCCAGACGATGCGCGCGGGCAGGGTGTTGGAGGCGGTCGGCCCCATGCGGGCCAGTTCCCAGATGCGCCTTAGCTGGTCTTCGCTCACGGGTTTGTCCAGCCAGGTATCGTGCGCAAAGCCGAACGTGCGTGCGCTCAGGAAAAGCTGGTCGAGTGCGGCCTGGTCGAGGGGTTGGGACATGGAGATCTTCCTTGGCTTGGGTGTGGAACGCGGGAGGACGCGGAGCGCGGCCGCCATGTTGAGCGGATTGGCAGGGTATTCCAGGCGGGCGGCTTCTGGAATCTGCAACAATGATGCAATCCGCCAGCGTCGATGCCGCAACCGACAAGGAACCTTGGATGAAGATCCACAGCGAAAGTTTCACCCACAACGGGCGCATTCCCGCCGAATTCGCCTTCGGCCGCATCGGCGGCGCGGGCGAACCCTGCGTGCTGTCGGCCAACCGCAACCCGCACCTGGCCTGGGAAGACGTGCCCGAAGGCACGGTTTCGTTCGCACTGATCTGCGTCGATCCGGATGCGCCCTCCCGCGGGGACGACGTGAACCAGCCCGGCCGCAGCGTTTCCAGAGGGCTGCCGCGCACCGAGTTCCATCACTGGGCCATGGTCGATCTACCCGCCTCGCTGCGCCGGATCGCGGCGGGTTCGCTTTCCGATGGCGTGACGGCGCGTGGCAAACCGGATGTCGCCATTCCCGGCGGTGGGCGACAGGGCATCAACGACTACACCGGCTGGTTCGCCGCCGATGCCGGCATGTGTGGCCAGTACCACGGCTACGATGGCCCCTGCCCGCCGTTCAACGACGAGATTCCGCACCGCTATTTCTTCCGGCTGTTCGCGCTGGACGTGCCGCATCTGGAGTTGCCGTCCGGCTTCACCGCCCCACAGGTGTTGGCCGCGATGCGCGGCCACGTGCTGGCCGAGGCCTTGGTGGTGGGGAGCTACACGCTGAACCCGGCGCTGGCCGGCTGATCGCGCGGTGGAGTTCGCGCACATCCTGGTGCTGGCGCTGATCCAGGCGCTCACCGAATTCCTGCCGGTCTCAAGCTCCGGGCATCTGGTGCTGGCGAGCGAACTGCTCGGCTGGGAATACCAGGGCCTGGCCTTCGACCTGGCCTTGCACTTCGGTACGCTGATCGCGGTGCTGGCCTACTTCCGCCTCGAGGTGGCGAAGCTCGTCGTCGAAACCCTGCGCTGGCGGCCCGGCCAACCCCTGAACGATGCGCAGCGGCTGGCCTTCGGCATCGCGCTGGGCACGATTCCCGCCGGTCTTGCCGGTCTGGCACTGGGCGATGCGGGCGCGCTGCTGCTGCGGCATCCGCTGATGATCGCCGCCAACCTCGCCGTGTTCGGCGCGCTGCTGTGGTACGCCGATCTGCACTCGCGGCGCGTGGCGGCGCAGGATGAGGCCAACGCTTTGTCCCGCATCACCTTCGGCAAGGCGCTTTTGATCGGCTGTGCGCAGGCGCTGGCGCTGATGCCCGGCACCTCGCGCTCGGGCGCCACCATGACCGCCGGCCTGCTGCTCGGCCTGCCCCGCACCAGCGCCGCGCGCTATTCGTTCCTGCTCTCGATTCCGGTGATGGTGCTGGCCACCGCGCACGCCGCCTGGGAAATGCGCCACGGCACGGACACCGCGCTGGCCTGGGGCGATTTCCTGCTCGGCGCGGCGATTTCCGCCGTGGCCGGCTGGCTGGTGATCCGCTTCTTCCTGGAAACCATCCGCCGCGTCGGCGTCGCCCCGTTCGCCATCTATCGTTTCGTGTTGGCGGCGGTGGTGGTGGGGTGGTGGTTCTTTTTGCGCGGGTAGCCTGCGCTCAGCGCTTTGCTTTTCTGCTTCTGAATCCCATTGGGGTGCGGCGAGCTGGCGGCGGAAAGGCCCGCAGGGGCGCGAAGCGACCGAAAGCCTTTTGCCTAACGCCTGTACACCGCCGCATTCAGGCACGAAAACACACTCACCAAAAACCATCCGAACGGCAGCAGACTCACCGTCAAGAGCCAGGTAATGCCGAAGGCGAGACAGGCGGCGAGGAACCAGAAGACCGCCGAAAGCAGGCGGCCCTGCACCAATTGGCCCAGGCCAGGAATGAAAAGGCTGCAAATGGCGGCAATGACATTGCCCGTGCTGCCTTGACCGTTGCTCATCGTGTGTTCTCCTGCAAGTGAAGGCCGAGCGGCCTGCGAAGGTTCAAGACGCCATCGCGCCCGCCATGTGACTTCGCAGGTGGCGGCGGACAGGCGAGAATGCCAGCCTTGTCCGCACCGATGTTCAGCCGTCATGGGCCAGCGCCCGTCTTCCCGATTTTCCGCGCAACCGCAACAACCCTCGCCGCAGGCGCGCTTCAATGCCTTCTGGCGGCTGGTACGCGGGGACCGACCCATCGGCACGCTGCTGCTGCTGTGGCCGACCTGGTGGGCGCTGTGGCTGGCCGCCGGCGGTTGGCCATCGTGGAAGCTGCTCCTGATCTTCACCGCCGGCGTCTGGCTGACGCGCTCGGCCGGCTGCGTGATCAACGATTACGCCGACCGCTGGCTCGATCCTTCGGTGGAACGCACCAAGGCGCGGCCGTTGGCCACCGGCGAGGTGTCCGGCGCGCAGGCGCTAGCGGTGTTTGCCGTGCTGATGCTGGTTGCGTTCGGGCTGGTGTTGTTGACCAACCGGCTGACGATCCTGCTGAGCGTCGCCGGTGCCTTCCTCGCCGCCAGCTACCCGTACCTGAAGCGCTACACCTGGTTCCCGCAGGTATACCTGGGGCTGGCCTTCGGCTGGGGCATTCCAATGGCCTTCGCCGCGGTACAGGGCGCGGTGCCGCCACTGGCCTGGCTGCTGCTGTGCGCCAACGTGCTGTGGGCCACCGGCTACGACACCTGGTACGCGATGGTGGATCGGGAGGACGACATCCGCATGGGCGCGAAATCCACCGCCATCCTGTTCGGCGATGCGGATCTGGCGATGCAGGGCATCCTGTTTTCCGGCTTCCTTGCGGCGATGGCCTTCGTTGGCGCGCGTGCGGAACTGGGCTGGCCGTACTGGGCATCGCTCACGCTGGCCGCAGTGCTTGTCGGCTGGCAGTTCCTCATCGCCAGGAAACGCGAGCGTGGCCCGTGCTTTGCCGCCTTCCTGCACAATAACTGGGTGGGCGCGGCGCTGTTCGTGGGCATCGCCGCGGCGCTGGCCGTGCGCTGAGCTTCAGCTGGGTTTCAACCGGCATTAAGCCGCATTTGCTAGCGTGCCGGGGCACCCTCAACTTCGGAGCCCACCGCCATGCGTGCCGCCATCCTGTGGCTTGTCACCGCTTTCTCGTTCGCATCCGCCGCGAACGCCTACACACCGGAAACCGGGCTCTGGTACAGCCCCGGCGAGCCGGGTTCGGGCATGAACATCGAAATCCAGGACAACGTCCTGGGCCTGACGATCTACGCCGGCGATGCGCAGGGCTACCCGATCTTCTACACCGCCGCCGGCCTGCTCGATGGCAATGCGTATTTCGAGGCGGAGCTGTACCGCTACGACCGCATTCAGTGCATAGGCTGCCCGCCCGGCCCGGAGCCGGATTACTACGACGACGTGGGCATGGTTCGGATTGTGTTCGACCCCAACGACAATACCCGCGCCACGCTGACCTGGCCCAATGGCCGCAGCATCGCGATCCGCCGGTTCATATACGGATACCTGCGGGGTGACGATCCGGTGACGTTCCCGAGCGACGCCGCCAAGATGCTGGGCGAATGGAACATCACCGTCGATCTGGCCGAATCGGATGCCGGCTATCCCTTCACCGCCGATGTGCTGGTGCTGGACGACTATTACTGGAACAGCTCAAAAAACCGGTGGTTCTACGAAGGCTGTCGCCCCGACGATGCGCAGATCGGCGGATGCAGCCAGTACGCGCTGGACAACCACGCCGCCGAAGGCTTCTTCGAATCGCCCACCGGCTGGCAGGTGATCGTGGTGGAGGACGGCATCTACAACGGCGTTCTGTGGTTCGCGTTGTATGAGCTGCAGATCGGCACCGAAAGCGGCAGCGGCTGGTTCACGCTGTATCCCAACGGCGGAAATCCGGGCAGCTACGAAGGCTATCCAGCCCGCGCCTGGCGCAGCGCCAGCCGCACCTTCGTGGAAACCGGCGAAGGCCCCAGCAAGGCGGCTTCGACGAAGCGGCAGGAGGGCCTGGGCAGCGTGCTGCTTGCCCACGGTGCGCCCACGGCCAAGGCCGGGGCATCGGCACGGCCGGCGACCGCCGCGCGCACGGACATCATCCGCGCACTGGAAGCGCGCCTGCGCGAACGCTGATTCCCAGCTTCCCGCGGAACCGGAACGACGGGCGGCCTGGTGCCGCCCGTTTTCGTTGTGCGCGGCGTGAGAAGCCGCAAAAAAATGTGTGCGCGGGAGATGTCGCGTGAGCGTACGTGGGAATAGGTGAATCTTGGTGAGATATGTATAAAAAAAACAAGAAAAATCAACAAATTGAAACAATTTGTTTGTGGTAATCATGAGGCTTGGAAATATAGAATGCGAGGTGCTTCACGGTTTCGGTTCTCGGTTCCGATGCCCCGTCATCTTTCCAACGATGAGACTCCCATGAACAACCTCTCTCAGTCCGGCATTGCACGGCTCGCGCAGGATGGCGCGCGTCGTCTCGCCCAGATGTTCGTCCGAACGGCCACTCCCCTGATGGCATTGGCGGCAGTGTCGCTGGCATTCGCCTCGCCCAGCCAGGCGCAGACCTGCGATCCGGAGACGCTGTACGACACCATCGTCAGCTCCTTCCACCAATCCGTGGCGCAGCGCACGGATGGTTCGTGGGCCGGCTGGGGGCAGCAAATGGGGCGCCTTGGCACGAGCGGCATGGGTGCGAACCAGGATGTGGTATCGCCGCAAGACATCAACGCCACCAATTACCCGGTGCTGGGTACGGCCTCGCCGCTGCTGGTGACCAGCGGCAGCGATACGACCAGCCACCAGACCGTCCTGCTCGCCACCGATGGCCTGTACGCCTGGGGAACCCCGGGAACGGTTGTCAATACCGCCATCAAGGCCGGCAATGGCTTCCAGAAGTTCGCGGTCAACGGGGAGGCCGACGGCCTGCCGCCGGGGGTGGAGCCTGAAGACGTGGATCAACTTTTCGCCACGAACAGGCTGTTGTCCATCGTCACCAAGGATGGCGAAGCCTGGGCGCTGGGCAACTCGGCCTCTGCCTCCCCCGCGCTGCTGGGGGACAACAGTGCCGCAGTGAACAATGCATGGCATCGGATCCGGCGCCCGACCGACCCGAGCCTGCCCTTCGATGCGGTCACCAATCCGCTTGTGGATCTGGAGGGCGTGTTCGCCCTCAGGGGGCAGGTGGGCACGTCTAATGTGCGTGGCGCCATGATGGCGCTGACGAACAATGGCGGGGTGATCGAAGCCTGGACCTGGGGGCCTTCCGGCTTTCTCGGCGACGGCAACGGCGTAGCTTCCCGCTCACACGCCGTAAGGATGACCCTGCCTGCCGCTCCCGCGCCTGGTGCAGTGCCGAAGATGATCGGCGTGACCGGGCAAAACAACAATGCCGGCAACTCCTACTTTGTGCTTTTCGACAGCGGCCACCTGTTCGCACTGGGTTACAACGCCCAGCGCCAGCTGGGCGACTTCACCACGACTACGCAAACGAGCTGGGTTCCTGTGCTGAAACCGAGCACAGCCGGCGCCAATCCCGCCAATACGCCCAATGGCCCCTTCACCGATGTCAAGTACATCAGCGCACAGGAGCACGATTCAGGCGGCACCGGCGGCGCGGCAGCCGCCCTGATCACCCAGGGAGGCGTGCTCTACGTCTGGGGTTCGAACAACGGCAGGATGATCGGCCGCATACAGACAGCGGCTGGCCGGGTTGCGGATGGCTGCTCCGATGCCTCCAACAACATTTGCCACCCGGGCATTCCGGAAGCCTTCCTGCCGAGCACGCATTTCGCCAAGCTCGTGGAAGTGGGCGGCCATACCACGGTGTACATGCGCGAGCGCAGCGCCAAGTTCTGCTATGTCGGCCACCGCACCAACGGCAGCATGGGGCATGGCGCGTATGACAACACCACGAACTATGGTCCCTTCAACTGCGAAGAGACGCCGGTTATCAACATCTGCGGCTCCACCGGCTACGACTACGGCGACGCGCCCGCCGTGTACGAGGCCGGCGGTGGCGGAAACCTCGCCTCGCATTTCTACATCGAGCAGGAATACCCGAACCCGCCGCAGGTGGGCGTGGATCCGCAGAACCGCCTGTACCTGGGCGAAAACTGGCCCCGCGTGAACGATGACACGCCGCATAGCGTGGTCATTTCCACCGACAACACCGCGCCCTTGGGCGACTGTGGCGATTGGGCGCCCGGCGGCTGCGAGGAAGATGCGCCGGTGAACCCGGCCGACCTGACGTTGCCCGATACCTCCGTCGCCTATTCCCTGGACATCCGGGTATTCAACGAGGCGCTCGATGCCGATGGCGACCCAGTTCCCGCACGCCTCTACGCCTGGGTGGACTGGAACAACGACGGCCAGTTCGGGCCGGGCGAATACTTCACCAACGGCGGTGCCAATGGATTGGCCATTCCCCAGAACCCAACGGCAGGTACCGCCCAGACGGTGACGCTGAACTGGAACGTGCCCGTCACTATCACGCCGGGCTGGCGCTATGTGCGCCTGCGAGTAACCACGGCCACCAACCTGGCGGATATCGCCGGCACCACGCTCCTCGACGAACGCTCCCTGAGGTTTGCCGGCGACGGCGAAATGGAAGACTTCAGGCTGCTGATCACCGACGCGGACGAGCCGGAAAATGAACCCCCCATCGGCATCGACGTGCATGCGGATGAGGTGACGATCAACGCTCCGCCCGCGCAGTTGCAGGTCGGCGGCCTGCCGGCCGCACTGCAAGGCTGGGATGGCGATGGCAGCGTGGTGGCCTACCGCGTCCAGACCCTGCCGGCCTGCCACGTCGCGGTGCCTGCCCCCCCTGCGCCCCTCCCTGCCAATTCGTGCAGGCTGTACAAGATGGTCGGCAGCACCCGGGTGCTTTTGACCGCGGGCGAGCCGATCACCCTGGCGCAGGCGCAGAATCTGTGGTTCGAGACCACCCTGTTGACCGGAACCTCCTTCACCTTCCGGGCCATCGACGACGACGGCGACGAGTCGGTGGACAGGGCGTGCGACAGCCTTGCCGAGGATTGCAGCACCGCACCGCCGCCGCTCGTGAATCCGCCGCGCGATGCCATCTTCACCATCCCGGTCGCAACCGCCGACATGGAGCCCAGCTTCAGTGGCATTCCGGGCGTATTGGAACCGGGCGAAGTGGTGACCGGCGCCACGCTGACCTGCACAAACGCAGGCCCATCCTTCGCCACGGCGGCTACCTGCGTGCCGACCGTGGATGAGGGCACCATCGGCAACGTGGTCTGCACGCCGCCCACCCCGGCGACGGTACCTTTCCCCGGTGCCATCGTCTGCACCTTCGACTACACCGCACCGGGCACGCCGGGCGGCAGCGATACCGTGCCGACCGATGTGGTCTTCACCGGCACCACGGGTGCGGACAACGACACGAACACCGGCAACAACACCACGACGGTGGGCGCGCCGATCCTCGATGCGCTGGACGACGATTACAGCGGTACGCCGATCGATGGCGGAACCGGCGGCACCACGCCTTCGGTGCTCGACAACGACACCTCCGGCAACGGCCCGGTGACCCCCGGCACGAACATCACGCTGATTCCGGGCACGCCGTCTGGCCCGCTGACGATGAATCCGGATGGAACCATCAACGTGCCGCCGCTGACGCCGTCCGGCACGTATACCTATCCGTACACCATCTGCACGGTGCCTGCGACGGTTCCGCCCACCTGCGAAACCGCCACGGCCACCGTTGCGGTGAGCGCCGTGCCGGCGATGACGATCGTGAAGACGGCGACCTCGGGTTCCGGCCCGTACGCACAGGGCGAGACCGTCGCCTACAGCCTGGTGGCGACCAACACCGGCAATGTGCCGCTGACGAACGTATCGATCAGCGATGCGAACGCAGTGTTGGGTGTTTGCACCCCGGTACAGCCGACGACGCTGGCACCGGGCGATGTGCTGACCTGCGCGGCCACGCACCTGGTGACGGCGGCGGACGTGGAGGCAGGCCAGGTGCACAACAGCGCCACGACCACCGGCCAGCCACCGAGCGGCCCGCCGCTGAACCCGCCGCCGAGCGAGGTGGACGTTCCGGTAACGCAGAATCCGTCGCTGGTCATCGTCAAGTCCGTGACCTCGACCGGCCCGTACGCGCTGGGCGACACCATCGCGTACAGCCTGGTGGCGACCAACAACGGCGACGTGACGTTGACCGGCGTCTCGATCA
>CAZHXV010000061.1:0-13596 GCA_964536455.1 uncultured Aquimonas sp.
AGCGCAGCATTTCCTCGACCAGCACCTGCACTGGCTCGCCGATCAACTGGCCGACGATCCGAAAGCGCCCACCGCCACCGCGCCGCTGGCACCGGGCGAACCCGGCCACGCGCCGCTGCGTGGAGACAGGCTCGGCGTGGACTGGCGCGAAGCGCGCTGGCTGCGCGTGACGCAGGAAGCGGATCGGCTGGTCATCGAGATTCCACCCGTGCTGCGCCCCGGCGCGCTGGGCCGCGCCCTGCGCGAGTTCTATCTGACCCAGGCGCGAGCCGATGTCGGGCGCTGGCTGCCGCGCTATCTCGCCGGCCTGCCGCGCCCGCCGCGCGAATGGAAGATTCGCCCACTGGCTTCGTTGTGGGGTTCGCTCAGCGGTTCCGGTTCGATGTCGCTGGACCTGGCGCTGGTACTCGCGCCGCCGGCCGCGTTCGAATACGTGCTGGTGCACGAGCTTTGCCACCTGATCCAGGCCAACCACTCGCCGGCGTTCTGGCGCGAGGTGCAAGGCCGCTGCCCCGAATGGCGGCGCTGGCGGCAGTGGTTCCGCGCGGAGGGCGCGGGAATCAAGGAGGAATTGCGGAAGTTGATCGCCTGATCGACGAAATTAGGCTCGGGTACGCCGTTCCAGCACCGCAGCCAGCGCCGCCACGTGGGCGGTGGAATCGTTCAGCGCCGGGATGTAGCGCAGCTCCCGGCCGCCGGCCTGGGTGAAGAAAGCGGCGTTTTGGATCGCGATTTCCTCCAGCGTTTCCAGGCAGTCCACGGCGAAGCCGGGGCACACCACATCCAGCGTGGCGATACCGCGCCGGGCCAGTTCGCGCACCGTCTCGCAGGTGTAAGGCTGCAACCACGGTTCGCGCCCGACGCGGGACTGGTAACTGAGCGACCATTCGTCGTCCCGCAGCCGCAGCGCGGCAGCGATGGCTTTCGCCGAGGCCTGGCACTGGTCGGCATAGGGGTCGCCTGCGTCCACATAGCGCTGCGGAATGCCGTGGAAGGAAAACAACAGGTGCGCCGCGCCCGCGTATTTCGCGCGATGCGCGCCGATGCTCTCCGATACGGCGGAAATCCATGCGGGTTCGGCGAAGTAATCTGGAATGAAGTGCAGTTCAGGCAGCTTGCGCCAGCCGGAAAGTTCGCGCATGAGGGCGTCGAACACCGAGGCGGTGGTCGTGGCCGAGTATTGCGGGTACAGCGGCAATACGGTCAGGTGGCGCAGGCCGGCATCGCGCAACTCGCGCAGTACGGCGGAAATGGAGGGTTCGCCATAGCGCATCGCCAGCCGCACGGCGGGGGCGTCCGGGCCGGCGGCGGCCAGTGCATCGGCCAGGCGCTGGCTGTACACCCGCAGCGGCGAGCCGCCTTCCATCCAGATGTGCCCGTAAAGCCTGGCCACGCGCGGGGCGCGCAACGGCAGGATGACGCCGTAGAGCACTGGCAGCCAAAGCGCGCGCGGTATCTCCACCACGCGCGGATCGGACAGGAATTCCGCAAGATAACGACGCAATGCCGGCGCATTCGGCGCAGATGGCGTTCCCAGGTTGACCAACAACACGGCCCGCTCCGTGTTCTCGGCGGGCGGGCGGCTGGCGCGGGAGTGGGGGGAAGATAGGGTATCGGGCACGGCTGGCTGGCGGCGGCACGCCGGAAACCGGCGCTAAAGCCTTGATGCGTGGCGGGGAATAAATGGTATGCTCGCGCCCAGCGCCCGGATTCCAACCAACAAGGGCGCAGTGACGAACCCGCCGATCCTACTAGAACCTAGAACGAAGGACGACCACGATGCGTCCCCTGTGCTGGCGAAGCCTGATGGCAGCCGCGACACTGATGCTTTCCCCGGCCGTCATGGCCGGGCCGATGGCTTACGTGACCGCGTGGGATACCCTGTATCGGCTGGATCTGGCCAACGGGCAAGCCACGCGCATCGGTTCCGGCCTGGGTTACAACGATGTCGAAGGCTTGGCCATCGCGCCGGACGGCGCACTCTATGGAGTGGTCGATGGCACGGCGGGGTCGGGCTCGCAACTGACGGATTTCCTCATCCGGGTCGATCCGCAGGCCGGCCTGGGGCAGCTGGTGGGCACGCTTGGAGGCCTGTCCGGGCGCGGTGTCAACGGGCAGCTCGACTACGGCTTGACCTTCACCTGCGACGGTCGCTTGTGGATGTCCTCCAAAACCACCGGGACGCTGTGGGAAGTGGATCGCGCCACCGGCAGCGTGACGGAAATTTTCGACATGAACGCGCCGATCAGCGATCTGGCCGCGCGCGGCAACAAACTCTGGGGCATCGGCGTCGAATGGGGCGTCGGCAGCCACGACCAGCAGGCGCTGTACGAGATCGACCCGCAGGCGCGTACCACGCACCGCGTCGGCGGCCTCGGCCTCAACGAAGCCTTCAGCGGTGCCGGGGCGGCTTTCGATGCGAACGGCGTGCTGTGGGCATCGCTGGATTCGCAACCGCCCAACGTCAATCTCGCCAGCCGCCTGGCCCGGATCGACCTGGCTACCGGCCGCGCCACCATCGTGGCGAGCATTTCCGGTGTGGAGCAGAACGTCAGCGTGCGCGCCATGGCGATCGCGCCGCCGTCCGGTTGCGTCGCGGGCGAGCCTGATCCCAACGGTACGCCGCTGACGCAAATCGCCTACGTTCCCGGCCCGGCGTTGCCGTGGTTGCTCGGCCTGGCGGGCATGGCGCTGTGGGGCGGCCGCCGCCGCCTGCGCCGGGCCTGACCGGCCCGCGGTCTTTCCGCCGGGATTCATTCCGGCCCTCACATACTCGCCGCTCCGGGCCGCCACCGGCCACCACCAGCAAGAGGAGTACCGCGATGATGTCGCGTTTGTTGCCGCCGATCCTGTCGCTGCTGCTGGCAGCGTGCGCCAGCAGCCCTTCCGTTGCCACCTCTGCCTCGGACGAGGCCAACCGCGCCGCGCAGGCCGTGCGCGTGCTGGACGAGGTGATGAAGATGCCGGAGAAGGCCATTCCGCGCAGCCTGCTGCACGATGCCTACGCCGTGGCCGTGATCCCG
This sequence comes from uncultured Aquimonas sp., assembly GCA_964536455.1. Taxonomy (GTDB): domain Bacteria; phylum Pseudomonadota; class Gammaproteobacteria; order Xanthomonadales; family Xanthomonadaceae; genus Denitratimonas. The sequence continues at coordinate 3,024 of CAZHXV010000061.1, forward strand.
GACGTGGTGAAGGCCAGCCTCGTCGTCGGCGGACGCCACGGCAAGGGCCTGATCGCGGTGCGCACGCCCGAAGGCACCTGGAGCACGCCCAGCTACATCAAGCTCACCGGCGGCAGCATCGGTTTCCAGGCCGGGCTACAGGCCACCGATGTGGTGCTGGTGTTCCGCAGCGAGCGTGGCGTGGAATCCATCGTCAACGGCAAGTTCACGCTCGGCGCGGATGCGGCGGTGGCCGCCGGCCCGGTCGGGCGCACCGCACAGGCGTCCACCGATGGCCAGTTGAAGGCGGAAATCTATTCCTACTCGCGCGCCCGCGGCCTGTTCGCCGGGATCGCGCTGGACGGGGCGGTGCTGTCCATCGACCACGATGCCAACCAGGCCGCCTACGGCGTGAACACCACGCCGCGCGCCGCCTTCGAGGGCCGGGTGAAGCGCACCCCCGCCTCGGTGGTGGATTTCCGCGACCGGCTGGAAGAATTCAGCGCGCTGGCGCAGTGACCGGCGCGCCATCGCGGCGAAATCGCCGGGTCATCCGGCCCGGCCTGCTATCCTTCCCCACCATCCACGGATTCGCACAAGGGTCGCCATCATGGGCAGTTTCAGCATCTGGCACTGGCTGATCGTCCTCGTCGTCGTCGTACTGCTGTTCGGCACCAAGAAGCTGGGCAACGTCGGCACCGACCTGGGCAAGGCGATCAAGGGCTTCCGCAAGGGCCTGAACGACGATGAGGAGCCTTCCCGCATCGATTCGGAAGCCAAATCCGAATCGGTCGCCGCCAAGGACAAATCCGCCCAGCGCGGCGAATAAGCGTTCCGGATCGTTGCCATGTTCGAGGTCAGCTTCGTCGAACTGGCTGTGATCGCGCTGGTCGCGCTGCTCGTACTCGGCCCGGAAAAACTGCCGCGCGCCGCGCGTACCGTCGGCTTCTGGCTGCGCAAGGCGCGCCAGAGCTGGTATTCGGTGCGGGCCGAGCTGGAACGCGAACTGGCGGCAGAGGAAATGAAGCGTTCGGTGCAGGAAGCCCGGCAGGAAATCCGCAGCCTCACCCGCGAACTGGATGCCGCCACGCAGCCGCCCGGGAGTGCGCCCGAACCGGCTCCGGAGCCTTCCGAACCGGCGTCCACCAAGCCGGATCAAGCATGAGCGCCGCCGAAGACGGACAGGAACAGAGCCTGCTCGGCCATCTGGTCGAACTGCGCGCGCGCCTGCTGCGCGCCGTGCTCGGCGTGTTGGCGGTGTTCCTGGCGCTGATGCCGTTCGCGCGGCGCATCTACGCGGTGCTGGCCGAACCGCTGCTGTCGAAACTGCCCGAAGGCGCGCAGATGGTCGCCATCGACGTCGCCAGCCCGTTCTTCACCCCGATCAAGCTGGCCTTCTTCGTCGCCGTGCTGATCGCCATGCCGCTGGTGCTGTACCAACTCTGGGCCTTCGTCGCGCCCGGCCTGTACCGGCACGAGCAGACACTGGCGCGGCCCTTGCTGCTTTCGGCGATGCTGTTGTTCTACGCCGGCTGCGCCTTCGCCTATTTCCTGGTGCTGCCGGTGGTGTTCGGTTTCCTCACCGGCATCGCGCCCGAGGGCGTGGCGGTGATGACCGACATCAGCCGTTATCTGGATTTCGTGCTGGTGCTGTTCCTGGCCTTCGGTTTCAGCTTCGAGGTGCCGGTGGCGGTGGTGATCCTGGTGCTGCTGGGGTGGGTGGATGTAGCGCAACTGAAATCGGCGCGCGCCTATGTGATCGTCGGGGCCTTCATCGTGGCGGCGGTCATCACCCCGCCGGACGTGATCTCGCAATTGATGCTGGCGATCCCGATGTGCCTGCTGTACGAACTGGGCATCCTCGCCGCGCGCGGGCTGGCCAGTCGCGCACGACGGACGCCGCGCGAGGAAGGCTGACATGGATCATCGCTACGAACGCATCAACACGCTGCACCGGCTGCTGCGCACGGCGCGCTATCCGATTCCCTTGCAGAAGCTGATGGACGAACTGCGCTGCTCGCGCGCCACGGTCTATCGCGATGTCGCCTTCCTGCGCGACGCCTTGGGCGCACCGGTTGAAAGCACCGAAGACCCCGCCGGATTCCGCTACGCCAGGGACGAGGGCGAACAGTTCGAACTGCCCGGCCTGTGGCTCACCTCCGAAGAGCTGCACGCGCTCTTGGCCGCGCATCAACTGCTGGCGCGCACCGGGCCGGGCGTGCTGGACGAGGCGCTGGAACCGATCCGCGCCCGCATCGATGCGCTGCTGGCCGAGCAGGCCGGCGGCAAGCGCTTTCCGGTCGAACGCATCCGCGTCATCGCCAGCGGCACGCGCAGCCTCAACGAAGCCGCGTTCCGTCTCGTGGCCAGCAGCGTGCTGGAACGGCGCAGGCTGCACTTCGACTACCGCGCCCGCTCCACCGACGCCGACACGCGCCGCAAGGTTTCCCCGCAGCGCCTCACGCACTACCGCAACAACTGGTATCTGGACGCCTTCGATCACGACCGCGAAGCCCTGCGCAGCTTCTCGCTCGACCGCCTCGACGCCGCCAAACCGCAGGACGAGTCGGCCATCGACGTCGCCGAAGCCGACCTCGACCAGCACCTGTCCTCCAGCTACGGCATCTTTTCCGGCCCACCCAAGGCCTGGGCCACCATCCGCTTTTCCCCCGAAGCCGCGCGCTGGGCCGCCGAGGAACGCTGGCACAGCCAGCAACAAGGCCACCTCCTGCCCGACGGCAGCTACGAACTGCGCCTGCCCTACAGCAACCCGCGCGAACTGCTGATGGACGTACTGCGCTACGGCCACGATGCCACCGTGATCGAACCGGCCAGCCTGCGCGAGCAACTGCGCATCCAGCTCGAACTTTCGATCGCCAATTACAGATAGGCGATCAGTCGGCGGTGCGCCGCCTGTGAGAAGTGAGGAGGTTCAATAAAAGCGATCCCTCGCTTTTTGCTCGTTCCTAGCAGCGCCGCAGGCGCGACTCACAGCTCGCGCAGCGAGCGGCTTACTTGCTTTCTTTAACCAACGCCGCCAACCCTTCCGAATCGTTCCAGTCCCGTCCGCTGACGAAACGCGGCAGCGCCCAGCGGTGGTCGTCCTTCGCAAGCGCGCGCGGTTCGGTGGTGAAGGCGGCGGTCAAGCCGATCGCAGGGCCGCGGCGCGGCAGCCAGTCGTCGCGCAGGAAGGGGCTGACGTCGCCGTAGGGATAGGCGAAGTGGCGCGGGCGGAAGCCACATGCAGCTTCGATCAGGTCGCTGGCTTGGGCGATTTCGGCTTCGGCTTCGGCCTCGGTGGCGATGTCGAGGAATCCGCCGCGCGCGTTGTCGCGTTGCGCCGTGCGCGGTACCAGCGGATGGTTGTGGTCGAAGGAGTGGTTGCCCAGTTCGATCAGGCCGCTGCGCTGCGCCGGCCGCCACCAGCGCGAGTGCATCAGGTCTTCGCCGTAGTCGGCGGCAAGCCCTTCCGCCAGCGCATCGCGCGCCGCCGGCGAGGCAATCACGAAGCTGGTCGCCACCAGTTCCGGCAGGCTCGGCTTGAACAGCCGCAGCACGTCCAGCATCGAGGGCAGTTCGCCGAAGCGCGGATGCGCATAGCCCTCGCCATCGAGCCGGATGCCGTCGTCGAAGGTGATGGCCACGCCATGTTCCACCGCCGGGTCGAGCAGCGCATCCAGCCCCATCACCGGCACGCGGTGTTCGGCCAGCCAGGCCAGGTCGGCGGCGAGCGCATACACATCCGCGCCGCGCCGATCCAGCGATTCCAGCCGCGAGGCGTGGTAGGTGAGGATCAGTTTCGCCATCACGCCGTCTCGTGCGCCAGTTCCGGGAAAAAGGAGGGCGCGATCGACCAGAAGCGCCAGCCTGCCGGATCGCGTGCGATGGAAGCGTCCAGCATCGCGGCGAAGGCGCGGGTGCAGTCTTCCGCGCTCATGTCCCGCGGCAGGTGCTGGAACCGGATGCGCCGTTCGCCGCTGAAAAGATCGGTATCGGAACTGAAGATCACGATGGCGGCCCGATGCGCCCGGGCCAGCTCGAACATGTTCTGCGCCAGCTTCGTGCGGCGGCCGCACAGGGTCACTTCCACCGCGTCGCCGCGGTTGGTCGGCATGTCGCAGAGGCCGAAGCCGGTGCGCCCGGCGTCGAGCAGTTCGCCCAGCGCGGTGCCGGCCTGGCCCTGGCCGCGATACACCATCGGCGTGCCGGCGGCGATCGCCAGCAGCTTGTGGCGCAGCCGCACGTAGAGGTTTTCCTGCAACGAGGAGCGGCTCAGCAGCGGCCCGAGCTGCGGGGCGACGATGCTCGGCGGAAAGCCGGCGTCGCGCACGTACGGCAGGAACCAGTAGCCGCAGCCGTGGTGGCTGCCGATGAACACCACCGGGCCCTTTTCGGGAAAGGCATCGCCCTCGTGCCGCAGGAAGCGGCGCAGGTAGCCGCGCCCGCGCAGCGGCACCAGATAGCAATCCATGTGGTCGATCAGCATGCGCCAGCGCATCCGCCGCGCGAATGCGGCCTGATCCGGCGCGAAGCCGGCGCGGTGCGCATGGCGCGTGGACAGTGCGATCTCGGCGCGGAACCACCACGGAAAGCGCGACAGGAAGCGCATCAGCCGCAGCGTCGCCTTCCACGGCAGCAGCGTGCAGGCCAGCGGCAAGGCGAACAGCTCGACGAACTCGCGCCCGCGCCGCAGCCAGCCATGCAGCTTCCAGGCCTCGCGCATGTCAGAGCTTCTCGCAATCGAAATACATGCTGATGGCATTGTCGGGCCGGCGCAGATCCAGCCCGCGCAACTCCGGCCAGGCGCTTTCGCGATAGCCCACGCGGTGCAGCCGGAAGCCGATGGGTTCCATCGCCGCACGCAGGGTTTCCTCGTCGTAGAAGAAGCGGTGGTTGGCGAAGGTCATCGCCTGGTTCACCACCTCGCCCAGGGTACGGGTGCGCAGCGGAATCCCGACTTCGGCCTCCCACAGCTCGCGCAGGCGCAGATCGCCGGCCAGGTACATCGAAAGCAACTGGCGAAGATCGGGCGTGAGCAGCCGCAGCACGCCGCCGGGCCGCAGCACGCGGTGGCATTCGCGGAAGAAGGCGTCGGCTTCTTCCAGCGTCAACTGGCCGATGAAATCCTCCGATTGCAGGAATTGCGCGTCGCCGTCCGGGAACGGCAAGGGCTGGCGCAGGTCGGCGACGAACTCCGGTTCCCAGGCCGGATCGAAATCCACATGCGTCCAGCCGGGGAAGCGCACGCCGCCCGATCCCAGGGCGATCCGGGCGTGCGAAGTCGAAGCGGTCTGGTTCATGCGGGCCGGTTCCGTGGGGCGAAAGGCCGGCCATTATCGCCCAAGCCGGCGCGGCGCCGGCGGCCGGCGCGCTTGGCAAGACCGGCGTTCGCGGCAAGAATGCGCGGCTGCATCCGGCAAGAAGCGCCAGAGGAAAGCCCGAAGATGTGTCCCAGCAAGGTCGCCGACGACGGCGAACGCGGTTTCATCGTTCCCATCGGCGGGGCCGAGGAGAAGGAACATGATCCGCGCATCCTGAAGCGCTTCGTGCGCCTGTGCGGCGGCGAGGATGCCGACATCGTGGTGATCCCCACCGCCAGCCGCATGGAAGACACCGGCAGCCGCTACGAGCGCCTCTTCGGCGAACTGGGCGCGGCCCGCGTCACCGCGCTGAACTTCGCCACGCGCGCCGACGGCAACCGCGAAGATTGGCTGGAGCGGCTCACCCGCGCCACGGGCGTGTTCTTCACCGGCGGGGATCAGTTGCGGCTTTCCACCATCCTGGGCGGCACCCGCGCCGCCAAGCTGATCCGGCAGGCGAATGCGGCCGGCGTCGCCGTCGGCGGCACCAGCGCCGGTGCCAGCATCCTGTCCGAACACATGATCGCCTTCGGCAGCGAAGGCGGCTCGCCGCGCGCGGACAGCGTGCGGCTCGCGCCCGGCCTGGGCCTGACCAACCGTTTCATCATCGACCAGCATTTCCGCCAGCGCGACCGCCTCGGAAGGCTGGTCACGGCGCTGGCCTACAACCCGTTCTCGGTCGGCATCGGCCTGGACGAGGACACGGCCGCCTTCATCGGCCCGGACAACACGCTGGAAGTGGAGGGCACGGGCGCGGTCACCGTGGTCGATGCCGACGGCGCGGAATTCTCCTCGATGGCGCAGGTGCAGGAAAACGAACCGGTGTGCCTGATCGGGCTGAAGGTGCACATCCTGGTGCGCGGGGCCACGTTCAACCTGCACACGCGCATGGCATCGGCGGGCACCTTGATCAAGCGGTAGGGGCCGTCCGCGCCGACCCAGGCGCTGCGGGCCATGCTAATTTCGGTGCCCCATCCCACGTTTCGCTCGCACATGGCCCTGCTCAAGTTCGATCGCGTCAGCAAGCGCTATGCCGGCGGGCACGAGGCGCTGTCGGAGGTCAGCTTCGAAGTCGATGCCGGGGAGATGCTGTTCGTCACCGGGCACTCGGGCGCGGGCAAGAGCACCCTGCTGCGGCTCGTCCATCTTTCCGAGCGCGCCAGCCGTGGCGTGGTGCTGTTCGATGGCCTGAATCTTTCCCGCATCGGGCGCTGGGGCCTGCCCAGGCACCGGCGGCGCGTGGGCGTGGTGTTCCAGGATCATCGCCTCTTGATGGATCGCAGCCTGTTCGACAACGTGGCCCTGCCGCTCATCATCCAGGGCGTGCCGCGCGCGGAGATTTCCCGGCGGGTGCGGACGGTTCTGGACAAGGTGGGGCTGGGCGGGCGCGAACGCGCCTTGCCGATCCAGTTGTCCTCCGGCGAACAGCAGCGCGTGGGCATCGCGCGCGCCGTGGTGGCGCAACCGGCGTTGCTGGTTGCCGACGAACCGACCGGCAATCTCGATCCCACGCTTTCCGAGGAAATCATGGATCTGTTCGCCGCCTTGCCGGCGCAGGGCACGGCGGTGATCGTGGCCAGCCACGATCTGCACCAGGTCAAGCGCATGAAAAAGCGCGTGCTGGTGCTCGACCACGGCAAACTGATCGACGATTTCCGCCCGGATGCGGCCACGCCATGAACGCGGTGCCGAGGAGAAAGCCCGAAGCGGCGAAGAACCTCGCCAGGCGGCGCGGCCCGGGCCTCCTGGCGCGGCTTTCGGCGTGGCGGGAACTGCACCTCTTCAGTTTCGTGTCGAGTTTCGGACGGATCGCGCAGCGGCCCTTTTCCACCACGATGACGGTGGGCGTGATCGCCATCGCGCTTGCTTTGCCTTTGTGCTTCTCGGTGCTGCTGGTGAACGTGGAACAGCTTTCCGGCACGTTCCGCGAATCGCGCGAGATTTCCCTGTTCCTGAAACCCGGCCTTGGCGCGGACGCGGTCGAGAAAATCGCCGCCCAGGTGCGATCCGATCCGCGCGTATCCGCCGTGGAGGTGCGTACGCCGGACGAGGGCCTGGCCGAATTCCGCCAGATGGCCGATTTCGCCGGCGCGCTGGCCCTGCTCGACGACAATCCGCTGCCGGCGGTGCTGGTGGCGACGCCCGCCGCGGGCCAGTCGCCGCTGGAACTGGCGCGGTACTTTCAGCGCACCGCGCAGGACGTGGACTACGTGCAGCACGATGCGGCCTGGCGCGCGCGGCTTTCGGCCTGGCTGGAATTCGGGCGCGGGCTGGCGCTCACCATTGCGGCCCTGCTGGGCCTGGGCGTGCTGCTGGTGGTGGGCAATACCGTGCGCCTGGATATTCTCAGCCGCGCCGAGGAAATATCCACGATGCAGTTGCTGGGGGCCACGGATGGTTTCGTGCGGCGTCCATTCCTGTATCTTGGTACGTGGTACGGGCTGTTCGCCGGCCTGCTGGCGCTGGGTATCGCCTCCGTGGCGCGCTCGGCACTGGCCCGGCCCGTGGCGGCCCTGGTGGAAAGTTACGGCAGCAAGTTCATTTTGCAGGGGCTGCCGTGGACGTGGTCGCTGGGCGCGCTGGCCGCCGCGGTCGCGCTGGGCTGGCTGGGGGCCTACGTGGCGACCAGCCATCATTTGCGCCGTACCCTGCCGGAACGGGAATAGGGCTATCGAAGCATGAGCACGACCAACATCACCCGGCACATCACCAGCGAAACGCCGCGCGTCATGGTCGTGGATGGCTCCAGGGTGGCGCGCAAACTGATCGAGCAAGTGCTGGTGAAGGATGTCCCCGGCGTTACGGTGATTTCCTGCGAAACCGGCGAGGAAGCCCGCGCCGCCCTGCAGGACGGCGTCATCGACCTGGTCACCACCGCGCTGCGTCTGCCGGACATCGACGGCCTGGAACTGGCGCACTACATCCGCGAACACGCCCCGCAGGCGTACATCCCGATCATCGTCGTGTCCGGCGATGCGCAGGAGCGGCTCGTGGATCGCAGTTTCGGCGACCACGTGACCGACTATTTCGACAAGGGCCTGGGCTTTTCGGCGCTGTCGGCCTTCATCCGCGGCTACGTGCGGCCGGAAGCTGAAGCCGGCGGCGAAGTGCTGTACGTGGAGGACAGCAAGGTGGTGGCGATGGCCACGCGCCGGATGCTGGAAAAGAACGGCCTCAAGGTCACCCACGTCATCAGCGTGGAGGATGCGCTGGCGCATCTGGACACGGCCCGCGCCCAGGGCAGGATTCCCGGCCCGGATCTGATCCTCACCGACGTGTACCTGAAAGGCGGCATGACCGGCAAGGATCTGCTGGAAAAGGTGCGCGGCGCCGAATACGGCTACGTCAAAGGCCAGTTGCCGATCCTGGTGATGACCGGCGACGACAACCCCGCCAACCAGAGCGCCCTGCTCCGGGAAGGCGCAAACGATCTGGTGCAAAAACCCATCGAGGAACGCCTGCTGATCACCAAGCTGGTGTTCCAGTTGCGCGTGGGCCGGATGCTGCGCGAGAAAGTCGCGGCCACGCCGGCATGAGCGCGGCACCGCCGGGCGAGGACCGCATCCGCCTGCACGACTCCTGGAAATCCCGCCTCACAGACGCCTTCGCCGCGCCGAAGATGCAGGCGCTGCGGCAATTCCTCATCGAAGAAAAGCGCCGTGGCAAGGCGATCTACCCGCCGGGCCGGCAAATCTTCGCCGCCTTCGACGCCACCCCGTTCGACCAGGTGCGCGTGGTGATCCTCGGCCAGGATCCCTACCACGGCGCCGGGCAGGCGCATGGCCTGTGTTTCTCGGTGCTGCCCGGTGTGCCGGTGCCGCCGTCGCTGGAAAACATCTTCAAGGAAATCGAGCGCGACCTGGCGTTGCCCCGCCCCGATCACGGCTGTCTGTTGCCGTGGGCGCGGCGCGGCGTGCTGCTGCTCAATGCCGTGCTCACGGTCGAGCGCGGCAACGCCGGCGCGCATGCCAATCGCGGCTGGGAGGAGTTCACCGACGCCGCGATCCGCCGGCTGGCGGAGGAACGCGAACACCTGGTCTTCCTGCTCTGGGGCAGTTACGCGCAAAAGAAGGGCCAGTTCATCGACTCCCGCCGCCACCGCGTGCTGAAAGCCCCGCACCCCTCGCCCTTGTCCGCGCATCGCGGTTTCCTCGGCTGCGGCCACTTTTCCGCGGCGAACCAGTACCTGGCCCAGCACGGCCTGGGCACGGTCGATTTCAGCCTGCCGCCCCGCGCGGAAGTGGAACGGATGCTGTCCAACACCTGAACGGCACCGCCGATTTTTCTTGGTTCTTCAGGAAAAACAGCCACATGCAAAGGCTTGGTAGAGGGAACTTGGCGGCGCCTTAGCACTCCAATGCCCAGACTGCTAAACTTGGGCGAAGGCCCACTGCATCAAGGAGACACGCAATGAACGCAGCCTTGGTCACCCACAATCTTCCCATCCCCTCCGCGCTGGGCTCGCTGGATGCCTACATCGGCGCGATCAACCAGATTCCCGTCCTCACCGTCGAGGAAGAACAGGAACTGGCGCATCGCTACACCGAGGATCAGGATCTTTCCGCCGCCCGTTCGCTGGTGCTTTCGCACCTGCGCTTCGTGGTGCATGTGGCCCGTGGCTACAGCGGCTACGGCCTGCAGATGGCCGATCTCATCCAGGAAGGCAACATCGGCCTGATGAAGGCGGTCAAGCGCTTCGACCCGACCCAGGGCGTGCGCCTGGTCAGCTTCGCGGTGCACTGGATCCGCGCCGAGATGCACGAGTTCATCCTCAAGAACTGGCGCATCGTCAAGGTCGCCACGACCAAGGCGCAGCGCAAGCTGTTCTTCAACCTGCGCAAGAGCAAGACCCGCCTGGGCTGGTTGAACGCGGCGGAAGTCAGCGCTGTGGCGAAGGACCTCAACGTGTCCGAGCGCGAAGTGCTGGAGATGGAGTCGCGCCTGTCGGGCCGCGACATCGGCTTCGATGCGCCGAGCGACGAGGACGACGACCACGCGCCGCCGTCGCCGGCCGCCTATCTCGTCGCCCGCGACGAGGATCCGGCGCAGGCCTACGAGCGCCGCGACAGCGAGGCCGACCAGCTCGAGCTGCTGCGCGAGGGCATGGCCAGGCTGGATGCGCGCTCGCGCGACATCATCAGGCGCCGCTGGCTCGATGCCGACAGCAAGGTCACGCTGCAGGAGCTGGCCGACGAGTACGGCGTCTCGGCCGAGCGCATCCGCCAGGTCGAGGC
>CAZHXV010000062.1:0-13288 GCA_964536455.1 uncultured Aquimonas sp.
GTTTCCACGGCGGGCAGTTCCGGCGGCAAGCGGTAAGGGTCCGAACAGGTCTGGTGTGTTCGGCCCAGGCCATCGCGCCAGTGGGCGACGCTGACGTAGCGCCGACCTTGATGCTTCGATGAGGATTTGCCGAATACCAGAATGGAAACCGAATCCACGCGGTGCGGCACGCCGTGTTCTTGCAGCCTGGCAAAGCGCGCCCGATGCCGCAGGAAATCGCGCCAGATGAGCGCGATGGCCAGCATCGGCACCAGGCCCAGGCCCACGCCAATGGCTCCGGCCCATGGCTCGGGGGAAGTGTCCAGGTAGGGCCGCACCCCGAACGCCAACACGAGCGCACTGGAAATTCCCAGCGCCAGGCTGGCCACCACGGCGCCTGCCTTCCTTTCGGCCAGATCCATCCGACGCCGGAGCATGTCAGCGGTGATCTTGCCCGTGCTGCCGCTGGGCTTGCGCAAGGGCGGCGCGCTGTCGGGATCGATCATGCTGCACCCCGGATCGCACGGATCGGCCACCACGCGCAAGCGGTTGGCATCCAGCGGCGCGGGGTCGTAGGCGAACTCCCCGCATCGGGTTTCGTGTTCGTTTCCCTGTCCGTCGCGCCAGCGTGCCACGATGGCCCAGCTCGGCTGGAAGGAAACCTGTTCGCTGCGCGCCTCCTCCACCGCGAAAACCCGGCCTTGCCGGCGCAGCCGTGCATGGCGCGCCCGCGCCTTGCGCAGATCGCTCCAACTGCTCGCCACGAACAGCAGGCACAGCAACGGGAACAGGTAGAACACGCAGATCGCCCACTTCGCGTTCTCGCCGTCGCTGTGCATGTCGTAAAACAGCAGTGTCGCCACGGTTGCGGCAAGCAGTGCGACCGGAATCAGGATGGCGGTCGCCACCACCGCGTTGCGCCGCAATCCAGCGGGAAAGCACTCGGTGGCGGAGTCCAGCGGGCGCAATGAGGATCGGGTCGAAGAGGGCATGTGCATGGTTCCTGTCCCTTTCACGGGTTCCACATCGGTTCGATGCGGAACCCGTTCGACATCACTGCCGGGTTTTGATCCCGGTGACGAACCAGCGGCCTTCCAGGCGTTTCATTTCCGCTTTCCCGGTAACCGCCGAACCATCGGCCATGTCGCCGCTGAAATCCACCACGGCGCTGTCGCCATCCACGCTGCCGCCCTTGACCTGCGCGCGCACCGGCCGCATCAGGCGCATCATCGACAGGAACTTGTCCTCGCCCTGTTTGGCAACCTGCGCGCGCATGACCGGTGCCTGCTCCGGTGGCAATGACTGCGCGATGATCGCTTCCATGTCGCCGCTGTCCAGCGCCTTGACCAGCGCCAGCAGCGCGCGGCCCGGTTCGCCGCCATCGGCAGGCAGCGGCTTGGCGGTCGGTGAGGCATACACGTAGTTGTCTTCGTCATGCACGGGCAGGTCGAAGCGCACTTCGTGTCGGTCTGCCAGCGTGAAACTGCCCGCTATGCGGTCATTCGTGCGCGCGTCGAGCACCAGTTCCGCTTTGCCGAGGGCGGCCTTGTCTTCGGTTGGCGGCAGGCCATTGAGGTCCGTCCCGACCATCTCGATTTCGACGATCTTGTCTTCGGCATCCAGTTCCAATGTCAGCCTCTTGCCGGGATGGCGAATGCGGAAGTCGAGCCCGTTCAACTTCCCGTCGTCTGCGAACTCGGCGCGGTCGAACGCCTGATCGCTGAAGACGATCACGATGTTCCCGTTCCATTTCTTCTTGTATGCAATGGCATCGACGACGTTGCTCGCGCCGTCGGAAGTGGTGAATTTTCCGCTGGGCGGGGCGGCATTCGCGGCGATGGCGTGGCCTGCAAAGGCGAACAGGCTGGCGGCCAGCGCCGCGGCGAGACGATGGGATAAAAACATGGCGAAACTCCTCGTGAGGTCGTCGGAAGGTGGTTGTCGTGAAGCAGCGACGGAATGCCGCCGTTTTCCGATACGGGAAAAGCCGCAGGCGGGGATCACGCCTTCGCGCGCCTTGCGCTCTCAGGATGCGATCGCCGATGGCTCGCCTCGATGGTTCAGCGCCTCTCCACTTCCTTCCGCGTGCCGATCCGTTGCACGATCCACCGGCCATCGACGCGGTTCACTTCGGCTTTCCCCGTCACCTGCGCGCCGTCGTACAGCGCGCCATCGAAGTCCACATTGGCATGTTCGCTGTCGCTACGTCCGCCCGTGATCGTGAGCTTCACCGGCATCGTGCTGCGCACGATGGACAGTTCCTCCTCCTGCATTTCCTTCACGGCATCCGGATTGCCGGACTCGCTCGCAGCCTCCAGCCGGCTGCGAATGAGCGAGGCATCCGGCTGCGGGGAGGCAGCGATGATCGCTTCGAAGTCGCCTCTGGCCACGGCTTGCGACAGGGCCAGGAGCGCCGCGCCCGGTTCGCCGCCATCGGCAGGCAATGGCCTGGCGGTTCTGGATGCGTGCAGATTGTCCTGATGGTGCAGCGGCAGGTCGAAACGCACCTCGTGCCTGTCCGCCAGCACCAGACGGCCGGCGATGCGTTCGTCCGTGCGCACATCGAAGACGAGCGTTGCGTCGTCGATGGCGCCGTAATCGTAGTCGGGCGTCGCTCCGCCGTTCTGGCGCGTGGCAATGCCGGTCAGGCCCTCCTCCGCATACACGAACACTTCCAGCATCACACCCGGGTGCCCCATGAAGTCGTAAGACGTCCAGCGCCCATTGGCGCTGGAATTGAACTGCGCACGGTCGAACGGTTGGTCGCTGAAGTCGATCTGGATGCTGCCGTTCCAGTCCAGTAGGGCAAGCGCATCCACGACGGCATGCGTGCCCGTGCCGGTAGTGAACTCGCCGCTGGATGAGGCGGCATCCCCGGCGATGGCGTGGCTTGTGAATGCGAAGAGGCCGGCGGCAAGCGCCACGGCGAGAGGGCGGCGGGATTGGCACATGACGAAACTCCTCATTGCATGGTCGGAAATGGCGGCAGCAGTGCCGCCTTCTTCCGATACGCAAAAGCCCGCAGGCAGGGATCACGGCTCGCGGCCGGGGCGTCGAGGGGATGAAACGTGGCTGCGATGCCGATGCAAGGCGCCTATTCCATCCACGGATTGCGCATCGGCTCGATGCGGGAAATGTCCGAGGCAGGTTGTTCAGCCTGTTGCCCGGCCTGTTCGATCTTCCCGATCTGCTCGCGCAACTGGCGCGCGACCTTGGCATCCAACGGTGCTTTCGTCTGTTCGAGCAGGCCGCGATACGCCCGTACGGCTTTTTCCCCTTCGCCCAGGCGCAGGTACGCATTGCCCAGTTCGACTGCGCTGCCGACGTTCTGCGGCAGCACCGCAACCACTTCCTCCAGCCGCTGCGCCACCAGCGCCCAGTCGTTGCCGTTTTCCTTGTAGATGTAATCGGCCACCTTGAAGCCGAGGCTGGAGGCGCGCGATTGCGGCCGCACCAGCCGCCCGCGCCAGACGCTCACGTAGCCCAATCGCGCCACGCGCTGCATCTGCGCGAATACGCCCTTGGGATCCCAGTCGCCTTCCGGCCACGGCAGTTCGTCGGTGGCGGTGTAGACGTGCCAACCGTCCCACACGCCCGCGGTGTTGGTGTCGTTGAGGCTTTCGACCTTGCGGCGATAGTTCAGCCGTGCGGCGCGCACCTGCCGTTCCATCATCAGGTAGTTCACATACATCGGCTCGCCGCTCTGGGCGATCTGCGCATCGTGGAAGGCGCGGATCTCGCCGAAGCGCTGGCCCAGATCGACGCCTTCGTTGTGGAAGGCAAGGTAACCGCCCGCCGTGCCGCCCACCAGTTCGTTGTGGTATTCCCACAGGCGCGGCTCGCGGATCGTCATGGCGAAGGCTGCGACGAACAGCACGGCCACCGCGCCGAGCAATACGCGCGAACGCCGCCGCCAGGCTTCGCTCGCTGCGCCGCCGCCGAGGATGGCGGCAGCCAGGATCAGGGGCGTGGCATGGCGCACGCCGCCCCATGCGGCAGGCGAGACGACCAGCGCGGCCAGATGGCCCACGCTTGCGAAGGCAAGCGCGGCCAGCATCCAGCGCGTGGCCGGATTCAACCGGCTGCGCCACAGCAGCAACGCGACGCCAAGCGCGCTCAACGCCAGCAGGGCCAGGGGAATCTTCGCCGCCAGGATCGCAGGCCAGGTGAACCAGGGCGTGCGGCCGTGGTATTTCTTACCCCAGATCAGGTGCGTGGCGATGCCGCGCCCTTCCACCCCGGCGCGCACGGTGTCGGCCAGCCCCCACAGGTAAGGACGCGGCAGCAGGTGCGCGGTGTCGGCGAGCTGGATCAGGGTCTGCAACGCGGGCGTGGAGACTTCCTCGATCTTGGTTTCCATCGACAGATTGAAACGATCCTCGCCATCGGCATCGGCATGGAAGCGGAAACCGTAGTGCGACCACAGCAACACGAGTGCGAGCGCGGCGGCGGCGATCAGTTTGCCTTGCCGCGACCACCCTTCCTGCATGCCACCCTTGAACAACCCGGCCCAGATGCCTGCGTTCAGCACGATCGCAACGCCAAGCAACCCGGCCAGCGCGGAGTGTTTCGTGCTCAGCGCCAGGCCCGCGAACACGCCGGTGGCGATCACCCACGGCCAGCGCCACGTCGCAGCCATCAGGCCCGCCGCGACGATGGCGGGTGCGAGCGTCAGCGCCAGCGGGCCATCGGTCATCGCCACGGGCAGATGCGCGCCAAGGGTGGGTTCGGCCGCGATGAAGCCGAGCGTTCCCGCCGCCCACGCGAACCCGGCGGCGCGCCAAAGCAGCAGGCCTAGCGCTGCGATCAGCGTGCCGTTGAACAGCCACATCGCACGGCGCGCATGGGCCTGCGCACGGGCTTCGTCGTTGGCCTGGAACATGGCGGTTTCCACCCACTCGCGTTCCTGTGTTTTTTCGCGCAGCGCAGGCTCGGGCGGCAAGGTGAAATCCGACGGCATCGCCGCGCCCACCACGAGCTTCACCAGCGGTGGATGTTCGGGATTCAGATGCCGCCCGCCGTCGCGCACGTAGGCCGTTCCGGCCACGATGTGCCAGGGTTCGTCGATGGTGAAACTGTCCAGTGCCGTGCCGATGGACGAACGCAGCACCGCCAGTGCCGCCAGCAACACCAGGGCGAGCGTGCCTGCGAGGCGCAAGGCGGCCGGGTTCGGGCGGGGTTCGGCGGACATCGGCGTGATTCCAGTGCAAGGTTCGGGAGTGGTTTTCATCCATCGACACGTGAAAACGCCCTGACGCGGGTCATGCGGTGCGCGCACCCGGCACGTTGTGGGCGAGGATCGAATCGTTCTCCACGTCCAGATGCCGCGCGGCGGTGCCTTCCTGGTTCCAGACGCTGTTGTTGTTGGCGCGTCGTCGCAGGACTGGAGCCTGGCGGGCTTTGGTGGCCGCGAACCGGATTCGGCGTGGTGGACATGGGCTTTCTCGTGGATGCTGGGCGCCGCCTCGAACAGGCGAAGCAATGCCATCCACGGAAAAAGGCGCCCCCGGGGATCAGGTTCGTGCGGGAACCCGGGGCTGCCGGGATTTCAGCGCAAGTAACGCTGCAATTCGGCCTGGGCGCGGCGGAATTCGGCGTCCAGCACGGCGACGCGCTCGACGGGATCGCGCAACTGGTTCTGGCGGGCGCTCTGTTCGATATGGCGCGCGGCAGCGGAAAGGGCCATCGCGCCGAGGTTGGCGCTGGTGGATTTGAGCGTATGCGCCGGGGCGGCCATCGCGGCGGTGTCGCCGGCCGCGGCGGAGGCGGCGAGCTTGGCGATGGCCCTGGGCGCATCGTCCAGAAAGACCGTCACCAGCGAGGCGAATTCCGCGCCCATGATCTCGCGCAGATCGTCCACCACGCCGGTGTCGATGGCGGGGGTGGCCGGCGCGACAGGCGCCGTTGCGGCCGGCGCGCGCGCCACGGCAGGCGCGGCGCGCGGCGCCATCGGCACGGCGGCGAGGGTTGGCCGGGGCGGTGCCGCGACAGGCGGAGCGGCAGCGGCGATCCAGCGTTGCAGGGTGGATTCCATCAAGCCGCGATTGAGCGGCTTGGAGAGGTAGTCGTCCATGCCGGCAGCCAGGCATTTCTCGCGGTCGCCGATCATGGCGTTGGCGGTCATGGCGATGATCGCAAGCCGCGGGCGGCGCTGCGCGGCCTCGGTTTCGCGCCAGGCGCGGGTGGCGCTGTAGCCGTCCATCACCGGCATCTGGCAATCCATCAGCACGGCGGCGTAGTGAACCCCGGAGTTGAGCAGGTCGAGCGCCTCCTTGCCGTTCTCGGCGGCGTCGAAGCTCAGGCCGGCCAGCGAAAGCAGGCGCTGCGCAACCTGGCGATTCACCGGGTTGTCCTCGACCAGCAACACATGGCGATTCGCGCTGGAGGCGGAGGCGGGCGCGGAAACCACCGGCGCGGGCGCCGGTGGCGAGGCCAGGGCCGGCCGTTGCGGCAGCGCTGGCGCGGCAACGGGTTCCGGCGGAGGCGATTCCGGCTCGGGCGGCGGCTCCGGAGCCGCCGGTACGGGTGCGGCGATCTCCTCCGGATCGTCGAGGCTGTCCAGAATGCGGAACACGCGGGTCTGCAATTCGTGGTCGGAAAGCTCGCGATTCACGACGTTGAAGCCGGGCGCCTGTTCGATTTCCGGCGGCAGCGGCTCCTCGGCGCGCAGGTAGATGCGCGGGATGTCGCGCAGATCCTGGTCGCGCACGAGGTTGCGGTGCATCGCCAGCAGCGTGGACGAAATGGAGCCGCCGTCGATCAGGATCGCGCTGAACCCGCGCAGCCCGGCGCGCGCGCTGGCGGCACGCAGCTTGGTCGCCGCGTCCTGCGGATTGCCGGCGTGGGCGAAGGAAACACCCCATTGCGGCAGCGCCTGCGCGAAGCGGCGGGCAACGGGCTGGTTGGTGGTCACCAGCAGGATGCGGGTGGAGCTGGGATCGGTGTGGCGCACGCCCTGGATGTCGCCGAGCGCCTTGTCGATCGGCACCTCGAACCAGAAGGTGGAGCCTTTGCCCGGCGTGGATTCCACGCCGATCTTGCCGCCCATGAGATCCACGATGCGCTTGCAGATCGCAAGGCCGAGCCCGGTTCCGCCGAAGGTGCGGGTGGTGGAGGCGTCCGCCTGCGAGAAGGCCTGGAACAGCTTGGCGGCGGCGGCGCGCGAGATGCCGATGCCGGTGTCGCGCACTTCGAAGCGCAAGGTGAAGCGGGTGCGGGTTTCGCCGATGCGGGACAGGTGCACGCCGACTTCGCCGTGCTCGGTGAACTTGATCGCGTTGCTGACCAGGTTGGTGAGCACTTGACGCAACCGGACGGGATCCCCGCGCACCGCCAGGCGCACATCCGGGGCGACCCTGGTGTAGAGATTCAGTTCCTTCGCGGCGGCGGCCTTTTCCATCAGCCGCACCACGCCGTCGAGCAGCTCCTTCAAGTTGACGCCCACGGTTTCCAGTTCGAGCTTGTTGGCTTCGAGCTTGGAGAAATCCAGGATGTCGTCCACGATGGAAAGCAGTTGCTTGGACGAGGTGAAGGCCAGTTGCAGGTATTCGCGCTGATCCACCGAGAGCGGGGTGGACAGCAGCAGATCCAGCATCGGGATGATGCCGTTCAGGGGTGTGCGTATCTCGTGGCTCATCGTGGCGAGGAATTCGCCCTTGGCCATCGTCGCGGCTTCTGCCTGCTGGCGCGCGGCGGTGAGTTCGCGCTCCAGCTTCTTGTAGCGATCCAGCTCGGATTTCAGCTCGGCGGTGTCTTCGTTTTTTGCTTCCGCCTGCGCCGGTACGGATTCCTGGAACAGGGCGAAATCCTGCGCCCGCCGGCGTCGCCGGAACGCGCCGATGGCCAGCAGGATCGAAAGCAGGAGCGCGATGGCCGCCCCGCCCACCGCAGTGAATTCCGCCAGATTGCCGAAATCGGCGACGACGCCGAGGCTGGCGACCAGCGTCACGAAGCTGGCGAGGATGGCGAGAATGGCCAGGATATGCATCAAAGCACCGCCGAGCTGAAGTCGAATTCCAGGCCGCTGCCTGCCAACTGCACCAGGTTGCCCTGGATGAAATCCACGCCGGTCATCCACAGCGTCGCCGCCGAGCGCGCATCCTCCACGCGCGGGGCGATCACCAGGATGCCTCGTTCGTGGGCGCGATCCACCACTTCGGTCAGGCGCGTGCGCGCCGCGGTGGAGGCGTTGGCTTCGGTAATCAAGGCCGGATCGAGCTTGAGCAGATCCACCGGCAGCACCTGAAGCAGGCTCTCCTGCTCCGGGCGTCCGTGGTAGTAGCTCAGGCAGCACTGGATGCCGTGGGGCACCAGCGTGGCGCAGAAGTTGTGCACGGTGTCCAGGTGCATCCCGATGCTGCGCGCGTCGATGTCCACCACCAGCGCATGGCCGGAAAGGCCGCGCAGGCGGAACTCCTCGCTCAGCCAGACGCCGTGCTCGGGATCCAAGAGGGATTCGATGGTCTGGCTGACGAACAGGCGCACGCTGCGTTGTTCCTGCTGGCGCACTTCGATGGTGTCCATCGCGCTGCTCAGCACCCAGTGGTCAAGGGTTTCCAGTTGTCTGTCGGCGCGCGCCACCGGCAGGATGTCCGCGGCGGTGTACACCGTGCCGTCGGGCGTGCGCAGCCGCAGCAGCGCCTGGTACTGCGCATCCTCGCCGCCGTGCAAGGCGACGATGGGCTGGAAGGCCAGCTCCAGGCCTTCGTCGTCCAGCGCGTGACGCAGCGCTTCGCGCACGGCCTGCTGGCGCGCGGCGTCGGGCGCGCCCTGGATCGGCGTGGCGGGCGCTTCGGCGATGGCCGGGGCGGCCTTGGCCATGCCGTCCTGCATGGCCTGTTCCAGCACCGTGGCCGGGTCGTTGCTGGACGAATCGATCGCCGCGGTGCCGGTAACGATGTCCAGCGTCACGGCTTTTTCGCCCGCATCGAATTCCTGTTCGTTGATGCGGCGGCCCAGGCGGCGGGCATCCACGCGCAATTCGTCGGCTTCGGCGTCCGGATCGAAGACCACCAGGCTGCCGTCGCCCCAACGGCAGGCCACCATGCCGGGCCGCAGGTTGGACACCACGAAGCGCGCCAGTTCCTCGAACAGCCGCTCCGCGCCGGTCAGGCCGTGCTGCCGGCGCAGCACATCCACGTCGGCCAGATGCAGATGCACGATGCCGCCGCGGCGCGCCCCTGGCGCAGCGGAAAGGGCCTGCGCCAACCGCTCCAGCAGCAGCGATTGCGCCCCCAGCCCGGTGGACGGATCGATGCGCGCATGCGCCGCCGAATGGCGCTGCCGCGCGCGCAGCGCGCGCCAGCGCCGCACCCGGTTGGTGACCGAGGCGATCAGGAAACGGGGGCGGATGGGCTTGGTGAGGAAATCGTCGCCACCGGCGGAAAGCGCCTCGAAGTGCTTGTCTTCGTCCGATTCGCCGGACAGGAACACGATCGGCGTGCCGGCGAATTCCTCGCGCTCGCGGATCATCGCGGTGAGTTCGGCGCCGTCGCACTGCGGCATGTGCAGATCCATCAGCACCAGCTCGGGCTGGAAGCTCTGCATGTCGCCGATCACCCGGAGGCTGTCGAGCACCACCCTCACCTCCATGCCGGCGTTGCGCAGGATGGATTCGGCGAACAACGCCTGGGCCCGGTCGTCCTCGACCACCAGCACCCGCACCTTCTCCTCGTCGCTTTCGGCATCTTTCGGGTTTTCGATCCGGCGGATCAGATCGAGCGCGGTCTGCGGCGGGGACAGCAGCGTATCCACGCCGACGCGGCGCGCGACCTGTCGCAACTGCATGTCCTCCGCCGGGGCCAGCACGATCAGCCGCAGCGGTGCCTTGGCGCGCTGGCGCGCATCGCGCACGGCCTCGCCCACGGCCTCCAGATCGGCGGCGAACAGGGCATCCACCAGCACCACATCCGGCAACAGCGCGGAAAGCACCTCGGTCAATTCCTCGGGGCTGAACAGCAGTTCGATCTCATGGCCGCGCTGTTCAAGGCGTTGATCCAGCTCGATCGCCAGTTCGTCGCTGCCGGTGAGGTGGAAGAGGCGCAGCGCTTGCGAGGCGTCCGGCAACGGCGCGTCGGGCTGAACCGGCGCGGACACTGCGCTCGGTGGCGGCACGCTTTGGACGGGTGCAGGCGGAACAGCGACAGGCGCGACCGCCACCGGAGCAGGCGGTGCCTTAGGCTCGGCACTGGGCGCGGCCGGCGCGGTCGTCCAGCTGAAATCGTCCACCTCCGGTTGCGCGTCGGCGGCGGAAAAGAAATCGTTGAGCGAATCGGCGGCCGCGCGGTTCGATGCGGCGGCTGGAAGCTGCACGATGTCGGCGATCGGTTCCGGCGGCGCGAGGCTTTCCGGCACCGCCACGGCATCCCCGGGAAGCCCGGTTTCGGCAGGCGCATCGAACATTGGCGGGGAGACCGCCGCCTGCTGGATCAAGGCATCGATGTTCGCGTGCAATTCCTCGTCCGCCTCGGCGCTGGATTCCACTACCGCCACTGCGGCAGGCTCCGGCGGCAGCGCCGCTGGCGCATCGCCGGCCCAGCGCCGCCAATACGCCATCGGCGGCACCTCGATCCGGCCACATTCCCGGTACGCCGTTTCGGTTCCGGCCGGCACGGCCGACAGCGCCTGGCCAGCCTTCGCCGCCGCCAGGCCCGCCACCAGCGCCATGATCCGCGCCGTACCTTCCGGATCGGGCACGATGCCTTGCGTCAGCGCCAGGTCGAACTCGGCTTCCAGTGCATCGATGGTGGCGGTGTCCTCCGGTGGATCGAGCCTGCGGCCCGCATCGCGCAGGCGGCGCAGATCGTCGCGCAGCAGCCACACCGCATGGATATCCCAGCCGTGCGTATCCAGATAGCCGATGCGGCGCCTGATCGACTCGGCGCGGCGCGTCAGAAAGCGCACGAACGCCTGCGAAGAGGAGGGCGCGAGCATGGGAGATTCGGCCAGCGATTGCATGGATTCAGGGCAGGCCCGTTCTGGAACCCGCCGAATATAACCAACGCGGGGAAGCCTGTCAGGCCACATGCCGTGCTGCGACCGGCTTTTTGTTGCCGCCATCCGTGGCGGCAACCCTTCGGGCCATCGCTCCGCGATGTCAAAAACTTGCTCCCGGCAGTTTTTTGTTGCCCCATCCGTGGCGGCAACCCTTCGGGCACCGCTCCGCGATGTCAGTAACTTGCTTCCGGCAGTTTTTTGCGGAAGAACAGCCGTCGCCCGATCCAGCCCAGCAGCAGTGCGATCGCCAGTGCGCCGAAGGCAATCAGGCCGAAGGCGAGCCACGGATATGCAAACGCCAGCCCAAGCGCCCCGACCGCGAATGCGTCTTCCGTGGAGGAGACGGCGAAATTGCTGACCGGTTCGGGCGAGGTGTTGACGAGGGCGCGCGCGCCGGATTTGATCGAATGGCTCAAAAGCGCCGCCGCGCCGCCGGCCACGGCCCATCCGGCGGAAAGCTCGCCGTCCGGCCCGGCCAGCGCGGCGCTGGCGAGGAAGGCGCCCGCGGGAACGCGCAACAGGGTCTGGGCCAGATCCCAGCCCGAATCCACGCCGGGAATCTTGTCGGCCGCGAACTCGACCGCGGTCAGCAGCGCCGAGACGCCGATCACCCACGGCGAAGTGCAGGCATCGAGCGCACCGGGCAGCTCGATCCAGCCGAAATACCCGGCCACGCCCAGGCCGAACACCGTCAGATAGGCGCGTACGCCGGCCAGCCAGGCCAGCACGATGCCAAGGGCGAACACCTGTGCTTCGTTCATTCCATAGCCTCCAACAGTCGCGGCGCAAGGATGGCGCACAGGCCGATTATGTGACACCCGCCGGCACAACCGGCCCGGCCCTGCTTGACGGGTTCAGGCCACGGTGGCTAACTCCCGCCTCTTTCGTTCGTTCCTGCGCGACCGCCCCCGGCAACGCGCCCGCCCGCTCCATGTCGAAGCCCCGCTTGCGCCCTGTCATCGTTTCGCAACGCCCCCGGCGCTTCCGGCCTGCGGCGCTGCTGGCGCTGGCGTGGGCGTTCTCGCTGGCGGCGACGTGGTGGCTGGCCGGGTACCTGCAGCAGCGGGAGGCGCACGCCGATCCGGCCACTGCGGCAGCGGTGGACGAAGCGATGCGGCTGCGCGACAAGAACGACGCGCTGACGCAGGAGGTGACCACCCTGGATCGCTCCCGCCAGGTCGAACGAACCGCTGCGCAGGCGGTGCAGGCCACGCTGGCCGAACGCGACCAGGAAATCGCAGCGCTGCGCAACGACGTGGCCTTCTACGAACGCCTGGTCGGCTCCAGCGCGCAACGGATGAGCCTTACCGTGCACAGCGTGAAGCTCGAACCCAGCGGCGAATACGGCTGGCAGTATGCGGTCACGCTCACCCAGACGCTGAAGAAGGCCTCGATGACCCGGGGCACCCTGGCGATGCAGGTCGAAGGCGTGCGCAACGGCAAGCCGGATACCCTGGGCTGGGCCGAGCTCGGCCCGGAAGGCGGTGCGCCCGTGCCGTTTTCGTTCAAGTATTTTCAGCAGATCGAAGGCAGCCTGGTGCTGCCGGAAGGGTTCGTGCCGCACCGGTTGAAGGTTCGGCTGGACTCGGATACGGGCAAGGTCGAAAAAGTCTTTCCATGGCAGGAAAGCCAAACGCAAGGAGTGGGATGAGCATGGCCTGGGGCGATGGCAAGAAGGGCGGCGGCCAGCGCGCCGCTTCGGTGGATACCTTGATCGGGCGTCGCGTGAAGATCATCGGTGATGTGCACTTTTCCGGCGGCCTGTACGTGGAAGGCGAGATCAAGGGCGCGGTGGTGGCGCAGGGCGAGGCCGCCGATGCGGTGCTCTCCATCGCCGAGGAAGGCCGCGTCGAGGGCGAAGTCCACGCGCCGCACGTGGTCATCAACGGCCAGCTCACCGGCGATGTGTACGCATCGGAACGGGTCGAACTCGGCCCGCTGGCCAAGGTGCAGGGCAACGTCAACTACAAGGTGGTCGAGATGGCCGCCGGCGCGATGCTCACCGGCAGGCTGATCCACGCCGATGCCGAGCCGAAGCGGCTGTCCGGGCCGGAAGATGCCGCGAAAGGCTAGAAACCGCTTGCGCCCGTAGAGCGGGGCAAGCCCTGCTCTACGGGTTTTTCGCAGGTCGGTTCGAGCCTCACCCCAGCGACGCCAGCCATTCGTCATCCGAACCCTCGTTCACGCCCTCGAACAGCGCGGTGGAGAAATAGCGCTCGCCGGTATCCGGCAGGATCGCCAGCAGCACCGAACCTTCCGCCGGCGCCACCACCGCGGCGGCGGTGCGCATGGCGCAAACCGCGCCGGAAGGTTC
>CAZHXV010000062.1:13298-13588 GCA_964536455.1 uncultured Aquimonas sp.
CTCCGCCGCCAGCCGGCGCGCAGTGGCGATGGCTTCCTCGTCGGCGATTTGCAGTACCTGATCGGTCACCTCGCGGTTCAATACTTCCGGCACGAAATCCGGCGTCCAGCCCTGGATCTTGTGCGGCTTCCATTCCGCGCCGGAAAGCAGCGCGGCGGCGGCAGGTTCGGCGGCGGTGATCCTCACCTTCGGGCGTGCCAGGCGCAGCACCTCGCCCACGCCGGTGAGGGTACCGCCGGTGCCCCAGCCGCTGACGAAATGATCCAGTCGCTTTCCTGCGAAATCGCGCA
>CAZHXV010000063.1:0-13541 GCA_964536455.1 uncultured Aquimonas sp.
CCCGTGGATGGCTGCATCACGATGGAGCGCGTGGACGAATCCGAATACCGCAACTGGACCACGCATCCCAACAACCCCATGCGCCGCAAGACGGAAACCGCCTGATCGGCGGCGCGCTTTTCCTCAACAGCCAGGAGCAACACCATGTCGAACAGCACTGTGAAATCCCTGTCCCTCGCCATCGGCGCGGCCTTCGTCGGCTCGCTGGCGATCTCCCAGGCGGCCCGCGCCGCCGATTTCAGCGTTTCCGATCTGGATCGCGGCTACCAGCTTGCGGGCGATCCGACCACCGCCTCCGACGAGAAGGCCAAGGAAGAAGGCAAGTGCGGCGAAGGCAAATGCGGCGCCGAGCAACATAAGGCCGACCACGAGGGCAAAGGCGGCGAAGGCAAGTGTGGCGAGGGCAAGTGCGGCGCCGATACGGACAAAGCCAGTCACGAGGGCAAGTGCGGCGAAGGCAAATGCGGCGAGGGCAAGTGCGGTGCCGACACGGACAAGGCCAGCCATGAAGGCAAGTGCGGCGAAGGTAAGTGCGGCAGCGACAAGGCGAAAGAAGAAGACAAGTGATTCCGGCATCGGGCCAGGGCGCAGCCGCGAACCCGCCGCAGGGCGCGGGCCTGGGTCTGCGACGCGCCCTGCTCGATCCGCTGCTGCAACATCCACTGGGCGGTTTCGATTTCCTCGAGGCCGCACCGGAAAACTGGATCGGCGTCGGCGGGCGCTATGGCCGCGCGCTGGCGCAGCTTTCCGAGCGTTATCCGCTGGTGTGCCACGGCCTGTCGCTCTCGCTCGGCGGGCCGGATGCGCTGGACGAGGCCTTCCTGCATCGCGTGCGGCGCTTCCTGGATGCGCACCGCGTACCGCTCTACAGCGAGCACCTTTCCTACTGCACCGACGGCGGCCACCTCTACGACCTGATGCCGATTCCGTTCACCGAAGAGGCCGTGCATCACGTCACGGGCCGCATCCGCCGCACGCAGGAGATCCTTGGCCGCCGCATCGCGGTGGAGAACGTCTCCTACTACGCCGCCCCGCACCGGGAACTTTCCGAAATCGATTTCATCAACGCTGTGCTGGCCGAAGCCGACTGCGATCTGCTGCTGGACGTGAACAACATCCACGTCAACAGCATCAACCACGGCTACGACGCGCTCGCCTTCCTGCGCGCCCTGCCCGCGCGGCGCGTGGCCTACCTCCACATCGCTGGCCATTACGAGGAAGCGCCGGATCTCATCGTCGATACGCATGGCGCGGCGGTGATCGATCCGGTCTGGAACCTGCTGGCCGAAGCCTATGGCCATGCCGGCATCCGCCCGACCCTGCTCGAACGCGACTTCAATTTCCCGCCATTGGCCGATCTGCTGGATGAAGTCGCGCGCATCCGCGCCATCCAGGCCGGGGCGGCGAACCAATCCGCGCCCCGTGCCGCCGTCGCCTGAAACGCCCGCTCGCCTTGGCGCGCAGCAGACCGCCTTCGCCGCGCACCTGCGCGATCCCATCGGCGCGCCCGCGCCCGAGGGCATCGAAGATCGACGCCTTGGCATCTATCGCGAACTGTTCTTCAACAATGTTGAAGGCTTGCTGGCCGGCAATTTCCCGGTGATCCGCGGACTGCTCGGCCCCGAACGCTGGCGGCGACTGGCGCGCGATTTCTACCGCGAACATCGCAGCCACACGCCGCTGTTCCCGGAAGTCGGCCGTGAATTCCTGCGCTACCTCAACGCCCGCGCCGAACGCGGCAAGGGCGATCCGCCGTTCCTGCCGGAACTGGCGCACTACGAATGGGTGGAGCTGGCCCTGGCGCTGGATGAAAACGACCTTGCCAGCATCGAGGCCAACCCGGATGGCGATCTGCTCGACGATGTTCCCGTACCCTCGCCGCTGGCCTGGCCGCTGGCCTACGCCTGGCCCGTGCAGCAGTTGCGCGCTGATTTCCAGCCCATGACGCCGCCTGCACACCCCACGTTCCTGCTGGTGCTGCGCGACCGCAGCGATGCCGTGCGCTTCAAGGCCATCGACGCGCTTGGCTTCATGCTGATGCAGGCGCTGCACGGCAATGAATCCGGCCTTGCCGGTCGCCAACTGCTGCGGCAACTGGCGCAGGCCAACGGTGTGCCGGACGAGGAAGCGTTCATCGCCAGCGGCACGCGGGCACTGCGGCATTTCCGCGAATGCGATGCGGTGCTGGGAACATCGGCGCATCGCACACGCCCGTGACGATTCGCAGGATGCGAAGCCTGCGGCAATCTGTTAAATCTTCACCGCCGCGCACCGCGCGCCACGTCCATTCGGGGATGGACGCCACATGCAGGGGAATCCGATGAACCACACGCACCACGCCAACGATGCCTTGAGCAACGCCGATCTGTTGCCCACCACGCCGGAACAACGCACCTGGACGTGGTACCACTACGCCGCGCTGTGGGTCGGCATGGTGATGTGCATTCCTTCCTACATGCTGGCCTCGGGGCTGATCGAGCAAGGCATGTCGCCGTGGCAAGCCGTGTTCACGGTGCTGCTGGGCAATGCCATCGTGCTGGCGCCGATGCTGCTGATCGGCCACGCCGGCGCGAAGTACGGCATTCCTTACGCGGTGCTGGTACGCACCTCCTTCGGCACCCGCGGCGCGAAGCTGCCGGCGTTGCTGCGCGCCGTCGTGGCTTGCGGCTGGTACGGCATCCAGACCTGGTTCGGTGGCCTTGCGATGTATACGCTCGGCAACATCCTCACCGGCAACATGCTGCAAGGTTCGGAACTGCCGCTGCTGGGCATCGACGCGGGCAAGCTCGCCTGCTTCCTCGCGTTCTGGGCGCTGCAACTGTATTTCGTGCTGCACGGCACCGAATCCATCCGCTGGCTGGAAAGCATTTCCGCGCCGGTGAAAATCCTGATGTGCCTGGCGCTGGTGTGGTGGGCGCTCTCCAATGCGGGCGGCCTTGGGGAAATGATGTCGCGGCCTTCGCAGTTCGTCGAAGGCGGCGCCAAGGAAGGCTTGTTCTGGGCCGTGTTCTGGCCCTCGCTCACGGCGATGGTGGGTTTCTGGGCCACGCTGGCGCTGAACATTCCCGATTTCACCCGGTTCGCGCGCAGCCAGAAGGATCAGATCATCGGCCAGAGCATCGGCCTGCCATTGCCGATGGGGCTCCTGGCGCTAATGAGCGTGGTCGTGACCTCGGCCACCGTCGTGATCTACGGCAAGGCGATCTGGGATCCGGTCGATCTCACTTCGCGCTTCACCGGCATCGGCGTGGGCATCGCGCTGATCGTGCTGACGCTGGATACGATGTGCTGCAACCTCGCCGCCAACCTCGTCGGTCCGGCTTACGATTTCGCCAGCCTCAACCCGAAGCGCATCTCGTACAAGACCGGCGGCCTCATCACCGCAAGCATCGCGCTGCTGGTGATGCCGTGGAAGATCCTGGAAAGCACGCAGGGCTACATCTTCACCTGGCTGGTCGGCTACTCGGCGCTGCTCGGGCCGGTGGCGGGCATCATGCTGGTGGATTACTTCGTGCTGCGCGGCACCAAGCTGGAAACTTCCGCGCTGTACGACGACACGGGCCAGTACAGCTACGGCAAGGGCTGGAACTGGATTGCCATCATCGCGCTTGCGGCGGGCGTGCTGCCGAATCTGCCCGGCTTCCTGCACACCGCGTTCCCGGCATCGTTCCCGAACGTGCCGGCGTTCTTCAACACGCTCTATACCTATGCCTGGTTCGTCGGGCTGGCGCTGGCGGGCGGTATGTACTGGGGGTTGACGGTGCTGCGGCGCAGGTAAGCCACAACGCTCGCGATAGCCTTGGGGTTGAGGCAGAATTGGCAAACCTTGCCAAGTTCGAACTGCCGGAGCCGATATGGCCACGATGAACATTTCCCTCACCGACGACCTCAAGGCCTTCGTCGAATCCCAGGTCGCGGCCCGGAGCTACACCTCGGCCAGCGAATACCTGCGCGAACTGATCCGCAGGCAGCGCGATGTCGAGGAATTCCGGCAGAAGTTGCAGGAAGGCGCGGTATCGCCCATCGAAGGCGAAATGGACGGCAAGTTCTTCGACGGCCTGCGCGAGCGCACCCGCAATCGCGGCGCGACGAAATGAGCCCCAAACCCGTCATCCGCCGCGAACGGGTGCGGCAGGACATCGAAGATGCCGCCGACTACTACTTCCACGAAGGCGGGCAGGCATTGGAACTGCGTTTCATCGAGGCCGTGGAAGCCGCGATCCACCATATCGCGACGCATCCGGCCATTGGCTCCACGCGCCATGCCGAACTTGGCTATGACGAAGACCTGCGCTTCTGGCCGATCAAGCGATTCCCGTACCTGATCTTCTACATCGAACGGGCCGAAAGCGTGGACGTATGGCGCGTGCTGCACGGTCAGCGCGATCTGCCCGAATGGTTCCGTTGAGCCGCACCGATTGCGTTCTTCTCAGGTTCGTTGCACGGTATATGCGTGGTTCGTTGGCTGGCGCTGGCGGGCGGCGTGTATTGGGTGCTGACGAAGCTGCGGCGCGGCTCGGTTTGACCCTCGGAGTTCAATCCTCGAAGCCTGACAATTCGCCCGCTTCGCGCCGTTCGCGCATGCGCCGCATTGCCTGCCGCTGCACCCACTCCTGTTCGAGCCGGACGCGCAAGCCGCCCTGGCTTGAAGCCACGCCTGAATCCGGTTCGAGCCAGATCAAACGCGAGGGCGGCAATCGCGGTTCGGGGGCGGGATCGAAGATCAGCGTCGTGGATGCGATATTGCCGATGCGCCACCAGCCGCGCAGATCGTCCAGCGCGATCTCGCGTTCTTCCGGCTGCGCTTCTTCATCGTCGACGTACACCGTGATCTTGTCCGCTCCCGATGCGCGGGCGCGTGCCAGCACCGCATCGGCGGATTCGATATCGGCCAGTTTCGCCAGGCCGATGTCGGGGATTCCATCGCGCAGTTCGTAGATTTCCCTCAACTCCCCGGGCAACGGCGAACCCAATCGCGCGATGGCTTCGACCAACGCCTGCGGCGAAGCGCCCCTGCCGGTTCCACCGTCGATGCCGTCCAGCAATTGCGACAGCGGCAGGCTCGCCACTTCCGCGTTCAGCGCCTCGTAGTCCTGGCGCATGGCTTCGTACCTCGCGCGTTCCTCGGCGGGAACCAGCGCATCCAGCAAGCCGCTGCCCAGCAGCAGCGTGCTCCAGCCAAACAGCAGCGCCAGCATCGGAACCACCAGCAAGCCGGCATACACCGCGCCCGTACCGATGCGCGCTGGCGTGGTCATCGGTTCGGTCGCCAGCATCCGCGACAGTTGCAAGCCCTGCTCCACGCGCTGCGCCGCCTGCGGCGTGGGGCCGAGCACCTTTTCCATCGCGCGGAACACGCGCAAAAGGCGCATGCCTTGATGCGAAGGCAGCGGTTGCGCATCGCGCAGCAATTCGTCCTCGACCTTGTGCAGGCGCCATTGCGCCGGAAGCCCGAGCAACTGCAACACCGCCAGCACCGCGATGATGATGAAACCCACCGCCCACGACGCCAGTGCGCCGATCGCGCAGGCCACGCCGACGAACACGGTGCGCAAGCGCGACCAGCGCTGCGGCAGCAACGCCTGCACCACATGGCCGCCGTCCAGCGGCGGTACTGGCAGCACGTTGAGGTAGTTGACCGCGAGGAAGGCGATGGCGAAGGCCAGCACCGTGTTGTTGCCGAAGGTCGCGGGCAAGAGGAAATACGCGGCCAGCAACACCCATCCCACGACGATGCCCGGCAACGGCCCCATCAGACTCATCCATGCGGCTTTCGTCGCGCCGGGTTTGGCGTCCACGCCCATCGCCACGCCGCCGACCAGGGGCAAAGCCAGGATGTGTGTGTTGCGATAACCGAAGGTGCGCATCGCCAGGAAATGCCCGAGTTCGTGGAACAGGATCACGACCAGCAGCACGAAGGCGAAACGTGCATCCCACAACACCGCGCCGACCAGCATGAACAGCACGACGCTGACGCCGAACAGGCTCCACTGCATCGCGCGCGGCGGCGAACGATGGCGCACGGTTTCCGTCTGGTTCGCCAACAGCGCGAGGCGCTCGGGCGGAACCGGGCGCGGATCGTTCGGCGGCGCGGACATTTTCAGATAGGCGAGCAACAGGCGAAACGCGAAACGCAGTTTCGGCAGCGCGAGGTTCTCGTTCGCCTCGTACAGGTCGCCGCGCGCGATCAAGGCCTGGCGCTGGCGCTCGTAGGCATCGCCGAAGGCATCCAGCACATCGGCTTCGTCGCGGATCGGCGCGGTGTCGCCCTGTTTGCCGACCCATTCCAGATGCGCCTGCCATTGCAGCGGCAAACCCGGCACGCCGATCGTCTGCGCCAGCATTTCATTGGTCTGGGTCTGCTCGAAATAGCAGTCGTACGCCTGGCTCACCGCCAGCCGCCCATCGGCGAGCTTGTGACAGAACACGGTCAGCAACTGATGCGGATGCTTGGGCGCGACCGGCGCAGCCAGCACCACCGCGCCACCGCTTTGCGCATGAAGGAACAAGGCCCGCAGCGGCGCGGTGGCTGGTTCGCCATCGACACGCTGGTAGGCGAGGAAACCTCCCGGCTCGAAACCCAGCGTGGCGAGCGTGGCTGTCGCCTCCTCGAACAGCGTTTCGGCGCCGGCAGGCGGCCTGGCCGCGAGCTTGCGCACGCGCTGGCGCGGGAACGGAAACGCGAGGAAGCCGCGCAACATCGTCGCCGCGACGACCAGCACGATGGCCGCCGCCAGCGCAATGAAATCGATCATCTGGAGTCCCTTCAGACAGCGGAATTCGATCCGTGTCTCGGATCGGGGCGCGATGGTAATGGAGAAACGGCAGTGCGGCGCATTGCGCTTTCACTGCTGCGCCGGAACCCGAAACGTCTCCCGCTGCTCGGCCCATTTCAGCAACGCATCCAGCGCCGGACACAGTGCCTGGCCCCAATCGGTGAGACGGTATTCCACCTTCGGCGGCACCTGCGGATAGAGCTTGCGCGCGACGATGCCATCAGCTTCGAGCTGGCGAAGCTGCTGCGCCAGCATCTTCTGCGAAATGCCGGGAACGAGCCGCTCGAAATCCGAGTAGCGCTGCACCTTGCCGTCGAACAGATGGAACAGCAGGATCAGCTTCCAGCGCCCTTCGAGCAGTCGCAGCACTTCTTCCACGCCGATGGCGGCGGTTTGCGGGGTATAGACCTTACTCATGGGTTCCCTACTTACTTTTCAGTGTGTTCTTGATGATGAGTGAGTTCATGGCGAAAAATACCGTACATCCACTCGCTACTGGAACATTCCCATATGAACACCCCACTTCCGAACGCCGTCACCGCGTTCTTTGCCGCCAGCAACGGCGCTGGCGCTGCGGACGTGAAGCACTGTTTCGCGAAGCACGCCAGCGTCCGCGACGAAGGCCAGACCCATCATGGCCTCGACGCCATCGAAGCCTGGCTGCGTGAAACACAGGGCAAATTCGCCTATACCGTCGAACTGCTGGATGCCGTACCCGACGGCGACCTCCTGAAAGTTCGCGCGAAGGTTTCGGGCAATTTCCCCGGCAGTCCAGCCGAACTCGAACACGTCTTCGGGATGGACGGTGATCTGATCGAATCGCTGGAGATCCATTGATGGGCATGGATCTGGAACTTGCGGGCCGTCGCGTGCTGGTCACCGCGGGAACCAAGGGTGTCGGGCGCGCCGTCGTCGAACTGTTCCGCGAACACGGTGCGTGCGTGCTGGCGACGGCGCGCGAACAGCCGGACTTCTTGCCCGCAGACGCCTTCGTCGCCGCCGATCTGAGCAGCGCCGAAGGCTGCGACGTGGCCGTCCGCGCCGTGCAGGAACGGCTCGGCGGCGTGGACGCGGTCATCCATGTGCTTGGCGGTTCATCCGCGCCCGCGGGCGGCTTCGCGGCACTCGACGATGCGGCATGGCAACGCGAACTTTCGTTGAACCTGTTCCCGGCCGTGCGGCTGGATCGCGCCCTGCTGCCCGGCATGATCGCGCAGGGTTCGGGCGTCGTCATCCACGTCACTTCGATCCAGAACCGCCTGCCGCTGCCCGAATCCACCACCGCCTACGCGGCGGCCAAGGCGGCGCTTTCGACCTACAGCAAGAGCCTCTCGAAGGAAGTCTCACCCAAGGGCGTGCGCGTGGTGCGGGTTTCGCCCGGCTGGATCGAAACCGAAGCCGCCGTCGCACTGGCGCAACGGCTCGGAGCGCAGGCCGGTACGGATTACGAAGGCGGCAAGCGCATCATCATGCAATCGCTCGGCGGCATTCCGGTCGGGCGCCCATCGAAACCGGCCGAAGTGGCGAACCTCATTGCCTTCCTGGCCTCGCCACGCGCCGCGACGATCACCGGAACCGAATACGTGATCGACGGCGGTACCGTTCCGGTGGCGTGAAACCGCCTGCCGATTGCGTTCTTCTCCGGTTCGTTGCACGGTAACGGCTTACCGTCGGCAGCCCGCCGCAGGCCACCTCGCAACCGAACCGGAGTACACATGACCACCACCCTGATCCGCGGCGGCACCGTCGTCGATTCCGAACTTTCCCATCGCGCCGATGTGCTGATCGTCGGCGACACCATTGCCGCCATCGGCCCCGATCTCGAAACGCCCGCAGGCGCGGAAGTCGTCGATGCGGGCGGCAGGCTGGTGATCCCAGGCGGCATCGATCCGCACACGCACATGCAACTGCCCTTCATGGGCACGGTGGCGAGCGACGATTTCTACACCGGCACGGCGGCGGGCCTGGCCGGCGGCACCACCAGCATCATCGACTTCGTGATTCCCGATCCGAAGCAGTCCCTGCTGCAAGCCTTCCACACTTGGCGCGGCTGGGCGGAAAAGGCCGCCAGCGACTACGCCTTCCACGTCGCCGTCACCTGGTGGGACGAAAGCGTCCACGCGGACATGGGCACGCTGGCGAACGAGCATGGCGTGCAGAGCTTCAAACACTTCATGGCCTACAAGAACGCGATCATGTGCGACGACGAGGCGCTGGTGAACAGCTTCACGCGCTGCGTGGAACTGGGCGCGTTGCCGACCGTGCACGCGGAGAACGGGGAACTGGTGTATCGGCTGCAAAAGCAACTGATCGCGCGCGGCATCACCGGGCCGGACGGCCATCCGCGTTCGCGCCCGCCGGCGGTCGAAGGCGAGGCCGCGAACCGCGCGATCCGCATCGCCGAGGTGCTTGGCACGCCGCTGTATGTCGTGCACGTTTCCGCATATCAGGCCGCCGAGGCTATTGCACGCGCCAGAAACGAAGGCCAGCGCGTGTTCGGCGAAGTGCTGCCCGGCCATCTGCTGATCGATGATTCGGTTTACACGAACCCGGATTTCGAGTTCGCCGCCGGCCACGTGATGAGCCCGCCATTTCGCCCCAAGGCGCATCAGGAAGCGCTCTGGCGCGGGCTGCAAGCCGGCCACCTGCACACCACCGCCACGGATCACTGCGCCTTCTGCGCGCCGCAGAAAGCCGCAGGCAAGGGCGATTTCACGAAGATTCCGAACGGCTGCGCCGGCATCGAGGATCGCATGAGCGTGCTGTGGCACTACGGCGTCGCCAGCGGCCGGCTGACGCCGAGCGAGTTCGTGAAGATCACTTCCACCAACGCCGCGCAGATCTTCAACCTGTATCCGAAGAAGGGCGCGGTGCGCGTCGGCGCGGATGCGGATCTGGTGATCTGGGATCCGGACGCCAGCCGCACGATCTCGGCCAAGACCCATCACCAGAACGTGGATTTCAACATCTTCGAAGGCCGCACCGTCACTGGCGTTGCCACCCACACTTTCACGCGCGGCCTGCTGGCCTGGGCCGATGGCGACCTGCGCGCGGTACGCGGCCACGGCCGCTACCTGCCGCGCCCCACGCACGCGCCCTACTTCGATGCGGCGCGGCGCTTCGTGGCGGCAAACCCGTAGAGCGGGGCTTGCCCCGCTTTTGCTACCGAAAGCAGCGGGGCAGGCCCCGCTCTACGCGCAAGTATCGGTAGAAGATCACCCCGCCGCGTCGGCTTCCAGCGCTTCGACGGTTTCCACGGCGGCGGCAGGCCGCGCACCGGCCCTGGCGAATGTCCTGCGCACCGCCGTGCCCAGGTCATCCAGGATGGCGTAGATCGTCGGCAGGAACAGCAGCGTGACCAGCGTGGAAAACGCCAGGCCGCCGGCAATGGCGCGCGCCATCGGGTAATAGGGAGGGCTGTTGTTGCCCGCGATGGTGGTGGTGGAAAGCGCGATCGGCACCATGCCCAGGATGGCCGTGCCCATCGTCATCAGGATGGGCCGCAGCCGGTCGCGGCAGCCCTGTACCAGCGCTACGTCGCGGCTCATGCCGGAGCGCCGCAGGAGATTGATGTGCTCCACCATCACGATGCCGTTGTTCACCACCACGCCCATCAGCACCAGGATGCCGATCGAGGCCATGATCGAGAACGTGGTGCCGGTGAGTGCGAACAGCCAGAACACGCCCAGGATGGAGAACAGGATTCCCGAAAGGATCGCCGCCGGGAACAGCAGCGATTCGAATACCGCGGCCATCACCACGTAGATCATCACCAGCGCGATCAGGGTATTGAAGGCCATTTGCGCGCCGGCCTCGTCGTCCTGCCGGAACGCGCCCTCGAAGCTGTAGCTGTAGCCCGCCGGCAGCGTCATGCCCGCCATCACCGTTTCCATCGCGGTGCGCGCCTCGGGCGTGGTGACGCCTTCCTTCAGATTGGCCTTGACGCTCATCACGGTCTGCCGATCCACGCGCGAGATGCGGGTCGCGGATGCCTGCGTATCGGCCCGCACCAGCGCCAGCAGCGGCACGCTGCGGCCATCGTTGCTGCGCAGCGTGAAGCCGGAAAGATCGTCGAAGCCCAGGCTTTCCGCGCCGGCGAAACGCAACTGCACCGGCACCTGCGTACCGCCGCGGCGGAACTCGCGCAGCGGCGTGCCGCGCAGCGCGATGCCGACGTAGCGGGCCACTTCCTCCGCGGAGAATCCATAGCGCGCGGCGCGCTCGCGATCCACGCGGATCGCAAGCTCGGTATCGCGGTCGCCGGCATCCACACGCACGTCGCGCAGTTCCGGCCGCTGCGCAAGCTGCGCCACGACCGCACCGGAAAGCTCGTCCAGCACCGTGGCCGAATCGCCGATCAGCATCAGGCTGATGCCCGAATCGTCGCCGCCTCCGCCACCGCCCATGCCGCCCTGGAAGCCGATCTTGGCGCGCGCCGATTTCGGCAGCCCGACGCGGATTTCCTCCTGGATGGCTTCCGCCGATTTCGACTCGGAGCCCTTCTTGTGCAGCGTGATGCGCGTGCTGGCCCAGCCCTGTTCGGCGTAGAAGGAATACACCTGCTGGATCTGGAACTTCTCGCGGTTGGCGGCCAGATACGCTTCCACCTTGCGCACCTCCTCGCCCATCTGGTCGAGCGAATACGCCCCGCCCCACTGGTAGAACAGGCGCAGGGTGCGCTCGCTGTTGTTGGGGAACATGTCCATCTTCACCAGCTTCATCGGCACCATGCTCACCGCCACGATCAGCACGATGCCCAGGACGCTCAGGCCGCGGTGCCTGAGGCTCCAGCCGAGGAATTCCGAATAGCGCCGCTGCCAGCGCGCGATCGCTCCGGTGCTGGAACTGGCCGCCGGCGGGGTGGCCATGCGCGAGGCCAGCATCGGGATCAGGCTCACCGCGACCAGCCACGAGGCCAGCAGCGACACGGTGATGGTGACCGCGATCTGCACCATGAAAATGCTGATCTGCGTGGTCTCGCCGAACAGGTTTGGCACGAACACGATGCAGTGGCACAGCGTGCCGGCGGAAAGCGCGATCGCCACGTTGCGGGTGCCGGTCACGGCGGCGCGCATGGCGTGCGCCGGGTCCTTCTCGCGTTCCTGGTAGATGCTTTCCACCACCACCACGGCGTTGTCCACCAGCATGCCGATGGCCAGCAAAAGGCCCATCATCGACAGCACGTTGAGGGTGACGCCGAAGAAGTGCATGAAGCCCAGCGTCATCACGAAGCACACCGGGATGGCGAGCGTCACCATCATCGTGGAGGGCCAGTGCCGCAGGAAGAAGTACAGCACCACGATGGAAAGCAGCAGGCCGATCAGCCCGGCCTCGGCCAGCTCCTTCAGCGAGGAGGTCACCGCATCGCCGGCGTTCCAGATCGGCACGAAGCTCAGGCCGTCCAGTTCGGGATCCTGTTCGATCTGGGCAAGCTCGGCCATCACGCCGCGGCTCACCTCCACCAGGTTGGCGCTGCGTTCCTTGAAGATGTCAAAGCCCACCGCCGGGCGTCCGTCGATGATGCGGCGGTAGCTCATGCGCGAGGGCTTCAGGTGCACGTCGGCCACGTCCGACAGGCGCACCGAGCCTGAAACCACCAGGTTTCGCAGTTCCTCGATGTTGCGCAACTCGCCCACCGGCTGAACCCGCAGGCGCCTGTCGCCCTCGTCGATGTTGCCCGCCGACACCGAGAAATTCACGTCGGAAAGGGTCTGCGCCAGCTGGTTCAGGCCGATGCCGTGCGCTGTCAGCCGATCCGGATCGATCGCGATCTCCACCTCGTTCGGCGATACCCCCGATACATCCACCTTGGCCACGCCGGGCAGGCGTTCCAGCCGGCGCTTCACGGTGCGTTCGAGCAGGTCGTAATCGCCGGAAAGGTCGCGCCCGCCGGAGGCCACGCGCAGGCTGATCGTGGCCTCGTCGGAGGTCGTGAACTGCTGTACCCAGTAGCGCTGGAAATCGTCCGGCAGATCGCCGCGGATCGCGTCGATGCGGTTGCGCACTTCGTTGGCGGCGATGGAAATGTCCCGATCCCAGTCGGAAAACTCCAGGAACACGCTGCCGCTGTCCCCGCGCGAGTTGGAGAACATGCGCTTGATGCCCGGCAGGGTGGCCAGCGCCTCCTCCACCGGGCGCACCACGGTGCGCTCCACTTCCTCGGGCGTGGAACCGGCGTAGGGCAGTTCGATGGCGAGGAAAGGCGCGCTCATTTCCGGCATCACTTCCAGCGGCAACCGGAAGGAGGCGATCAGGCCGATCAGCACCATCGAAACGAAGGCCATCACCACCGTGACGGGCCGCCGCAGGCTGTGTTCGACCAGGCTCACGCTGGCGCTTCCCCGTGCGTGGCGGGCGCATCGCCT
Organism: uncultured Aquimonas sp.; assembly: GCA_964536455.1. Lineage (GTDB taxonomy): Bacteria > Pseudomonadota > Gammaproteobacteria > Xanthomonadales > Xanthomonadaceae > Denitratimonas. Next base: position 13,142 of record CAZHXV010000063.1, read on the forward strand.
TCGCGATCAGCGATGCGCTGCGCGCGGCGTACATAGTGCGAGTCGGCGCGGCGGTCGAGCAGGTCGTACACCACCGGAATCACGAACAGCGTCAGCAGTGTCGATACCGCCAGGCCGCCGATCACGGTGATCGCCATCGGCGCGCGCACTTCCGAGCCTTCGCCGGTGGAAAGCGCCAGCGGCAGGAAGCCGAACAGCGCCGTGGCCGTGGTCATCACGATGGGCCGCAGACGCGCGGCGGCGCCCTCGACGATGGCGCGGCGCTTGGGCACGCCGGCCTCGCGCAACTGGTTGATGCGGTCGATCATCAGGATCGCGTTCTTCACCACGATGCCGACCAGCAGGATCAGGCCGATGAACACCACCACCGACACCGGCGCGCGGGTCAGCAGCAGCGCGG
>CAZHXV010000064.1:0-234 GCA_964536455.1 uncultured Aquimonas sp.
CGCGTGCTGTCGATGGTGGATACCGTGCTGCTGCTGGTGGATGCGATGGACGGCCCGATGCCGCAGACCCGCTTCGTCACGCAGAAAGCCTTTGCGATGGGCTTCAGGCCCATCGTGGTGGTCAACAAGATCGACCGCCCCGGCGCACGGCCCGAATGGGTGGTGGAACAGGTGTGGGATCTGTTCGACCGCCTCGGCGCGACGCCGGAACAGATGGATTTCCCGATCGTCTAT
>CAZHXV010000064.1:244-10168 GCA_964536455.1 uncultured Aquimonas sp.
CCAGGTGCTGGGCTTCCTGGGCCTTGAGCGCATCGAGCAGGAAGAAGCCTTCGCCGGCGACATCGTGGCGATTTCCGGCATTCCGGAACTCACCATTTCCGATACCGTCACCGCCATCGACGCACCCGAAGCCCTGCCCGCGCTCACCGTGGACGAGCCGACGATCTCGATGACCGTCCAGGTCAACAATTCGCCCTTCGTCGGCAACAAGGAGCGTTCCGGCGGCAAGTTCCTGACCAGCCGCCAGCTGCGCGAGCGCCTCGACCGCGAAAAGGTGCACAACGTGGCGCTGCGCGTGGAAGACGGTTCGGACGCGGACAAGTTCCTGGTCTCCGGCCGCGGCGAACTGCACCTTTCCGTGCTGATCGAGAACATGCGCCGGGAAGGCTACGAGCTGGCCGTCTCGCGCCCGGAAGTCATCATCAAGGAAATCGACGGCGTGCAGATGGAGCCTTACGAGCAGCTCGTCGTGGACATCGAGGAAGAGCACCAGGGCCCGGTGATGGAGCGCCTGGGCATCCGCAAGGGCCAGTTGAAGAACATGGAGCCGGACGGCAAGGGCCGCGTACGGCTGGAATACATGATTCCGGCGCGCGGCCTGATCGGCTTCCAGAACCAGTTCAAGACCCTCACCCAAGGTTCGGGCCTGCTGTTCCACGTCTTCGACCACTACGGCCCGAAGGAAGAAGGCCAGATCGCCAAGCGTCAGAACGGCGTGATGATCTCCAATGGCACCGGCCCCACACCCGCCTATGCCTTGAACATGCTGCAAGAGCGTGGTCGCCTGCTGGTGGGCGATGGCGATGAAGTGTATGAAGGCCAGTTGGTCGGCATCCACTCCAAGGACAACGACCTCACCGTGAACGCACTGCGCGCCAAGCAGCTCACCAACATCCGCGCCGCCGGCAAGGACGACGGCATCCAGCTCACGCCGCCGATCCGCATGTCGCTGGAACAGGCGCTGGACTTCATCGACGAAGACGAACTGGTCGAAGTCACGCCCAAGGCGATCCGCCTGCGCAAGAAACACCTCACCGAGAACGACCGCAAGCGCGCCTCGCGGGCGGCTTGACCGGTCATTGCCTCTTGTATCGTCATTCCCGCGCAAGCCGGAATGACGATACTTGCAGGGAGGCAACGGCGCCGCCGCACATCACGCCGCGCGGTTGTGTGCCCGCATCGCGCGCTGCTTTTCGCGGGCGAAATCGCGGCTCTTCTCGGCTTCGCGCTTGTCGTGCTGCTGCTTGCCCTTGGCCAGCGCCAGTTCGAGTTTGGCGCGGCCTTCCTTCCAGTACATCGACAAGGGAATGAGCGTGTAGCCGTCGCGCTCCACCTTGCCGATCAGCTTGTCGATCTCGTGCCGGTGCAGCAGCAGCTTGCGGTTGCGGCGGTCGTCGGCGAGTACATGCGTGGACGCCGTGATGAGCGGAGTGATCTGCGCGCCGATCAGGAAAAGTTCGCCGTTGCGGACGATGGCGTAGCCCTCGCCCAGCGACAGACGGCCCGCGCGCAGCGCCTTCACTTCCCATCCCTGCAACGCCAGACCGGCCTCGAAGCGTTCCACGAGGTGGTAGTCGTGCGCGGCGCGGCGATTGCTGGCGATGACGGATTTGCCGCTTCCGCTATCCTTGGCGTTCTTCTTCGACATCGTGATTCCTCGTTGGCCTCGCATTGTCGCCGATGGCGGCGACGGCGGGAACACGAGACCAATCTATGACCCGCATCGAACGCAGCGCGCTGATCGCGCAATCGCCCGCGAAAATGTTCGCACTGGTGGACGACGTGACCGCCTACCCTCGCCTGTTCCCGTGGTGCGAGAAAAGCGAGGTGCTGGCGCAGGAGGGCGACTTCAAGACCGCGCGGCTGCACCTGAAACTCGGCGCGTTGCGAACCTCCTTTGCCACCTGCAACCGGCGGGACGAACCATCGTCCATTTCCATGCGGTTGGTCGAAGGCCCATTCGAGCAACTGATCGGGGAATGGCGGTTCGAGGCGATCGGCGACGCCGGCTGCAAGGTGTGCCTGACGCTGGATTTCCAGACCGAAAGCCGCCTGCTCGGCCCGCTGTTCGCCCGGGGATTCAAGGCCATCGCCGACCGCATGGTCGACGACTTCGTGCGCGCCGCGAAGCCGGCCTGATTCGTGCGCCCGCCGCCGTGACGAAGATTCGCGTCAGCGTGGTCGAGGCGTTTCCCGATGGCCTGCGCGCGGTGGAACTTTTGCTCGATGCGGGCGCGACCGTGGCCGAGGCCCTTCGCACCGCCGAGGCGATGGCGGCCTTTCCCGACGCGCCGGATCGCCCATTCGGCGTCTATTCGAGGCGCGTCGAGGAAACCGACGCACTGCGCGACGGCGACCGCATCGAGCTTTATCGCCCGTTGATCGCCGACGCGAAACAGAACCGGATGGCGCGGGTAAAGGCCGCGCGTGAAGCCAAAAGCCCGCGCTGAGCCAGCCTTCCTCAGCGCCGCTTCTTGTTCTTTTCCTTGGCGAGGTTGCCGTAGCGCGTCATGCGGCGCATCAGTTCCAGATTCTCCTCCGGGAAGGAGTCGCCCTCGATCTTCGCCAGCACATCGCCGTCGAAGGTGAGCACCAGGTTGCGAACCTGCGTCTTCTCGCCGCGCTGGCTGACCGTGGAGATGTAGTCCCAGCGCGAGGCGTGGAACGGGTCATCCAGCGCCGGCGCACCGATCAGGCTCTGCACCTGGCGCTTGGTCAGGCCGGTCTTGAGCTGGGAAACCCCGTCCTCGTCCAGCAGGTTGCCCTGATAGACATCGACCTTGTAGATCACGCCGCAGCCGCCCAGCGCCAGTACGGCGGGAAGAAGGAGGAGGCGAAGATTCATGCGGCTTTTCCAGGCTGGGAACGGAACTTGGCGATGATACACTCCCACCGACCGCGGATCGCAACGGAGGCCCAATGGAATCGCAGGATCTACGCAAGGCGGGGCTGAAGGTCACCCACCCGCGGATGCGCATTCTGGATCTGCTGGAGCAATCCAGCCCGCGCCACATGACCGCCGAGGACATCTACCGCCAGCTCATCGAGCTGGGCGAGGACATCGGCTTGGCCACGGTCTATCGCGTGCTCACCCAGTTCGAATCCGCCGGGCTGGTGCTCAAGCACAACTTCGAAGGCGGCCAGGCCGTGTTCGAACTGGATCGCGGCGTGCACCACGATCACATGGTAGACCTGGAATCCGGCAAGGTGATCGAGTTCACCAGCCCGGAAATCGAAGCCCTGCAACATGCCATCGCCGAAAAGCACGGCTACCTCATCGAAGATCATTCCCTCGTGCTGTACGTGCGCCCCAGGCGCAAGCGCTGACGCAGCACCCCCCGAACGGCACCGTCCTTCCACGCGCCGCCGCGCAAGCGGCTCCACGAAACCCGTGAAATTCGACATCGGGATCACTGGCTGACGCCCCGGCGGCCCGGGGCTCGGCGTGGCTTCCGAAGGCGTGGCGCGGGGTTGCCGCACCGCGTGACAAGATTTCAACATCCTGCGCGCGATGCCCTTGCAACTTCGGCACCGATTAACGATATGATCACGAGCTGAACACCCTGTTCAGCTTTACGCCGCGCCGATCATTCCGACCATCTCGCCGATCACCCGAGGGCAGCACCATGAAACAAAACTTGTTCAAGCCAGCCGAGACACCGGCTACCACAGGCGGAGGCCGCCTTGCCGCCTCCGCATCCTTCGGTAAGCGCTGGCTTGCGCCGATGGCCTGTGCCTTGGCCCTGACGGTCGCTTCCGGCCTGTCCGCGCCATTCGACGCCCACGCGGCTGCCGGGGCCAACCGAATGGGAGCCAGCGCGGCGACCAATGCGGTGGTACCGCTCATTGCCACCGCAGCGAATACCTTCGCTGCTGGCGTCCCCGCCGCCGAATCGGTAGTGCCCAAGACCGCCGTCGCCCCGAGCGCTTCGGCGCAGCGGATCGCCGAGGAGTACATCCTTTCGTCCTACGGCGAACATGGTTTGGTTCGCGCTGACATCTCCGAACTGACACCGAACGAATCCACCTACGTCACCGACCACAACGGCGTGACGCATGTGTTCTTCGACCAGTTTGTGGACGGCATTCCCGTCTACAAGGGCGTGTTCCAGGTCAACGTGCTGCACAGCGGTGAAGTGCTGCTTCCCACCACCAGCTTCTTCCCGAACGCGCACGCCGCGGCCAACGTCACCGCGCCCGGCCTCACGGCGGCGCAAGCGGTAGAACAGGCCGCCGCCGATCTGGGCGAACCCGGCTTCAGCGCCGTGCAAATTCCGGGCGCCGCGCAGACCGCGTTCGCCGGCGGTGCGCTGTCCGCCGAAGATATCAAGCCGAAGCTGGTGTACCAGCCGCACGGCAACGAACTGCGCCTGGCCTGGCAATTCACCGTGGATCGCCATGTCAAGGAAGCCAAATACCTCGACCTGCGCTACGACGCCGTCACTGGCGAACAGGTGATCAGCGAAAACTACGTGCAGGAGCTCGATGGCGACGGCAGCCATGCCGCCAGCCAGCCGGGCCAGGTCAGCCCGCAAGTTGCCACCCACGACGAGAAGTACCGGGTTTTCCCGCTTGGCCATGAAAGCCCGACCCATACGGGCAACCCGATGGCGGGCCACGTGCTGGTCACCAACCCCTACGATGTGATCGCCTCGCCCTCTGGCGCGTTCGCCTCGCCCTACGGCTGGCACGACACCAACACCACCCCCACGGGCACGACGCCCCAATACATCCGCACGCAGGGCAACAACGTGCGCGCCCAGTGGGATCTCAACGGCAACAACCCCGCCATCAGCACCACCAACAGCCCGCAGGGCACGTACAACGCGGGCACCAACACGCTGACGCTGGATTTCCCGTGGGACGAAAACCAGGCCCCGGACAGCGCCGGCAACCGCATCGCGGCCACGGTCAACCTGTTCTACTGGAACAACATCATCCATGACGTGATGTACAACTACGGCTTCAATGAAGTCGCCGGCAACTTCCAGATCAATAACTATGGTCGCTGTGTCGGCTGCACCGGCAACCACCAGAACGACGGCGTGGTCGCCGATGCGCTGGACGGCTCGCAAGCCGCCACGCCCAGCGTCAACAACGCTAACTTCGCCACGCCCGTCGATGGGCAGGCGCCGCGCATGCAGATGTTCCGCTGGACGGCACCCGCGGCCTTGAGCGTGCTGACGCCTTACCAGGCCGACTACACCGCGCTGCCCGCAGGCTGGGGCGGCACCGGTTATACGCCCGGCTACACCAATGAAATCGTGCTGGCCAACGGCATTGGAGGCACCAGCACCAATCCGCTCGAAGGCTGCGGCACCTCCCCTCCGGTTGACGTGACGGGCAAGATTGTCCTCGTCATTCGCGGCACCTGCGAGTTCGGTGCCAAGGCCAAGCGTGCGCAGGAGAGCGGCGCGGCAGCGGTGGTGATCTACAACAATGCGGTCAACGGCGACGAGCCGATCAGTATGGGCGCGGGCGTGGAGGGCGGCGCGGTCACGATTCCGGTCATCTCCATCGGTTACACCAATGGCGAAGCGGTGCGCCAGGCGATCCTGACGCAGACCACCACGGTCCAGTTCCAGGGTTCCCTCCTCGCCGACCGCGACAGCGATTTCGATGCGGGCATCATCACGCACGAATACGGCCACGGCATCAGCTACCGCCTCACCGGCCCGCGCAACCAGAATTGCCTTTCCGGCGACGAGCAGCAGGGCGAAGGCTGGAGCGATTTCTTCGGCCTCATGCTGACCATGACCGACTCCGTGTGCGAAGTGCCACGCGGCATCGGCACCTACGCGTCCTTCCAGGGCACCAACGGCCCCGGCATCCGCCGTTACCGCTACACGCCGGACATGGGCATCAACCCGTTCACGTACGCGGATGTGGCCGATGAGGCCAACTCCGTGCCGCATGGCGTGGGCTCGATCTGGGCCACGATGCTGTGGGACATGACCTGCAAGCTCACCGACCGCTACGGCTACGAGCCTGACGTTTACAGCCGTGGTGGCGGCAACGGCCTGGCGCTGCAACTGGTGATCGACGGCGAGAAGATGCAGGGCTGCAACCCGCAGTTCGTGAAATCGCGCGACGGCATCCTTTCTGCCGACACGGCGATGGTTTCCGCCGATCCCAGCTATCTCACCAACAAGTGCATCATCTGGAACACCTTCGCCCGCCGTGGCGTGGGCGATGGCGCCCTCGCGGGCACCACCGCCCGCAACGACCAGACGCCGAGCTTCGCGGTGCCGGCCGAATGCAGCAGCTTCAACATCGACGTCACCTCCAGCACCGGCGGCACGCTCGCCCAGGTCGGAAACGCCAACCTGGTGGCAACGGCTTACGAAGACGTGCTGACCTTCGACATCGTGCCGGATGCGGGCCATCACCTCGTTTCGGTGGAAGGCTGCGAAGGCTCCGTCGTGGGCAACCAGTTCATCACCAAGCCCATCGTCCGCACCTGCGCGATCCATGCCGAATTCGGCGTCGAGACGTTCACCGTCACGGCGGCGGTGAGCGGCGGCAACGGCGATATCTCGCCCGCGACGCAGGAGGTGGATTCCGGCGACACGGCCAGCTTCACCGTCACGCCGGACGCGGGCTATCACGTCGATACCATCACCGGCGATACCTGCACGGTGAGCGGCTCGGTTCCGGACTACACCTCGAACGCGATCACGCAGGATTGCGCGGTGACGGTGACCTTCGCCGCCGATGGCGCGGAGGGCAGGATCGTCATCAGCCAGGTCTTCGGCAGCGGCAATCAGAGCGGTGCGGCCTATCAGTACGACTACTTCGAACTGTTCAACAGCGGCACAGCGCCGGTGGACATCGGCGGCTGGACCTTGCAGTACGCCTCCTACAACGGCACCGGCAACTGGGGCGGTGGCGTCAGCCAGCCCTTCCCCGCCAACACGGTGATCCAGCCCGGCAAGTACTTCCTCGTCCGCGGCAACGGCGGTACCGCGAACGGCGCAGTGCTGCCGACGCCCGACCATGTCGTGAGCATCGACTTCGTCGGCAGCACCAACGCGAACGGCGGCAAACTCGCCTTGGTCAACAACAACACGGCCCTCTCCGGTGCCTGCCCGTCGAGCGCGGCCATCGTGGATCTGATAGGCACCCTCTTGGCCACCTGTTCGGAAACCGCGACCGCACCGGCTTTCGGCGGCACCGCCAATGCGCTGTTCCGCCTCGACGGCGGTTGCACCGACACCGACGACAACTCGGAGGACTTCGTGGCTGGCGCTGCGGCTCCGCGCAACTCCGCCACCGCCGCGCACGCCTGCGCTGCGGGGACACCGACCTACACCGTGGGCGGCACGATCAGCGGCCTCAGCGCCGATGGCCTGAGCCTGACGCTCAACGGCGGCACCCCGCTGCCGGTGGCTTCGGGCGCGACCACCTTCGTGTTCGGCGAGGAACTGGAAGACGAGGCGGCCTACGCCGTGGCGATCGCCACGCAGCCGGCAGGGCTTTCGTGCGAGATCGAAGCGGGCACGGGCAGCGGCACCATCGACGGCGCGGACGTGACCGACGTCGCCATCGCCTGCGTCGTGGTGCCTCCGCCGACCTACGCGGTGGGCGGGACGATCGACGGGCTCACCGCCGATGGCCTGAGCCTGACACTCAACGGCGGCACCCCGCTGCCGGTGGCTTCGGGCGCAACCACCTTCCTGTTCGACGAGGAACTGGAAGATGAGGCGGCCTACGCCGTGGCCATCGCCACGCAGCCGGACGGGCTGGAATGTGAGATCGAGGCAGGCACGGGCAGCGGCACGATCGACGGTGCCGACGTGACCGACGTCGCCATCGCCTGCGATGAAGTGACCCCGTCCTCGCCGCTGGAACTGGAGATCACGGTGGCCGTGGACAACGGCGATCCGAACCAGTGCGGCACGGAGACTTCCGTCACGGTGGCGGCCTACACCAAGATCAACGTGTGCTACGCGCTGACCAACAACAGCGCCGACACGCTGAACTACCACACCCTGGTCGATACCCAGTTGGGCACCTTGCTCAACAATGCCGGGGCCGCGGTGGCGCCGGGCGAGACCGTCAACTTCAACTACGTCTTCGTCGCGGCGGAAGCGGGCGCGTTCACGCCGGATGCCACCTGGACGGCCAACAAGACCTCCGGCGGCACGGCCGGCTATGTCGCCGATCCGGATGCGCCGTACAACTACACGGACATTTCCGCTACCGGCACATCGATCTTCGGCACCCAGAGCAGCACCGATGACGGTGTCTCCAACATCACGCTGCCGTTCAACGTCACGCTCTTCGGCGTCAGCGACAACCGGTTGCGCGTAGGCAACAACGGTGCCGTGCTGTTCAACACCACCACCGGCAACGTCGGCTATGCGCCGGTCGTGCTGCCCGCCACCGCCACCACCGGCAACAGCCAGTTGGGCGGTGCGGCGTTCGTTCCGTTCTGGACCGACTTCCACTACTCGCAGGGCGGCGTCCGCTGGCAGGTGCTGGGCGCGGAGCCGAACCGCACGGCGGTGATCCAGTGGCGTCGCAACCATTGGAACGGCAACGCCACCGGAACCAACAGCAGCAACGACACGGGCGAAGTGCAATTGCTGCTCGGCGAGGATGGTTCCATCGTCTTCAACTACGTCGATGTCACCTTCAATGCCACGTCCCCCGCCAACGGCGGCGCCTATGCGAGCATCGGCCTGCAAGGCGGCAACACCGCCGGCTCGCCGGCGACCCAGTACTCCTATGCCACCGCCTCGGTGGTCGCCGGCCAGGCCATTTCCTGGACGTGGGCGGAGCCGCTCGAGTACTCGGCGGAAGGCAGCTACGCCTTCACCGTGACCCCGGCCCCGGCTCCGGTCATCGCGGTGACGCCGGAGGATGGCTTCGAGTTCACGCTCGGCGTGGGCGAGAGCGACAGCGACGACCTGACCATCGGCAACGAGGGCGGTGCGGGCAGCACGCTGCACTGGTCTCTGGCCGAGGTTCCGGCTGGCGCACGCGGCGGCGGCAGCGTTGCGATCACCGACCGCACCCAGTTCATCGGGCGTCTGGGCGGCGACTACTACGAGGAAGCCTTCAACGCCGTCGTATCCGGCCCGTCCGCCCCGCTGTCGTTCTCCAGCGGCGCGTACAGCTACGAGGTCGCCAGCGCCGGTTCGGGGCTGTACAACGACACCGGCCTCATCTCGGTCAACCAATCGACCGATCAGATCGTCGTGACCTTCACCTCGCCGGTGACGGCGGTGGGCGGCAACTTCTGGGCAACCGACGTGAACGTCGCCGCCACCGGCACCGCCATCGTGGCGACGCTGAACGACGGTTCCACGCTGAACGTGCCGGTCTCGGCCACGTCCACCTTCATTGGCTTCGTCTCGGCCACGCCGATCCTGAGCCTGACCATCGACGCCCCGGGCGCGAGCAACTACTGGCCCACGATGGACAACCTGATCGTCGGCTCCACCGTCGGTGGCGTGAACGGTTGCCAGGATGTGGCGGACGTGCCGTGGCTGAGCGTCAGCCCGACCAGCGGCGCGCTCGCGGCGGGAGACACGGCCAACGCCGTGGTCACGGTCGATGCCACCGGCCTGGCCGAAGGCAGCTATTCGGCCAACCTGTGCGTGGCGAGCAACGACGGCGCCAACCCGCTCGTCTCCGTGCCGGTCAGCCTCACCGTAGCGTCCGATCCACCCCCGACCTACGCCGTGGGCGGGACGATCAGCGGCCTTAGCGCCGATGGCCTGAGCCTGACACTCAACGGCGGCACTCCGCTGCCGGTGGCCTCGGGCGCGACCACCTTCCTGTTCGACGAGGAACTGGAAGACGAGGCGGCCTACGCCGTGGCCATCGCCACGCAGCCGGACGGGCTTTCGTGCGAGATCGAGGCGGGCACGGGCAGCGGCACCATCGACGGCGCGGACGTGACCGACGTCGCCATCG
>CAZHXV010000064.1:10268-13494 GCA_964536455.1 uncultured Aquimonas sp.
TGGCGAGCAACGACGGCGCCAACCCGCTCGTCTCCGTGCCGGTCAGCCTCACCGTGACCGGGGGAACCGAGCCGACCGAAGCCGATCTCTCCGTGACCATCGTGGCCAGCCCGACGAATGCGCAGATCGGCCAGACCGTGGCCTACACCATCGTGGCCGGCAACGCTGGCCCGGCGGATGTGACCGGCGCCCATCTCACCGATACCCCGCCCGTGCGGCTGGGCAACGTGATGTGGGTCTGCGAGTCGGCGGTCGGTACCACCTGCCCCTCGCCGTCGGAGGATGAAGGCCCGCTCGATACGGCCATCGACCTGCCCTCGGGCGCATCCATCACCTTCATCCTGACCGGCGAAGTGCTGCACGCCGCCAACCCGGACGACGACTACACCACGTTCGGCAATCAGGCCTTCATCGCCCTGCCGAAGGGCTCGCCGCTGACCGACCCGACGCCAGGCAACAACACCGCTACAGCCAACGTCACGGTAGTCACCGCAAGCATCTTCGGAAGCAGCTTCGAGGAGGACGAATAGGCCTGACCCGCGCCCACCGATACCTTCGGCCCCTGTCCAGGGAGGCAATCCCTGGACAGGACAGCCCGAAAGTCGGCAAAGCGGCTCCGGTGGCACCGCAACACCGCACCTGGCTTCCGGGTACGGCATTCTCCGCAAGGGCGATCCGCGAGGGTCGCCCTTGTTTTTGGCGAACGACATCCGTCGTCGCCGCTGTTCAATCCTGGAACGTGCGAGGCAGGATGCGCCCTGCCATCAGGGCGGCCCCATCCTGGCAAGATGCGCAATGTCGTATCGCAACGGCAAGATGGAGGGGAAAGCGCCCCAGAGTGCGCAACACGTTCCAGCTACGGCCTGTCGCCGCCTGAAGGAATAGGCGAAGCTTGCGCCCCCCATCATCCAACCTGCGCCCCTGGAATCCGGCCATGAACGATTCTTCCATCGCACCCAGCGAGCCGCTCCACGCCATTTCCACGCGCTTTCGCGGCTTCCTGCCCGTGGTCGTGGATGTGGAAACCGGCGGTTTCGACCCGGCCCGCCACGCGCTGCTGGAAATCGCAGTCGTTCCCATCGAAATGGACGAATACGGCCAGGTGCGCCCCGGCGCAACCACAAGCACGCACGTGGAACCGTTCGCCGGCGCGCTGCTGGATCCCAAGGCGCTGGAAATCACGGGCATCGACGTGCACAACCCGTTGCGCGGCGCACTGGCCGAGCGCGCGGCGCTGGAACACGTCTTCGCCCCGGTGCGCCAGGCGGTGCGCGAGACCGGCTGCAACCGCGCCATCCTGGTCGGCCACAACGCCGCGTTTGACCTGTCCTTCCTCAACGCGGCGGCATTGCGGGTGAATCACAAGCGCAATCCGTTCCACCCGTTCAGTTGCTTCGATACGGTGAGCCTGGCCGGCCTGGCCTACGGGCAAACGGTGCTTTCGCGCGCCGTGATCGCCGCGGGCCTGGAATGGAATGCGGCCTGCGCGCACTCGGCGGTGTACGATGCGGAAACGACCGCTGCGCTGTTCTGCCGCATCGTCAATCGCTGGCGCGAGCTTTCCTTGCAGGGCGATTGACCCGGCTCACTCCCACTCGGCCTGGATCAGTTGCCAGCCTTCGCTGCCGTCGCGCCATCCGGAGCTGACCTGCCAGGGTTGGGCACGTTCGGGAATGAAGCCGCTCCCGCCCGTGGTGAGCACGGTGAACTTCACCGTGGCGCGGTCGCCGACGATGTCGATGTCCAGCGGCCCGAAGGTGGCTCCGATGGATTGATTGCGCAGCGTCTGCATCCGCAGCAGGTTGTGCACGCCATTGCGATCCAGCCCGTCTCGTCCGCCGAAATCCTCCGCCACGCCGCGCATGAACGCCGCCGGCTCCCGCGCTTCCAGCGCCCGGTGCATTTCCCCGATGCGCTCGCGCAGGCGCTGCTCGGGCGGCGAGGCGGAACAGCCGGCCAGCGCCGCCACAAGCGCAAACAGCGCAGGCCACCACGAACACGTGTACTTTCCGACCATCGGGAGCCTGCCCTTCCGCAATTTGCGCCGCTATGATGCGGCTTCAAGAAAAACGATGGTGCCCGCCCGCTGCGGCGCGCACGCCAGTATGGAACGATCAGGGCCTGTGGGAGGGCCGCGAATGACTCAAGCACATCCCTGGCTGTCCAGTTACCCCAAGGGCGTCCCGGCGGAAATCGATCTTTCCGAATTCTCCTCGATTCCGGACATTCTCGCTGTTTCCTGCACGCGCTATCGCGAACGTCCCGCCTTCGCCAACTTCGGCAAGGTGCTTTCCTACGGCGACCTCGACCGCCTGAGCCGGGATTTCGCCGCCTTCCTGCTGCACGAATTCCAGCTCAAGAAGGGCGACCGCATCGCCATCATGCTGCCGAACGTGTTGCAGTATCCCATCGCGATCTTCGGTGCGCTGCGCGCCGGGCTGACGGTGGTGAACACCAACCCGATGTACACCGCGCGCGAGCTGAAGCACCAGCTCGAAGATTCCGGCGCGAAGGCCATCGTGGTGCTGGACAACTTCGCCGCCACGCTGGCCGAGGTCGTCGGCCACACCCAGGTGAAGCACGTCGTCACCACCGGCATCGGCGATCTGCTCGGCTTCCCCAAGGGCGCCATCGTCAACTTCATGCTGAAGTACGTGAAGAAGATGGTGCCCGACTACCGCCTGCCCGGCGCGCTGCGCTTTTCCGACGTGCTGGCGCGCGGTGCGGACAAACCACTGCCGCAGATCGCGCTGACGCACGAAGACCTGGCCTTCCTGCAGTACACCGGCGGCACCACCGGCGTGGCCAAGGGCGCGATGCTCACGCACGGCAATCTGGTCGCCAACATGCAGCAGTCCGCCGCCTGGGTCGGGGCCAACGTGAAGTACGGCGAGGAGATCATCATCACCGCGCTGCCGCTCTATCACATCTTCGCGCTCACCGCGAACGGCCTCACCTTCATGAAGTTCGGCGCGCTCAACCACCTCATCACCAATCCGCGCGACATGCGTGGCTTCGTGAAGGAGTTGTCGAAGGTGAAGTTTAGCGCGATCACCGGCGTCAATACGCTGTTCAACGGCCTGCTCAATACGCCCGGCTTCGATCGTCTGGATTTCTCCAGTCTGCACATCACCCTCGGCGGCGGCATGGCGGTGCAGCGCGCCGTGGCCGAACGCTGGAAGAAGGTCACCGGCGTGCCGCTGATCGAAGCCTACGGCCTCACCGA
>CAZHXV010000065.1:0-13490 GCA_964536455.1 uncultured Aquimonas sp.
TTCAGCAGCCACTGTTCCAGCCACAGCACCGCGTCCAGATCCAGATGGTTGGTCGGTTCGTCCAGCAGCAGCAGTTCGCTGGGCATCATCAGCGCACGGGCCAGGTTCAGGCGCACGCGCCAGCCACCGGAGAATTCCGATACCGCCTTGCCATGCGTGTCCGGCGCGAATCCCAGGCCGTGCAGCAGGCGACCGGCGCGGGCCTGGGCATCGTAACCGCCGGGCAGTTCGGCCAGGTGCTGGTGCGCCACGGCCACCGCTTCGTAATCGCCGCGCGCGGTCGCTTCCGCCTCCTCGCGCAGCAGCGCCGCGATCTTCGTATCGCCGCCGAGCACGAAATCCAGCGCCGCATCGGGCAGCGACGGGGTTTCCTGCGCCACCTGCGCGATCGCCAGACGCGATGGCAGTTCCAGATCGCCTGCATCCGGTTCCAGCCCCCCGGAAAGCGCCGCGAACAGGCTGGATTTTCCCGCGCCATTGCGCCCGATCACGCCCACGCGCCAGCCGGCATGCAGGGTGACATCGACCTGCGACAGCAACAGGCGCGCACCGCGCCGCAGCGCGAAGTTGCGGAAGGAAATCATGGGAAGTCAGGGACGGCGGAAAGTGAAGCGTGGAATTGTAGTGCGCCCGGCGATCCCGTGAGGCGCTCGCTGCGCGAGCTGTGCGGGGGTAAGTCGCTCGCTGCGCGAGCTGTCAGTCGCGCCTTCGGCGCTGCAAGAAGTCAGAAAAAGCGGACTGACTTCTCACTTTCCTCACAGACCGCGCAGCGGCCGACTTACCTCCCGCCATGGTGCGCCGCAACATCCAATCCATTAAACTTCCGTACCCCATTCGCCGCAAGGAATCCTCCATGAGCTTCGACCTGCTCGATGCCGGCCGCGACGTGCCGAACGAAATCAACGTCGTGATCGAAATCCCCAAGGATTCGGAGCCGGTCAAGTACGAGGTGGACAAGCACACCGGAGCGATCTTCGTGGATCGCGTGCTGTCCACGCCGATGCGCTATCCCTGCAACTACGGCTACGTGCCGCGCACGCTGTGCGGCGACGGCGATCCGGCGGACGTGCTGGTGATCCTGCCGCTGCCGCTGGTGCCAGGCTCGGTGATCCGCTGCAAGCCGGTCGGTGTGCTGAACATGACCGACGAAGCGGGCGGGGATTCCAAGATCCTGGCCGTGCCGGTGGATTCGGTATTCAGCGGCTATGCCCACATCGGCGACATCGGCCAGGTATCGCAGCACTGGCTGGATCGCATCGGCCATTTCTTCGAGCACTACAAGGATCTGGAAAAGGGCAAGTGGGTGCGGGTCGATGGCTGGGGCAATGCGGAAGCCGCGCGCCGGGAATTGATCGAAAGCCGCGAGCGCTACGAAGCGGGCAAGTGATCCTGGCCGGCTCGCGCCGGCACATTGCGGGACGCCACCACCGTGACTTGTGTCGCTACCGGACAGGAAGCGTTTGGCTTAGGCTCGCTGGTTCCTGAATACGTGGCGCGCCTTCCGTGAAAACTCCCCGATCCCGATGGATGGCCTGCGCATTCGCGCTGGTTCCGATCCTGTTCGCAAGCTCCTCGGTGGCGCAAACCACCGACATGGAAACCGCACCGGCCGCCGTTGTTGCGGCCGCTCCGGAAATCCCGCTCGCGCCGCCGCCCAGCGGCCCGGTGGCGGTACCCAGCGCGCCGGACGCCTTCGGCGGCCCGCGCCCGGACGATGCGCCCACGCTCTCCGACCGCGTGGTGTCCTACCGCATCGAAGCCAAGCTCGATCCGGAGCAACACACCATCCAAGGCAAGCAACTGCTGCGCTGGCGCAACCGCAGCAGCCAGCCGGTCGGCAGCGTCTATCTGCACCTGTACCTCAATGCCTTCTCCGGCACCGACAGCACCTTCTTCTCCGAGGCCAGGCGCAACGGCTTCAGCTTCCGCTCGGACGTACCGACCAAGGATGGCGAATGGGGCTACATCCGCCTGGATCGCGTGCAGCAGAACGGGCAGGACGTGGCGCAGACCTTCGTGCAGCCCGACGGCGGCCCGGATACCGACCGCACCGTCGTCCGCTTCGACCTGCCCGAAGCGGTGCCGGCCGGCGGCGAACTGGAACTGGAGATCGATTTCTTCGACCAGTTGCCGCGCGTGGTGGCGCGCACCGGCTGGTTCGGCAGCTTCCATCTGGTGGGCCAATGGTTCCCGAAGATCGCGGTGCTGGAACTGCCGGGCGAACGCGGTGCCACGGAAGTGCGCTGGAACGTGCACGAGTTCCACACCCACAGCGAGTTCTACGCCGATTTCGGCAGCTACGACGTAACCATCGACGTGCCATCCAAGGTGCGCGTCGGCGCCACCGGCGTTCTCACCGGGGAGCCGGTCGTAGCCGAAGGCCGTACCCGCTACCGCTACGTGCAGGACGACGTGCACGATTTCGCCTGGATGGCGGACGAGAACTTCGCCGAACCGCTCAAGGGCAGCTGGAACTTCCGTGGCGGCCCGGAGGTGGCGGTGCAGGTACTGTACCCGCCCGAATACGAAAAGAGCGCCGCGCCCGCCTTGCAGGCCACGCTGGATTCATTGACCTGGTTCTCCGAAACCCTCGGCCCCTACCCGTACCGCAGCGTCACCGCCGTGATCCCGCCATACAACGCGGAGGAAGCCGGCGGCATGGAGTACCCGACCTTCTTCACCGCCTCGGGTTTCCGCGATCCGAAGGAAGGCACCTTCGAGCGGGTCGCGCTGGATTTCGTCACCATCCACGAATTCGGCCACGGTTATTTCTACGGCATCCTGGCCAGCAACGAGTTCGAGGAACCGTGGCTGGACGAGGGCCTCAACGAATTCTGGGATCAGCGCATGATCGTGCGGCGCCATCCCGATGGCGTGCGCGTGACCCCAAGCTGGATGAAATCGCTGCTCGGCATCGACCCGGCACTGGATGTGTTCGATGTGGAACGCCTGGGTGCGGGCCTGTCCGATCCGGTCGATCGGCTCGGCAACAGTTCCTGGCTGCGTTACTCCAGCGGCAGCTACAACACGGTGTATTCGCGCACCGCCACGATGCTGCACGAACTGGAACGGCGCATCGGCAGTCAGGCGCTGGAAAAGGCCTTCAAGCATTACTACGCGCAGTGGAAGTTCCGCCACCCCTCCAGCGCCGATCTGCGCGAAGCCCTGGCCGAAGGCAGCGGCCAGCGCGAGATCGTCGAAGACCTGTTCGCGCGGCACGTCTATGCCTCCGGCAAGAGCGGCGCCAGGATCGAGCGATTCGAAAGCGAGGCGATCAAGCCCGCCTTCGGCTACGAATGGAACGATGGCGTCGCCGTGGAAGTCACCGAGGACATCCGCAAGGAACGCATCGAGGCCGCACGCAAGGCGTGGAAGGAGGCAAACGCCTCCTCCGATGGCGAGAAGGCCGACGAAGACAAGGCCGGCCCCTTCCCATACCTGACCACGCTGCTGCTGCGCCGCGAGGACACTACGCCGGAGACGATCCGCATCGACTTCGCCGACGGCAGCCAGGAAACGCTGACCTGGAACGACGACCGGCTCTGGTTCCGCGCCGTGCTGGAACGGCCCGCCAAGGCCACCGCCGTGAGGCTCGACCCGGAAGGCTTGCGCCGGCTCGATGCCAACCTGATCGACAACGCCCGCGCCATCGAATCCGACGCCGTGGCCAGCCGCCGCTGGAGCGCCGACGCCGCCGCGCTGTTGCAAACCCTTCTTGCCCTGGTGGTGTCGCTATGAGCGCCGTCTATCCGCAAACCTACACGCCCGCTGCGGCATTGCCTTCGCGCGCCTACGGATTCCGCTCCGCCCTGGCCGATGCCTACGTCGGCGCGGCCCAGTGGCGCGTGCTGCTGCTGTGGCTGCTGGCGCTGGTGGCGCTGGCCTGCTTCGGCGTCGGGCCGCTGTCCGGCGCATTGGCCGGCGCGCTCGACCACCATCCCGACGCGGCAACGCTGGCGCACGGCGGCAACGCCTCGCAGTTCGGCGAGCTGATGTCCATGGTCTCCAAGTCCAGCGGCGGCGCGATCGCCGCAGGCTTCAAGAGCGCCGTCGTACTGGCGCTGCTGCTCTGGCCCTGGCTCACGGGCATTGCCAGCCATTCGATCCACGCCGGCCGCGCGCCGGGTTTCGTTTCGCTGTTCACCGGCGCGTTCCGCGAATACCCGCGCCAGCTCGGGCTTTCGCTGTGGTCGCTGCTGCCGCTGCTGGCCGGCTTCGCCGTGTTCGGCGGGCTTTCGCACTGGGCCGAGCAACACGCGGAGGCTGCCACGCTGGAAACGTCGGCCAAATTCGGTGCAAGGCTGGCGCTGGTTGCCGGTGGCGTCGCGCTGCTGCTGGCCCATGCCAGCATCGAGGCCGGGCGTGGATTCTTCGCGGCGCAGCCGGACGCGGCCAATCCGGTGAAGGCGTGGTGGCGCGGGTTGAAGCTGCTGTTGCGCAGGCCATTGCACACGCTCGGGCTGTACCTGCTGGCGAGCCTGCCGGGGCTGGCGCTGGCCTTCGTACTGGCGCTGGTGCGGGTGCGGATCGACGCAGTGGGCTGGGGAATGTGGCTGATGGCGTTCGTGATCGTGCAGTTGGGCGTGGCGGCGCTGGCATGGTCGCGGGTTGCGCGGTTGAGGGCGCTTGCTTCGTTGGCTGGGGATGAGATTTTGCGGCGGCGGTATCGCTGATTTGTCTTTCCCTTCGCCCCGCATCCGAAAGTCGGGCTTTCAACAGCCGCAGGCTGGTCGTCCGGCTTTCGATTCTGCTTCAATAGCCGCTTAACGCGGCGTTAGGCCGCATAAGGATCCCCGCTTTGCTGATTGCATCCCGAGACGGGGCGTTTAGGGCTGTTCACTTGCGTAAACTAGACGGGGAGCCCGGACAGGTGTTGATCGAATCCTAAGCCATGGGACATCTAGCGTTGATCTCAACAACAAGCCTCAGACGACGGAGCGTGCAACGGTGACCGACCACTCTGAAGAGGACGTAAAGTTCAAATTTCTCGTCCCATACCTCGCGGAGCGGGGCTACAAGCAGGATTGCATCGCCTTCAATGTTGCCATCGCCATACAAGAGGGCCGCAAGAAGAAGACGATCTTTGCTGATGCTGTCGTCTACAAGACCAAGAAGCACGATGCACCTCTGATCGTCTGTGAGACCAAGGCCCCGACTGAAATTTTGTCAAGGGAAGCTCGCGAGCAAGCCATCTCGTACGCTCGTCTTTTGCCGTCAATCGCTCCTTTGACACTGCTGACCAACGGCACTCAGGTTCAGGTTTTCCACACACTAGACAAGACGCGACGGCCGAGCCTGCCCAAGCGGACGGAGTTGGATCACGACATCATTCGCTTTGTTATCAATGAAGACAAGCAGGAGTCGCTTCGCACCGAGGCGAAGCATGACCTTTTCATCATCGATGATGTTCGTACATTCAAGATGATTCTCAAATCATGCCACAACGAAATTCGGAACAACGAGGGACTTGACCCAACTGCAGCATTCGATGAGATGTCGAAGGTAATGTTCTGTAAGCTTTACGAAGAAAAGAAGAACCCGAAGGGGAATCGTTTTCGCCTGAAAGTCTACGACGACAGTAACGAGCGACTTTATATCAATGTGCTGCACCAGATCTTCGAGGAAGCGAAAGCTGACCCATTCTACGCTGGCCTTTTTGCAAAGGGCACGAAGATTGAACTCAAGGATCGCACGATCCGCAAGTTGGTCGAGCTTTTCGAAGCTTACGACCTTGGGCTGACTGCCTTCGATGTAAAGGGTGAGGCTTTCGAGTACTTTTTAGGCGATACTTTCACCGGTGGCCTAGGCGAATACTTTACTCCGCGCAATGTCGTCGAATTCATGGTCGAAGCTATCGACCCGAAGATCGGCGACAAGATCGTCGACCCGTTCTGCGGCACGGGTGGCTTCATGATTTATGCGTTTGAAGTGGTGAGCGAGAAGATTCGCCTCAATGATTTCTCTAACGACCAGAAAGCCGACTGGCGACAACGCCTCTCGAACGAGTCGCTCTATGGTACTGACTGGAAAGAGCGCACGTCTCAAGCCTGCAAGATGAACATGATGGTTCACGGCGATGGCAATTCAGGTGTATTCAAACACGACGGCTTAACTGACGTGAAGGGCACCATCGAAGAAGGCACGTTTCATGTCTGCCTCACGAATCCGCCCTTCGGTTCCTTTGAGACCGATCTTGCCGTGCTAAAACGATACGAGCTTGGTGCAGGGCGGAAGTCACAAGATCGCGTGATACTCGGGCTAGAACGCTCAGTTAGGCTGGTGAAGCCAGGTGGCGTAGTAGGCATTGTCGTCATAGACGGAATCCTGAACAACCCGTCGACGAAATACGTGCGCGACTACCTTCGTGCGAACACGTGGATCAAAGGTGTCATTAGCCTCAACAAAGAGACATTCGAGGGTTACGGAGCACGCGCTAAGACGAGCATCTTGATACTGGAGAAGAAGATAAAGCCTGACAACGGCGAGCAAGAGCCTGTCTTCATGTCAATTGCGCGAAACACCGGGCTTGCGCCGAACGGCGCGCAGATTACCGGCAACGTCTTGCCTGACGTTCTGCTCGACTATCGAGCTTTCTGCAAGGGGAATGATTGCTCTCTGCACTCTGAATCGTGGGTCGGAATGGTCGTTGACCGTCTAGATGCTGAGTACTATACGAAGAGCTCAAGCAAGGTGATGGTTGACATCTCAACCATCACCGGGGACATCGCGAGGCGTCATAAACAGAGCGCGAGTATCAACACTGCGCTCGCGGGAGCAAGAAGCCTCTTCGCCAAGCTCGAAACCACTACCGCAACTCTGGGCGACCTGCTGGAAGAAGTGTCAGTGCCCGAGAAGGTCATGCCCGATAAGCTGTATCGGATCCTCGGTGTTCGGTGGTGGGGAGAAGGGTCGTTCGTTCGCGATGAGAAGAGAGGTCGTGAGATCAAAGGAAAGACTCTATACGCCATGACTTCAGGTGCGATCATCTACAATCGCCTTTTCGCGTTTCGTGGATCGTTTGCAGTAATCCCACCTGAGCAAGAAGGATGTTACGCGTCCAACGAGTTCCCTACTTTTGTGTTGAAAAAGGGAGTGCCAGGGGGTGCGGCACTTATCAAGTACATAATGCACTGCCTTAACAGTCCCTTGTACTTGCAGAAGATCGACACTCAGTCGACTGGCTCTACCAAGACGAGTCGAAACAGATTTAACCAAAAGCTCTTCGTGCAGCTGGAAATCAGCTATCCCACGGCACCAAAGGACTTGGAGCGCGTCGTGCAGTTACTCGGCCGAGCGGACGAACTTCGTCGCAATCAGGCTAAGTTGGTGGAGCTCACATCTTCGCTGAGGGACGGGGTAATGGGATTGTTGCCCGCCCCAGCGTCGCTTGTCTCGTCGCCTATTGTGCCTATATTTACAACGGCAGATACGGATATAGAGATGGAAGATGAGTAGATCGAAGGGGCTCGGCGCACTTGCTGGAGATGGACTGGATAAGCCGCAGGATTTGCCCGGTGTCGGCCACGTCGGTCTTGTAGAACTTGCCGTCGGCGGCCTTCAACTTGGGTTGGTTGGTGGCGCTAACCAACTGGCTGCCTTCGGCCACCAGTTTGTTCTTCAGCCACTTCCAGTGAATAGGTTGAGGTGAGCGCAGCGAACCACAACGCCAGCATGTCCGATACGTCACGATGTTGCGGTTCCCCCGGACAAAGTCCGGGGTCGCCAGCAACCTATCGTTCCACTGCTTTTGCGGCGCTCGGTGCGCTTCAGAACTTCCCGTTTCGGAAGTCCGCGAAGGCCTGGCGAATTTCGTCCATCGTGTTCATCACGAACGGGCCATAGCGCGCCACCGGCTCGTTCAATGGCTTTGCTGCGACCAACAGCGCGCGCGTGCCGTTTTCGCCGGCTTCGATCGTCAGTGCATCGCCTTCGCCAAGCACGCCCAACTGGCCGCGCGCCAGTTTCACGTCGCGCTCCGCCTTCACCATCGCATCGCCCACGAAGGGATAGACGAAGGCGTGATGACCCTGCGGCACCGGGGTCTGGAAGCGGGCGTTGGGGGCCAGTTCGATGTCCAGGTACAGGGGCGCGGTGACGATGCCCTGCACCGGGCCGCGCACATCCCCGAGATTGCCGGCGATGACGCGCACCTTGCCGCCCTGCGGCAGTGCGATTTCGGGAATGTTTTCCGGTGCGATGTCCTGGTAGCGCGGGGCGGTCATCTTGTCCCTGGCGGGCAGGTTCACCCACAACTGGAAGCCCCACATCAGGCCGCCATCCTGCTCGGGCATTTCCGAATGGACGAGGCCGCGCCCAGCGGTCATCCACTGCACGCTGCCGGAGGTGAGCAGGCCGGAATTGCCGCTGCTGTCGCGGTGCCGCATGCGCCCGTGCAGCATGTAGGTGACGGTCTCGAAACCGCGGTGCGGGTGCTCCGGGAAGCCGGCGATGTAGTCGCCCGGCGTGTCGGAGCGGAACTCGTCCAGCAGCAGGAAGGGATCGAGCCTGTCGAAGCCCGGCTGCCCGATGATGCGGTTCAACTTCACGCCCGCGCCATCGCTGGCGGGGATGCCCTGCACCACCCGCACGACGTCGCGCGGGTGGCTGGAAGTGTGGAGGTTCACGGCGCAACTCCAGATGCGGAAAGCCGCGATATGGCGGTGTGGGCGGGGATTGCAAGCGAACCCGCCGCGTTGCCGCTGGCGCAACGCGGTGCGGCTCAGAGCCTGTTCAAGATCTCGATGCCGGTTGCGCCGGGCCTGTTGGCGTGCAGGGCAAGGAAGAGTGAGGGAGCGTATGTCGATACGCGACCGAACGATGACGCCGCCATGCGCGTCGGCAGGTATGGGCCGAAGGGTGGCCGCGCAGCAGCGAGATCTTGAACAGGCTCTCAGGCGGGCTTCATGCCCAGCACGCGCCGCAGCGCCGCCCCGGTTTCCCGGGCATCGCCGTACACCCGCCGTTGCGAAGGCACATCGGCGAGATCCGGCAGGAAGCCGCTATCCAGCCAATGCCGTTGCGGCTGCGTGGTATCGACGATGGCGTCGAGTTCTTCCGGCATCGCATAGCCCGCCGGATCGAGCCAGAGCGGATCGCTGTAGAGCAGGTGCGTCTTGCCGCTGAGCGGGTGCCGCCATTGCGCCTTGAGCCGCCACGGGAATTTGAGCCGGACATTGCGTGCGCCCGCCAGGCATCCAGCGGCGTAGTGGCGTTCCACGCCGAGGAACTGCGCCTTGACCTTCGTCCCGCGCACCAGCAGGCCGCGCCGTTCGCGCGCCTTCCACGGATGGCGCAGCAGGGGCCGGATCGACCAGCCGAAGGGCACGAGAAACAACGCGGTGAACGCGCCGAAGAACACGCAGGCGAGCAGGGCGATACCACCCTGGGCCAGACGCGCGGGCCGCGATCCGTCGGGCGAATGGCGCACCTGCACCGTATCGCCCACGGCCTGCGCCTGCGGGCTTTCCATGCCGAAACGCGCGAGCTGGCCCGCGCCGTCGCGGTACTCGATTTGCAGGAAATAAATCGGCTGCTTGCGCGTTTCGTCCAGGCTGGCTTTCACCTCGACGATGGTTCCCTGGGTTTTTTCCATGCCGAATATTTCCGCCATGGCCACGGCCGCGAATCCCCAGGCCACCAGATGCGCCACCAGCAGCCCCATTGCGAGGGGAACCCAGACGGCGCGCTGGCGCAAATCCTCGGAAAGCCTCACCTGTCCGGGAAACCGCTCCGGGCCGTTGCGCCTGACGCGGCTCCAGGCGAAGGCGAACGAGACGATCGCCAGCAGGAACCAGCCCGGCAGCGCCAACATCCCGCCCAGAACGGCGAGCACCGCCCACGGATTGACTGCCTCCATCGCGCGCCTGGCCTGCTCCGGCGTGCCCCTGGGATATCGCACCGGCAGCGTGGAGCCGATCCTGTACTTTGCCGCTCCGCTGGAATCGAAAGTTTCGGAGGTTTCGACAAAACGCAGCGTGCGGCCATCTTCGGCGTGGAACTCGACCGTGGCGCGCTGGCGCACGGTGTTGAATGTCTTGTCCTCCGCCAGATCGACCACTGTGCCTTCGGTTCGCACCATGTCCGCATCGGAGTAGCGCGAGGATTCCACCGCATGCCAAAGGCCCCAGCCCAGCGCCGCTACGGGCAGCAGGAACATCAGCACCGGAACCAGCCAGCGCGGCGCGGCGTTTTCCTCCTTGCCGCGCCCACCGATCACGCCCCACAGCGCGCCGAGCAGCACACCGCTGGCCACCACCGCGAACGGAACCAGCAACAGCGCGCCGGCCACCAGTTCCAGCAGGTTCGCGCCCCAGATCGACCACAGGCCATCGACGCGGGTGCGTTCCGGATCGTCCGGCAACACCAGCAAGGACACCGCCTCGCCGCGCCGGTAGCGCGCCGGATTGCCCGCTTCCGGCAGGACGTACTGCAAGGTCTTGCCGGCGACGGCGTACTCGATCACCGGGCGATAACGGGTTGCATCGTCCGCCGGCACGGCCTGCAAATCCGTCACCGTGCCCACGATGCGCTGCGCCTGCGCCTTGAACGCCAAACCCGGCTGCGCGTGCATCCACGCATCGGCGACGAGCCACGCGCCGGGCGGCAACAGCAACACGCCGAGCAGCAGCCACGGCACGCGCGCAGGCTTCGGTTTCGCCCTCCGCCGCAACAGACGGCCAAGGAGCCGGCCGATCGCCGACAGCAGCCAAGCCACGAACGGCATCGCGAACGCATAGCCGGCCACCCCCAGTTGCACGAACCAGCTATCCGCATTGCTCCATTCAGGCGCGTGGACGATTTCCGGATTCACCCGATACGGATACTGCCGCACCTCGACCACCTGCCCGCGTGGATAGCGTGGAAACACGGCATCGCGACCATCGGTGAAGCGCGCGGTCTGGCCGTCCGGCCCGCGGTATTCGACGATCGAATGGAACCTCGGTTCGTCCCCGTCGTTCCGGCGCTCATCCCCCACCACCACGCCGGTGGTGCGCAGCGTCGCGGTGGCCGCGTACTCGGCCTGGCTCGACATCGCCCAGCGCGCGGCCAGCAACAAACCCGTGGCAGGCAGCAGCAACAGACTCAGGATCAACCAGACGATGCGGCTCATGTGCGTTCCCCATGCAAGCGCTACCGGGGAATACGCAATTTTCCGCCAGCACCGGCCATGCGCGCGGCGAAGCCGGCGATTCAGCGCTCCCAGACTTTCGCCGTGCGGCAATCGCTCTGCATCGGCCAGCACTGCTCCACCGGCTGGCCATTGCGGCCGGTCACGTAGCACTGCTGGAGCACCGCCGCGCCGTCCACGGCCTGGGTACGAACCGTGCCCGCAAGCTCGATCTCCGGCGCGGGCGAGGCTACGCCGACGATTTCGCCAAAGGCGTGGAACTGCGGTTCGGGCCGGGAGCGGGCCGGATCGGGGCATTGTGTGCGCAGCCGCTCCAGCGTTGCGCGGACCTGCGGAAACTCCGCCGCCACCGTCGCCGCCGAAGGCGTGAGGCCGAGCGCGAGCAAGGCGTGCGCGGGGTTTTCCAGCATCAGTTGCGCGTGAACCTGCGCCCATTGCGCCAGCGCATCGTCCGGTTGCGGCGCCGGGCGTGGCGGTTCGGCGGCATGGCCGTCTTCCACGCCGGCTTCGGGCGATTGCGCGAACCAGGCGGCGGCGTCGCTGCGCCACAACGGCAGCGCGAACTGTGCTTCCCGGCGGAAATCGAACCGGAAACCGCCGCGCACGCAGCCGGCTTCGTCGATGGCGAGGCGGCCCTTGCCGAAGTTGGGCGCATCCGGCGGCACCGTGCTGGAACCGCGATGCGCGGTGTCGAGCTGGTAGGCGACGGCCTTGCCATCGGCATCGTATTCCACGCGGATGCGGTTGGCGTTGAACAGGTCGCCGAGGATCCAGACATCGCGTTCGGGGTCGGCGCTGGCGCGCATCGCCTCGGCGAAGCCGCGTTCGTCGGTCAGCACCACCGAATGGCGCAGGGGATCCAGCAGGGATAGCATCCCATCGGCGGAGGGTTCCGCCTCGTCCGTGCCATGCGTCCAGGCCGCGCCGTAGCGGAACTGCCCCGCGCCCGAGTTCGCATCGTCGTAGCCGCCCTGCGCCTGCCCCTCGCCCTCGCCCTCGCAGGACAGGCTGGCCTGCACAGCGTACAGTTCGGCCGCCTCGCGCCCGACCTGGAGCAGCATCGGCCCCAAGGTCGCGATGGCCAAGAAAGCCACGACGAAGCGGGTCGGCTTGTCCATCGCTACGGGATCAACCGCGTTCCAGCAGCAGGCGCAGGTCGATGATGGCGGCGTTGGCGCGCGAGATGTAGTTGGCCATCACCAGCGAATGGTTGGCGAAGAAGCCGAATGGCGTGCCGTTGAGCACCATCGGGCTGTGCAGCGGCCCCTGGGTTTCCTCCAGTTCGTGGATGATCTGGGCCAGGCTGGCCTGGGCGTTCTTGTCGCGCAGCACCGGCTCGAAATCGGCCTGCACGGCTTTCAGGAAATGCAGCAGCGCCCAAGTGGAGCCGCGCGCTTCGTAGAACACATCGTCGATCTGCAACCAGGGCGTGCGCTCGAACACCGGGCCGGCGGTGGCTTCGCCGTTTTCCGTCGCGGCGGGCGCGACCGGGCCGGCGGCGGCGGAAAGCCGTTGCGAAAGCGAACCCAGGCGCTTTTCCACCAGGGCCAGCCAATCGGCCAGGTTGTCGGCACGGGCGTAGAAGCGCGTGTTCTGCGCCGGATCGGACAGGCGCGCCAGATAGCGCTCCACATGCTCGATGCCCTTGCCGAACTGGCGTTCGCTGGAAGGCAGCAGCCAGCGATCGTTGGGCGAGGAGAACAGCGGCTCGGCTTCCGCCAGATCGGCATCCTCCACGCTCTGGGTCTGGGAGCGCGAGAAATCGTTGCGGAAGGCCTTGGAGAGATCGCGCACCTGGGTCAGCGCGCCGTATTCCCAGTTGGGCAGGTTGTCCAGCAACGCGCCCGGTGGCAGTTTGTCGTTGGACAGGTAACCGCCGCGCTTGTCCAGCAATGCGTGGGCCACGTCCACCAGGGTTCGTCCGGTGACGATGCCAGGCACCATTCGCTGGCCCTTGGCCTCGGCGGCTTCCTTTGCCACCGCCACCGGATCGAACGTGGCCGGCTCCTCGTTCCACCACCACATCAGCGCCAGCGTGCAGAACGCGAAGATGGCCAGCAGCACCGTGCCGATGCGGATGTAGAGGTGGCTGCGCTTGCCGGTGCGTGCGGGAATGGCCTGGTTCATGGCGGTGGCTCGTGGCGGCGGGAGGGCCATAGCCTACCGCCCGCCGCTACGATGCGCCCGTGCAACCCCGTTTCGCGTATCGCCGCGTTGCAGCGCTCGCCCTTTCGGAAAGGAAACGACGATGAAACCCCTGCTTGGGAACCTGCTCCTCACCCTCGGCCTGTGCGCCGCCGCCGCATCGGCGCAGCAACCGCCCACGGTCTGGATTCCGCCCGCGCCCTCGCAACAGCCGATC
>CAZHXV010000066.1:0-13354 GCA_964536455.1 uncultured Aquimonas sp.
CGCTGTTTTCCGCCATCGATGTGGACGATGCCGACGAGGCCGCGCTGGCCGCCTGGCAGCAGGCGCTGGCCAGGCTCGCCGGTGGCCAGGCGCTGCCGCGCTGGCAGGCCGAGCCGTTCCGCGCGTTCCGACTCGTGGAGCGGAGCGAACTCAATCCCGGCAGCCTTGGCGAGCCGGTGTTCCATCTCGCGCTGACGCCGGAACAGGGCGAACTGCCGTCATGGCGCGCGGGCGACATCGCGCAGGTCGTGCCCGGCCCGGTATCGGACGATGATGCGGCGGATCGCCACCCGCGCGATTACTCCATCGCCTCGGTTCCCGCCGAAGGCCGCCTGCATCTGCTGGTGCGCCAGGGCCGTCGTCCCGATGGCCAACTGGGCCTGGCAGCGGGCTGGCTGACGGTGCAGGCCACGCCCGACGATGCCATTGCGCTGCGCATCCGCGAGAACCCGAATTTCCACCTGCCGCCCAACGGTGCGCCGTTGATCCTGATCGGCAACGGCACCGGCCTTGCCGCCCTGCGCGCCTTGCTGTGCGAGCGCATCGCACAGGGCGAGCATCGCAACTGGCTGCTGTTCGGCGAACGCCAGCGCGAGCGCGATTTCTACTGCCGCCAGGAACTGGAAACCTGGCTGCGCGAGGGCGCGTTGGCGCATCTGGACCTGGCCTTCTCGCGCGATGCGGGGGATGGCGCCTACGTGCAGCATCGCCTGCGCGAACAGGCGCCGCGCCTGCGCCAGTGGCTGGAAGATGGCGCGCATGTGCTGGTCTGCGGCAGCCAGCACGGCATGGCGGGCGGGGTCGATGCGGTGCTGCGCGAGGTGCTTGGCGATGCGACGGTGCTGCAACTGGTCGAGGGTGGGCGGTATCGGCGGGATGTGTATTGAGTCGCTTTGCAACGCGCGCGACGCCTGGCGCATTGCCCACGCCGAAAACACAAACGCCGGGCGAACCCGGCGTCGTGCGTGCATCCCGCGGAGGGTTCAACGGGTTTCGGTGGAGGCGACGTTCCAGCCGAACTTGACGGAGCCGCCGAGGCCGCCCTTGTCGTCCTGGGGCTTGTAGTCGAACTCGACGTCTTCATACGCCAGGCTCACCACTTCGACGATTTCGCCGCCCGCATCGCAGGAAGGCTGCACCGAGGTGACCACCACCGGCTTCAGCGTGATGGTGAGGAAGTCCTTCTGGCCTTCGCCGGATTTGCGCGCGGTGATCGTGGCCGAGGCGATGTGCTTGCCCGAGGCCGACGCCTTGGCCAGCAGCGGCGAGGCTTTGTCGTAGCGGTGGATGATGACCATGTTCATGGGCTTGCCCTTGCCCTTGCCGCCGCCGGAGTTCTCGCCGAAGGAGGAGGCGTTGGTGACGCCCCAGTTCCAGCCGACCAGTTCGATCTGATCCTTGTGATCCTTGTGCTTGGATTCGCCGGAGATGCCGTCGAGTTTCAGATGGGTGTCGATGTTGCTCATGGTGTCCTCGCGGAATGTAGTGGGATGGATCGCCGCCGGAAGCGGCATGCCCCGGCAGGGTTCGCCCCGCGGCGGGGCCGTGCGGCGAAGTCGGCTGCGATCCAGTGACGGTTGACCGCCGACTCTTTGCCAAGACGAAGCTGTCGCGGGCATTTTCAAGCGCGGCGCAAATCCGCCGCGGGGGCGGACATTCAGAATCCGCAAGGCACCGGAGGCGATTTCAAAATGCCCATGCGGCAGCCGTCTTGTTGGGACGGCGCGCCGCGCCGCGTTTTCCGCACACCGCCCGGCGAGGCCGTACATGTCCACTATTTCGTCGAACATCCCAGGCTCCCATTCGTTTCCTCCGATCAACCCGCTGCTGCCGAGCATCAACGATCTGCTCGACATAGACCAGCTCGTGCTGGGCGAGGACATGGACATGCTGCTGGAGGTCAAGCCCAAGGGTGGCGGCACGCCGCTGAAGGGTGAGGGCCGCTCCACGGCGGGCCTGGGCTCGCCATCGATCGTCCTGGGCTTCCGTTGGGGCCAGGGCCGGCAGCCGGGCGATACCCAGGTGAACCTCACCACGCTCGGCGCGCGTGCGGTGTCTGATCTCTACATCGTCAAGGCGGTGGATTCGGCCACTGCCGGGCTGGCCGGGCTGTGCGGCAGCAACAAGGGCGTGGAAAGCGCCACGCTGGTGTGCCTGAAGGATGCGGGCAACCAGCAGGAATTCTTCCGGATCGTGGCCTCCGACGGCGGCGTGCGCAACCACACCATTTTCACCAGCGCGCGCCACAACCGCGTGCTGGAAGCCTTCCAGGTCACCTTCAAGACCCTGAAGATTTCCTACTCGCCGCAGACCGGCAGGGGCAGCATGGGCGGCGTCACGCAATACGAACTGAGCGTGCCCAGCGCCTGACGCGGCCGCTTGTTCCTCCACGAAAACCAACCACGGAGCACCGCATGAGCCAGGCCGAAGACCTGCTGCGCCAAGGCCAGCCCGATGCCGCCTTGGCGGCCTTGACCGAACAAGTGCGCAAGGCGCCTGGCGATGTGAAATTGCGGGTGTTCCTGGCGCAGTTGCTGTGCGTCAATGGCGCGTGGGAACGTGCGCTGGCGCAACTCAAGGTCGCCGCCGAACTGGACGCTTCCGCCATTCCGATGCAGCAGATGATCGGCGACGCCATCGGCTGCGAAGCGGTGCGCCGCGATGTGTTCGCCGGCAAGCGCTCGCCGATGGTGTTCGGCGAGCCGGAACCGTGGCTGGCGCTGCTGATCGAATCCCTGCTGCAATCCGGCGCGGGCCAGCACGGGCTGGCGCAGGATCTTGGCGAACGTGCGCTGGATGCCGCGCCCGCCAGCAGCGGCACGCTGGACGGCAAGCGCTTCGAATGGATCGCCGATGCCGATACGCGGCTTGGCCCGGTGCTGGAAGCGGTCGTCAACGGCCGCTATTACTGGGTGCCGTTCGCGCGCCTTGCCGAAGTGAACACCGAAGCCCCCGCCGATCTGCGCGATCTGGTCTGGTTGCCGGCACGGCTGGCCTTCATCAACGGCGGTGAGGCGTTCGCCTTGTTGCCGGTGCGCTATCCGGGGACCGAACTGCTCGAAGACGGCGTGGCACGGCTTTCGCGTCGCACCGAATGGAAGGAAACCCAGCCGGGGCGATATGCCGGCCTGGGCCAGCGCCTGCTGTGCACCGATACGGGCGAAGCGGGCCTCCTGGAAATCCGCAACATCGTGCTGGACGAAGCGTCCGCCGGGGAAGGCGAAGGGGAGGCTGTGCCGGAAGCCGCGCCTGAGGCATGATCCGCCGATGGCCAGGACGCACACTCAGCCGGCCCAGCGCCTGCAACCTTCGTTGCTCGATCGGCTGATCGACGACGAACCGCGCCGCGCCACCGAAGCCGCCGAGGCGCGCGTGCTGGACAAGCGCGGCCTGCGTGCCGCCGTGCTGCGCGACCTGGCCTGGCTGTTCAACGCCATCGACTATGGGGATCAATTCGAGCCGGCGCACTATCCGCAGGTGGCGCGCTCGGTGCTGAACTACGGGTTGCCGCAGCTTTCCGGCGGCTACGCTTCGAGTGTGGACATCACCCGGCTGGAGGCGACCATCCGCAGCAGCATCCTGCTGTTCGAGCCGCGCATCGTGCCTTCTTCGCTGCGCGTGGTCGCGGAGATGAACCGCTCCATCCTGGATGTGCACAACCAGTTGGCGCTCACCATCAACGGCCTGTTGTGGGCGCAGCCGGTGCCGCTGGAAATCCACTTGCGTACCCAGATCGACCTTGAACACAACAACGTCACCGTGGTCGATGCCTCCAGCGTGGGGGCGATCTGACGATGGATCCGCGTCTGCTTCGCCACTACAACCAGGAGCTCCAGCACCTGCGCGAGATGGGCGCGGAGTTCGCCAGGCAGTTCCCCAAGATCGCCGCGCGCCTGACGATGGACGGCGTGGAAGTGGCCGATCCCTACGTGGAGCGGCTGCTGGAGGGCACGGCCTTCCTCGCGGCACGGGTGCAGTTGAAGCTGGACGAGGAATTCCCGCGCTTCACCCAGCGCATGTTGCAGATCGTGCACCCGCACGCGCTCGATCCCACGCCTTCGATGCTGGTGGCGCAGCTCGAGCCGGAAGTGGACAACCCGGCGCTGAAGACCGGTGCGCTGGTGCCGCGCAGCACCGCGATGACCGGGCGCAAGCCGTCGGGCGAAACCACCGCCTGCGAATTCCGCACCGGGCAGGACGTGCGGCTGTGGCCGGTACGGATCGAGCAGGCGCGCTATCTCGCCCATGCCGGGGAACTGCCGCTGGCCGGCCTGCCCTACGCGCGCCGCGTGAAGGGCGCATTGCGGCTGAAACTGCGCACTGGCGCCGATCTTCCGTTTTCGCAGTTGCCGATGGACAAACTGCGGCTTTATTTCGCCGGAGGCGATGAGATCGCCTTCAAGCTGCACGAGCTTTGCACTGGAAACGTACTCGGCGTGTGGTGTCCGACGGCAAGCGCACCGGCGGCCAGCGCGAAGCCTTGCCGGCCTCGGTGGTTTCGCTGGCCGGGTTCGACGATGACGAGGCGCTGCTGCCGCTGACGCTGCGCTCGTTCCAGGGCTACCGCCTGCTGCGCGAGTACTACGCCTTCCCGCAGCGCTTCCTGTTCGCCGACATCGACGGCCTGGCGCCCGTGCTGGCGAGGTTCCCCGGCAAGCAGATCGAGATCGACATCCTGCTCTCCGACGGCGTCGCCGCGCTGGAGCAGCAGGTGTCCGAGGACAACGTGCTGCTGAACTGCACCCCGGCGATCAACCTGTTTCCCAAGCGCGCCGGGCGCACCCTGGTTTCCGATGGCACCTACGACTTCCACGTTGTCGTGGATCGCGCCCGCCCGCTGGATTTCGAGGTGCACTCCCTCATCGACGTGCGCGGCTTCACCACCGGCAACGAAGGCGAGCAGGTGTTCCACCCGCTCTATGCGGCCTACCACCGCGAGCCTTCCGGCGTGGATGCGTTCTACGCGGTGCAGCGCGAGCCGCGCCTGATGTCCGACCAGGGCCGGCGCAAGGGATTCCGTTCCAGCTACATCGGCAGCGAGGTCTTCGTCTCCATCGTGGATCGCAACGAAGCGCCGTGGCCGAAGGAATTGAAGCAGCTGGCTTTCAATACCTTGTGCAGCAACCGCGACCTGCCGCTGCTGATGCCCGTGGGCGGCACGCGCGGCGATCTGGAACTGGATCACGCCGCACCCGTGGCCAAGGTGCGCTGCGTCAAGGGGCCCTCGCGCCCGCACGCGCCGAGCTTCGATGCCGGCCTGCACTGGCGCAGCATCAGCCAGCTTTCGCAAAGCTACCTCTCGATGCTGGATGCCAATCCGGAGGAGGGCGCTGCGGCGCTGCGCAGCCTCCTGGCGCTGAATGCGCCGGTGGAAGACGCGGCCACGCGCAACCAGATAGCGGGCGTGGTTTCGGTGAAATCCGCGCAGGTGGTGCGGCGGCTGCCGATGCCCGGGCCGATCGCGTTCGGGCGCGGCTTGAAGGTGGATGTCCTGGTGGACGAACTGGCCTTCTCCGGCGGCAGCGCCTATCTGCTCGGCTGCGTGCTCGATGTGTTCCTTGCGCGCCACGTCTCGATCAATTCGGTGGTCGAAACCGCGCTGGCCAGCGCGGCGCGCGGGGAAATCTACCGTGGCCCGCCGCGCTGCGGCGCACGTCCCATCGGTTGAGGCGGCCATGAGCGGAGAGGTGCCCGAAGAGCGAACCACGGAAGTTTCCGCCGCGCCGGAATCCTCTACCGCGCCTTCCCCCCGCATGGCCGAACAGGCCAGGCTTGCGGCGTGGCTGGAGCAGGTGCGGCAGGCGCCCTACGACTACGATTTCTTCCAGCTGCTGCGAAGAATCGAAGCGATGACGCCGCACTGGCCCAGGCTGGGCCAAGCCTTCCGCCCGGTGGACGAACCGGTGCGCGTGGGGCAGGACGTTTCGCTGAGTTTTGCCCAGGCCACCGTTGCCGCGCTCGAGGTGGGCGATGGGCCGCGCGCGCCGCTGCTGCTGCAACGCGCCTTCGGCCTGCTCGGCCCGAACGGCCCGATGCCGCTGCACCTCACCGAATTCGCGCGCGAACGGCTGCTGCACCATGGCGATGCGACCTTCGCGCGCTTCCTCGATCTGTTCACCCACCGCTTCGCGCTGCTGTTCTTCCGCGCCTTCGCCACGGGCCGCCCGGCCATCGGGCAGGATCGCCCCGGGCAGGATCGCTTCGCCCAGTACATCGGCACTATGTTCGGACTGGGCGATGCACCGTTCGAGCAGCGCGATGCCGCGCCCGACCACGCCAAGCGTTTTTTCGCCGGGCACTTGGCCTCGCACACCCGCAGGCCCGACGGTCTGGCGGGCATTCTCCGCGGCTATTTCGAGTTGCCGGTGAAGGTGGAATCGTTCCATGGCCGCTGGATGCGCCTGCCGCCGGAAGACTGGCTGCGCCTGAAACCGGCGCCGCCGGTGCGGCGCGGCGGCTTCGCGGGCGCGGCGCTGGCGCGCGGGGCGGTGCTGGGCAAGACCGTCTGGGATCGCCAGCACGGCTTCCGCATCCGCATCGGCCCGATGGATCTTTCCGCCTATCTGCGCTTCATTCCCGGTGGCGACGGCCTGCCGGCGCTGGTGGCGTTCGCGCGCCAGTACCTCAACCGCGAGCTCGACTGGAGCCTGCAACTGATCCTGCGCCAGGAGGAAGTACCCAAATTGCGGCTTTCGCGCGGGTTGCGGCTGGGCTACACGAGCTGGCTGGGCCACTACCGTCGGGGTCGCGATGCCAACGACCTCAACTTCGATGCCGAAGCGCGCGTGCCGTTGCCGCAGTGACGCATCGTTCCGTGGCGCGATGCAGACGATGCCGGGATAATCGGGCAAGATCGCAGGCATTCCCATTGCACGGGAGGCTTGGCGGGCGATCCGGATTCCAGCGGTTCACAGGGGGCGGCATGGAGCAGGAAAAAGCGTGAAGCGCGCGGATGATCCACGTTCGTGCCGCAGGGAACCGGCTTGGGCGTGGTGCAGGATTGCGCTGGCGATGGCGTTCTTCCTTGGCTGCGCCGGCATGGCGACCGCCGCGAACCGGCCCGTGCCGGCCCTGCACGATTACGCGATCGATGCCTGGACATCCAGGCAGGGCCTGCCGCACAACTCCATTCGCGGCATTGCGCAGACGCCGGAAGGGCGGATGTGGTTCGGCACCTGGGAGGGCCTTGCCGGCTACAACGGGCTGGAGTTCGACGTGCTGGATCGCGGCTCGCGGCCCGGCCTGCTCGACAACGGCGTGGGCGTCCTGTTCGCGGACGAAGGCGGGTTGTGGATCGGCGATTCGCGCGGCAACGTCGGGTTCCGCAACGCCGAAGGGGAGCTGCGCTATTTCCCGCGCCCGCAAGAGCTGCCGAACGTACTGATCCAGGCCATGGCGCGCGACCGCCAGGGACGGTTGTGGCTGCTGTACGAAGGCAAGGGCCTGGCCTGCCTGGATGCGAATGGAAGGTTCCAGTACTTCCCGCCGGCACCGGATTCGCCGTTGGCGCTGGCCTCGGTGCACATGGTGGCCGATGCGCAGGATCGCATCTGGATCGGCACCTTCGGCGGCCTGGCCTACCAGGATGGCAACGGCCTGACGCAGCGCGTGCCGGAAAGCTTCGGCTTGCCGCGCGGTTATGTCTGGCCATACCTGGCCCCGGACGGCACGCTCTGGATCGCGGCGGAGGACAGCATCTACGCGATGCGCGATGGATCGCCGCAGTTCATGCACCGCCTGCCGGTGCCGGGGAGGATCACCGCGATGGTGCAGGATCGCCTCGGGCAACTGTGGGTGGGCACCGAAACCCAGGGGGTGCTGCGGATCGGCGAGCGCGGGATCGAGGCCCTGCCGGAAAACCAGGCCTTGCCCGGAGGTCGCATCACCCAGTTGTTCGAGGATGCCGAAGGCAGCCTCTGGGCCGGGGCCAGCGGCGGCCTGTTCCGGCTGCGCGAAACCCTGTTCCACAACTTCACCCGGCATGAGGGCCTGAGCGGGGACTATGTCCGTGCCGTGCTTGAAGATTCGCGGGGACGGTTCTGGATCGGTACGGCATCGGGCCTGGACTGGATGGATGCCGCGGGCAAAATCCATGTCCAGCCCTTGCCCACCGCCAGCGGCACGCCGCCGTCGGTGTTGAGCCTGGCGCAGGATCGCGCCGGCGGGCTGTGGATCGGCAGCTACGGCGATGGCCTGTACCGGCTCGATCCGGATGGAAGCGTGCAGCGCTACGGGACAGCGGAGGGATTGCCGTACGGCAACATCCGCGCCATCGCCGAGGACGCGCAGGGCCGGATCTGGCTCGGCACCCAGCGCGGCGTGGTGTGGCTGGAGGATGGCAGGGTGCGCCACGTCGCCGGGGAGAACGCACCCAACGGCCTGACCCTGGCGCTGGATTCCCAGCCCGACGGCCTATGGGTAGGCACCATCGAAGGGGTGCGCGTACTGCGCCAGGGCCGGGTCGAGCGCATTGATCTGGATGCCCTTGGCGGCGGCCGTTCGGTGTTCGGTTTCCTCAAGGCCGGGCGCGATATGTGGTTCGTGTCCGATCGTGGCCTGTACCGCTACCGGGACGGCGCGCTGGCGCGGGTCGGGCGGGAGCAGGGGATGCCCGTCGATGCGATGTTCCAGCTCGTTCCGGACAAGCTCGGCCACTGGTGGATCACCAGCAACCGTGGCGTGCTGCGTACCACGCAGGACGAACTGGACGCCGTGGCCGACGGCCGCACCGAGGCCATTGCGGTGGATCGCTACACCGAGATCGACGGCATGGTCAGCTCGCAGGCCAACGGCAGCTCCGGCCCCGCCGCATGGCTGCGGCGGGACGGCAGCGTGTGGGTGGCCACCGCCAGCGGCCTGAGCACCGCCGATCCCGCCCGCCTGCCATACCTGCGCGCCCGCGTACCGCCGCCCACGGTCATCGAGCGTGTCGCCGTGGACGGCAAACCGTTGCCGCAAGCGTCCCTGGGCGGGAACACGGCACTGCCGGGCGGCATGCGCCTGAGCGTGGACTATGTGGGCCTGAGCTACCTGATGCCCGAACGCATCCTCTACCGCACCTGGCTCTCGGGCCTGGACAAGGGCTGGATCGAGCGGGGCCGCCAGCACGGAGTCGAATACATCGGATTACCGCCCGGCGACTACCGCCTGCGCGTTTCGGCGGCGCACCCCGGCGGCGAATGGAGCGAGCGCGAGGCGACCTGGGCGTTCCACATCGAGCCATACTGGTGGCAACGGCTGGATGTACGCATTGGCGCGGCACTGGCCCTGCTGGCCGTGCTGGCAGGGCTGTACCTGCTCATGGTCGCGCGCTACCGCGCCAGCAACGCGCGGCTGGCGCGGCTGGTGGACGAGCGCACCTCCGACCTGCAACGCCAGACCCAGCGCCTGCTGCACGCCGACGAGGAGAAATCGCACCTACTCGAACAACTGCGCGAGCAGTCCGAAACCTTCGCCCGGCAGGCGCGCGAGGATGCGCTCACCGGAATCCCGAACCGCCGCGCCTTCGATCAAGCCCTGGCGCTGGCCCTGTCCTGGAGCCGCAGCGGCAATCGTCCGTTGTCGCTGGTGATGCTGGACGTGGATCACTTCAAGGACGTCAACGACCGCCACTCGCATCGCGTCGGCGACGCGGTGTTGAGCGAGGTGGGCCAGTTGCTGCGCGAAGCCGCCCGCGCCTCCGACCTGTCCGCACGCTTGGGCGGCGAAGAATTTGCGTTGTTGTTCAACGACACCACGCTGGAACAAGCGCGCACCGTCTGCGAGCGTTTGCGCGAGCGATTCCATGCAAGGCTCGACTGGGGTGGCGTCGATGGCCTGTGCATCACCTTCAGTGCCGGATTGGTGCAATGGAAGCCCAATGCCGAGACCGAAGCCGAATTGCTGCAGCGTGCCGACGATGCGCTCTACCAGGCCAAGCAAGGGGGGCGCGACCGCATTTGCCTGGGGTGACGTGAATTCGACCGAAGCTGGCTGCATCGGTTCATTGTCCGGCACGCCACCGCCCGGCGGTGCCTCGCGAACCCTCCGGAAGCTTTCTGGGCGGTTGAAGTGGAGCGGGTGAAGGGAACATCACACCGCACTCAACTCGTTGATTGATAACGGGTTCCTTCCGTGAGCGGCACGGAATTAGACCAGATTATGTACCAGTGTCACCTTCTAGGGCAAAGGTCAGGTCGGTGCCGCTCCTCCCAATCTCTAGGTTGGTGGCGAGCCAGCCTTCCACACGGCTTTGGTCACTTTGCCCCAAGAGGCGCCACAGTCGTGGGGGCGATCTGATCTGCGCCAGTCTGCAGCAGCACATTCACCAGTTCGGTCCCGGCAGGCGTCGCATCGCCGCCATCGGGCCGGTGCATCGTCGCGGGCGAAACTTAAGGTATCCGATCGCCGTCATTGCCGTGGTCGAAGCGACGGATTGCAACGGCAAAGAATCGTCGGCACCGTTGGCCGCCAAAATCTCCTTGAAACCACCTGCTTTCAGCTTCCAAGCCTGCGCTGCCGTCCGAGTCCAATTAGGATGGAATCTGCGGTAGCGCTTGCCTCAACACCTCAATCACGCCCTTGTGCGGCAGGTAGCCAACGATGCCATGCGAATTGAGGGTCGTGTTGTCGACGGTACCGTCGTTCCCGATTCCCTCTGCGAAGTTCTCCTTGGTAAGGGGCTTTCCGAGTGCAACGAAATCGGAGGGGTCATAGAAGTT
Organism: uncultured Aquimonas sp.; assembly: GCA_964536455.1. GTDB lineage: Bacteria > Pseudomonadota > Gammaproteobacteria > Xanthomonadales > Xanthomonadaceae > Denitratimonas. The sequence continues at coordinate 10,701 of CAZHXV010000066.1, forward strand.
CTCCCACTTCTGGACAAATCCAGCCTTTCGTCGCGGGACACCCAACTTCGCTTTGAACGCATCCAGCCCGAGGGGCGATCCCATGGTGATCAGCAGAGGGATCTGAACCCCGGCACTGACAGCTTCCATCTCTCGCAGTAGCTTGAAAGCGATGACAGTTCCGAGTGAGTGAGTAATCAGTATTTGAGGACTACGCTGCAGGTAAGGGCGAGCGATATCGTCGACCGCCTTGGCCGCTTTTGGCGAGGAAAGGTAGGTATGGCCTTGTCGCACGAGCCGAAGCAGGAGCGCACCCTTGGCAGGGGAAATCTTCTCGACCACGCGCATGAGACCCACGAGGCGTCTTGCGATGAAGTTGTCCATCGGCACGGCAATGTTCCCCGACTCTTCCATGGCAGCGTCGATCTGGGCCTCATCAATGTCATGATCGCCAGCGAACTCCTCCATAACAGCGCTGAGGAACTTCAGTTCATCAGCATCGCCGATATCGACTGCTGTGGATTCAGCTCCCATGCCGACAGCGACTTTGGTCTTGCGGTTCGTCCAATCCGCGAGAGTCGTCCCGTAGTACGCCATCTCGACTGAGGCGCCGGCAAGCAAGCCAGGCTGAACAGCATGGAGAGACTCAGTCCACTTTTGCAGGAGTTCGTCCTTCGTCGAGCCTTCTTGCCCGATCCCGTGAATCATCAGAACGTTCATTGGCTTTCCTCCATGTCAAACTTGCGTATCAGGATTCGCGCGCCTTCTGCTTTGAATGACGAGAACTGGGATGGCAGGAGAAAAGCAGCGACGTCACCTAAATTTTCCGCAACTGCCTTCTCCTCTGGTTCCGGGTTTTCCATGAATTGCCACCCTTGGCGCAGCCAAGGCCATAGACCGGCGATCTTTCCCATCGCAGGGCGGGTCGCGTCGGTTACCCATCTGGGTAACTTTTGATTTGCAGTTGAATATGGTCGCTTGCTGACAGGGGGAACTTCTGTCACCAAGCCGCCGTGGCCGGAGTCGGTGCTTGGGAGTAATCCCATGAACGCCACGTCGAATGGAATGGCCTGTCCGTAGTCGCAGTAAAAAAATGCCATGCGCCGAATACTGTCGATGTCTCCACTATAGTCATAAAGATAGCTGGCGATGGCTCCCAGTGTCGGGTTGACGTGCTTGGCAGAGCGGAGCCGTGTCGCGATATCGTCCACCTGATCTGCAGCAAGATTGCCGGCCTGAAGGTCGACAATCGTCTCGATGTAAGTGCTTAGAGGTTCCGACCACCAACCCCATCGGGAAACGCAGGTCCAGTTGATCTCATTTCTTCCGTCGCGAACAAGAAAAGTGACCAGCATCGGATAAACAACAGCCGACGCAAAAACGCCATCCTCGAATTCGACCAGTATTTGAATGGCCCCTTGCTTCTTGCTGCTCACCCGGTAGTGTGTGACGTCGCCTTCCATGAAACACTTCTCAACGGAAGATGTGCTCCAGATCGCCTTAGGCACCGCACCGTGGATAGACAGATTGAAATCACGAACGTCGGCCTCTCTCTGGATTGAGAGTCCGTCTCGGATGTGCCGCGTGAGTAATCGCGCTTGGAGAGGGCGCGAAAACTCTTTGATGTCGGGAAGTCTGAATTGCGGCTCCCTACCACCACCCGGCTCTTGAGCCACCTCTGGTGGTGCTGGCCACTTAGGTGCTGGTAGCCCATGTGGGCTACCTCCACGCTGAAAGTAGACTGCATGCTCGCGGGGTATGCCGGTGGCGCAATCTGGCTTGCACTGGAGGTCGTAGATTTCTCCGATTTCCCGCAATCGGTCTTTGGAGAACAAGGCCAGTGATTCTGGTATTACGCAGTCGGAAAGGTATTTGTCAAACGCTTCATCCCTGAAGCCGCAAAGGCCTTCGATCAAGACGGTGGAGAACACACATCGATCAGGAGCCTTACCGTCCCCTTTCAGCATGTATGCTTTTTGCCCATCTACCACCGCATTGAAGCGATCGATGATCGGTGCCTGTGCTTCGTATGGCCCTCGTGGAAGCACGGGATCACCAAAAATATCAGCAGTATCTATGTCCGCCGGTAGCGAGCGGCAAGCATCGCCAAAGATCGTCAGGCTCCTGATGCCGTGCCTGTAGAGTTGTCTCTTCAGCCCTTCCACAGAGATGGCGCGAGTTTCGTCAAACCAATCGCTTGGAAGCCACATATTCTGCTCGGCCCCGGAGCGGAATCCATGCCCAGCGAAGTGAAGGACAAAAAGCTCCACCTCGTCGTTGGAAGCAAGCATCCCCTTCAGCGATTCTCGAATACGCTGAATGGTGACGCGTGTCTCACCCTCATCAGTGATCACCTCCGTGGTGAATCCGGCTTGGCGCGCCCAATCTCCCATTTCGTGTGCCGCCGTAATAGCACCCGGCAAGTATGAAAGTGGGGGAGCCTTCGATACTCCAATCGTCAGACACAGCTTCACGGTTGTCCCCTCCGGCAATGCGCCAATTTAATCGCGTCTTCGATGTAGATCGTACTACCAAGCCTCCCCGTCATGGGCGAGAAACATCTTGAAGCATACCGCCACGCAGAGGCTCGGTGCGCCGATCATCAGGCACTGACGGTGTCTTGAACCGCCCCGGCATTCTCGGAGGCTCCAATCTTTGAGAGGATGGAGCGATGA
>CAZHXV010000067.1:0-422 GCA_964536455.1 uncultured Aquimonas sp.
CGCGTCAACGAAACCCAGCAGGACGTGTTGAAGGTGGCCAAGTCCATCGGCGTGGAGCGCGCTTCGGATAAGCAGGCGGTCAACGAACTGTTCAACGCCAAGTTCTCCGAAGCGCTCAAGACGGTCGGCAAGCAGATCGACTTCGTGAAGCTGTTCGAGAACCGCCAGGAATTCCGCGATCGCATCGTGCAGGTCATCGGCAACGACCTGAACGGCTACATCCTCGAAGACGTGGCCATCGACTACCTGGAGCAGACGCCGAAATCCTCGCTCGATCCGAGCAACATCCTGGACGCCGAAGGCATCCGCAAGATCACCGAACTCACCGCCGCGCAGAACGTCATCACCAACGAACTGGAACGCAACGAGCAACTGGCGATCACCAAGAAGAACGTCGAGACGAAAGAAGCGATGCTGGCGCT
>CAZHXV010000067.1:432-6159 GCA_964536455.1 uncultured Aquimonas sp.
AGCAGGCCGATGCCGAAGCGCGCCAGAAGCGCGAGGTCGAAACCATCCGCGCCCGCGAACAGGCCGAGACGCAGAAGGTGCAGGAAGAAGAACGCCTGAAGGCCGAACAGGCCCGCATCGCGACGCAGGAGCAGATCGACATCCGCGAGCAGAACCGTCAGCGCGAAGTGGAAGTGGCCGAACAGAACCGCCAGCGCGCGGTCGTGATCGAAGTGGAAAAGGTCACGCGCGCCAGGGATCTTGAAACCGTCGCGCGCGAACGCGAGGTGGAATTGCAGCGCATCGAGAAGGAAAAGGCGCTGGAAGAACAGCGCAAGCTCATCGCCAACGTGATCCGCGAGCGCGTCGCGGTGGAAAAGACCGTCGCGCAGGAGGAGGAACGCATCAAGGAAGTGCGCCAGGTTTCCGAAGCCGAGCGCGCCAAGCAGGTCGCCATCCTCGATGCGCAGGCCCGCGCCGAGGAAGACCTGGTCAAACAGGTCAAGCAGGCCGAAGCCGACGAAACCCGTTCGCGCCACAAGGCCGTGGAACTCACGGTGCTGGCGCAGGCCGAGCTTGAAGCCTCCGCCAAGCAGGCCGAAGCCAAGAAGAAACTGGCCGAAGGCATCGAAGCCGAGCGCGCCGCACCGGGTCTGGCCGACGCGCGGGTGCGCGAAGTCACCGCCGCCGCGATGGAAAAGGAAGGCCTGGCGGAGGCGAAAGTCACCGCCGAAAAACTCAGTGCCGAAGCGCGCGGCACGCAGGACAAGGGGCTGGCCGAAGCCCGCGTGCTGGAAGAAAACCTCACCGCACAGGCGCGCGGCGAGGAACAGTTGGGCGCCGCCAAGGCCAAGGCCACGCGCGACGTGGGTTTGTCGGAAGCGCAAGTGCTGCTGGAAAAACTCAACGCCGAAGCCAAGGGCCTGACCGAAAAGTTCGGCGCGCTCGGCTCGCTCAGCGACGGCGCGCGGGCGCACGAGGAGTTCCGGATGCAGCTGGAAAAAGGCTTCGAGCAGGCCATCGCCCAGATCACCGCGGGCAAGGACATTGCCAGGGAGCAGGCCGATGTGCTCGCGGCGGCGCTGTCGAAAGCCAACATCGACATCGTCGGCGGCGAAGGCGCGTTCTTCGATTCGTTCGCCAAATCCTTGTCGGTGGGCAAAGCCATCGAAGGCGTCGCGGGCAAGAGTCCGTTGGTCAATGACCTGATCCAGCGGTTCCTTGGTGCAAAGGGCATCGCATCGGACGCAGGCAAGCAAGAGCCGTCAGCGTAAAGGGTTCTTTCTCCTCGCCAGAACAAAGCCCCTCTCCCCTTGCGGGAGAGGGGTTGGGGAGAGGGGGAAACCTCGCGACAATCCAATGCGCCACGCGCGCCCCCTCATCCGGCGCTTCGCGCCACCTTCTCCCACGAGGGGAGAAGGGAACAGCGGTAATGCGATCAGGGCAAGCCCATGACCGAACCCACCGACACCACCGCCATCGACCAGGCCGTCGCCTCCGGCGGCGCTTACGACGTGCTGCGCAAGCGCCTCGTCGAGCAGGGCGCGCGTTTGCGTTCGCAAGCCGAATCGCTCAACGCACGACGCCTGGAACAATTCGGCGGCAGCGCCTCGGAGGTGATCGGCCGGCTGCGCGTGCGCACCGAACACAACTGCGTGGCGCGGGACATCGTGCAGGTCGGCGAATATCTGCTGTTCGGCTACAACGTCTTCATCGGGCTGAAGAAGGAAACCCGCATCGAGGATGTGTTCGGCCTCTACCGGCTGGTCGAAACGCCGGACGGGTTCGATGTGACGCCGGTCGATGCCGCGGGCACCTTTCTTGCCATCGACAGCTTCGTGCAGGATTTCCGCGAGCTGTACGCCTACTACAAGAACACGCGCCTGCTGCAACTGATGGTGCGCGACGGCAAGCTGATGGCGAGCTTCCAGATCGGCGACAAGCTCGACGACCTGCGCGTGTTCCGCTGGAGCGTGTCGCCGGACGGCAGGGAGGTTCGCTACATCGACAACCGCGGCGAACGCGATATCGCGCTGCCCGCGCCGTTCGATTTCCAGTGGCAGAAAACCACGCGCGAGATGACGGTCAATGGCCGCCATCCGCACCTGAACATCCTCGACACCGTGTTCGTGGAAACCATCGGCGGCGATCTCACCGTCAAGATCGAGAACAACACCGAAGACGGCCTGGGCATTTACCGCGAGCCGGTGCAGGACAAAACCCAATCGCTCGACGATGCGCTGATCGAGTTCGCGAAGGTCGGTTCGCTGATCCTCCTGCGGGTTTTGCCGTACCGCGAGGAGCAGTGGCGCCATCTGGCCTACAACACGTTGACGCGCCGCGTGCAGCGCATCGACCAGATCGGGCTGGCGTGCATCCAGTTGCCGGAAGATCACGGCATCGTCTGGCCTGGCGGCTATCTGTTGCAGAACGGGGAAACGCGCCAGTTCGACACCGCCGTGGATGGCATGTCCTTCAAGCGCGCGATCCGTTCGCCCAATGGCGAGGACGTGCTCTACATCTTCTACGAACCCGTCGATGGCCGCTGCGCGCTGTTCACCTACAACATGATCGAGCGGCAGCTGGCCTCGCCTATCGTCTGCCACGGCTACGCGCGGTTGTTCGATGGGCGCATGGTGATCTTCAGCACCGAAAGCGCCGAACCCACGCGCGTACATCCGATGCAGGTCTGGCGCACGCCGTTCTGCTTCGACGAATACGCGGCCAGGCAGCCGCCGGGCACGGGGTTCCTCGCGCGCATCGGCAATGCGGAACTGGTGCGCGGCATTTCGGATCTGCTTTCGCTCTCGCGCGAGATCGACAGCGACGCCGTTTCGGTTCAACGCTACACGCTGCTGGTGCAGGCGGCCCGCCGCCTGTTCGACGCGCATCACTGGATTGCCGATGCGCAGGCCGGGGAGCTTGCGCCGCTGCTGCACGAAATCGCCACGACCGGCGAATCGGTGCTGGACGAATTCGAGAAGGTCGAAAGCATCCGCGCCCAATCCGGCCGCGCGATGCGCGAGGCTTCGACCCGGCAACAGGCGCTGCTGTCGAGCCTCGACCCGGATCGCTTCGAGCGCGTGCAGGATTACGTTGCCGCGTTGCAGGCCATTTCCGCGCAGCGCGGGCACCTTTTGACGATCCGCGAGCTGCGCTACATCGACGTCGCCGCGATCGATGCGATGGAAGCCGAATTGATCGCTGCGAACGAGCGCATCGGCCTTGCGACCGGCGCCTATCTTTCCGACGCGGCGGCGCTGGCGCCGTTGAACGTGCGGCTTTCCGAACTGGACAGGCAGGCGCAGGCGGCGCCGAGCGTGGCGAAACTGCGCGAGCCGCAGCAAGGCTTGACCGAGCTTTCGTCCGATCTGGATCTGCTGTCGCAACTGATGGCGACATTGAAGGTCGAAGACGCGACGCAGCGCACGAAGATCGTCGAGGTCATCGCCGAACTCTACGCGCGGCTCAACCAGGCCCGCGCCCGTGCCGAGCAGCGCCGCAGGCAGCTGGGTTCCGGCGAACAGGTCGCGCAATTCGGCGCGCAGTTCACGCTGTTCTCGCAAAGCATCGCGAGCGCCTTGTCGGCGTCGAGCGATCCGGAGAAATGCGACGAACAGCTTTCCCGCCTCCTGATCCAGCTGGAAGAACTGGAAAGCCAGTTCGGCGAACACGAAGCCTTCCTCGGCGACATCCTGAAAAAGCGCGAGGAGCTGGTCGAAAGCTTCGAGGCGCACAAGCAAACCCTTCTCGACGAGCGCCAGCGCAAGGCGCAGGGGGTGTTCGATGCGGCGCGCCGCATTCTCGATGGCCTGCCCCGCCGCACCGCGCGCTTCGCCGGGCCGGACGAACTCAACGCCTTTTTCGCCGGCGATGCGCTGATCCTGAAACTGCGCGAGCTATCCACGCGGCTGCGCGAGCTGAAGGACAACGTCAAGGCCGACGACGTGGACGCGCGCCTGAAGGCCGTGCGCGACCAGGCCGTGCGTTCCCTGCGCGACAAGACTGAGCTGTTCGAGGACGGCGGCAACGTCATCAAGCTCGGCAAGCATCGCTTCTCGGTCAACACGCAGGAACTGGACTTGACGATGTTGCCGCGCGAAGGCGGTTTGGCGCTGCATCTGACCGGCACCGATTTCATCGAACGGATTTCCGACCCGCTGCTCGAACCCCTGAAGCCGTACTGGCAAGCGGCGCTGGAATCCGAATCGCCGGAGCTTTCACGCGCCGAATACCTCGCGGGTCTGGTGCTGGAAGCGGCGGAAAGCCATCGCGAAGGCTTCACGCGCGAAGGTCTGGCGAAGCTGGTGCTGGAACCGGACGCGCTCAGCCGCGCCGTACGCGATTTCGCGACGCCGCGTTACAAGGACGGCTACGAGAAAGGCATCCACGATCACGATGCGGCGTTGATCCTGCGCGCATTGGTGCCGCTGCGCGATGCGGCGGGCGCGCTGGTTCACACGCCGGAGGCGCGGGCGTTCGCTTTGCTCGGCTGGCAACGTATCGCGGACACGCCGGATGCGTCGCGCTGGCCCGCGCGCGCGCGCAACGCGCAGCAGATTCGCGACCTGTTCGGGCGCGACGACGCCCTGGCGTCGTTGCGCAACGACATCGCCGCAACCCTGAAATTGCTGGTGCTGCCGTTCGATCCGCAGCGCAGCGAAGCCGCCGCCGCGTATCTGGTGCAGGAGCTTTCTGCGCCGCACCCGCAGTTCGTGTTCAGCCGCTACGCGCAGCATCTGGTTTCCGCACTTAAGCAAGCGCTGGCAGGCGAACGCTGGAACGAGGTGCAGGCCACGCTCGATGGCTTCGGCGACGATGCGAACGCGCGCTGGCTGCTGGCGACGCAATGGTTCGATGGCTTGATCGCCGGTTCCGAACAGTTGCAGGCCGAACCCGCATCGCTGTCGTCCTACGTTCCCGAAGCCGTCGCCTTGCTGCTGCTTGGCGCATCGCTTCCCAGTCGCATCTCGCAAGCCGATCTCGATGCGCGGGTCCCGGGTTTGTTGAGCGAGCACCCGCGCATCGCCAGCGGTTCTCTGGCGGTACAGGTTTCCGAATTTTTCTCGCGTTTCGCGCAACACCAGACCGGCTACCTGCAAGGCTTCCGGCAGTTCCAGCAATTGCGGCAAGACATCCTCGCGCGCGAACGCGAGGCCTTGCGGCTTTCCGAGTTCAAGGCGCGCCCGCTCACCTCGTTCGTGCGCAACAAGCTGATCGACAGCGTGTACCTGCCGGTGATCGGCGACAACCTCGCCAAGCAGATGGGCACGGTGGGCGAGGGCAAGCGCAGCGATCTGATGGGCCTTCTGCTGATGATTTCCCCGCCCGGCTACGGCAAGACGACGCTGATGGAATACGTCGCTTCGCGCCTTGGCCTGGTCTTCATGAAGATCAACGGCCCGGCGCTCGGCCACGGCGTGCATTCGCTCGATCCGGCACGGGCGCCGGATGCGACCGCGAAGCAGGAATTGCTCAAGCTCAACCTTGCGCTGGAAATGGGTTCCAACGTGATGCTGTATGTCGACGACATCCAGCACACGCACCCGGAGTTCCTGCAAAAGTTCATTTCCCTGTGCGACGGCACGCGCCGCATCGAAGGCGTCTGGAACGGCCGCACCAAGACCTACGACATGCGCGGGAAAAAGTTCTGCGTGGTGATGGCGGGCAACCCGTACACCGAATCCGGCGAGGTGTTCAAGATTCCGGACATGCTTGCCAACCGCGCCGACATCTACAACCTGGGCG
>CAZHXV010000067.1:6169-12439 GCA_964536455.1 uncultured Aquimonas sp.
TGGGCGACGTGCTCGGCGGCATGGAGGAGGCGTTCAAGCTCAGCTACATCGAGAACAGCTTGACCAGCAACCCGGTGCTCGCGCCGCTGGCCACGCGCGACATGGCCGATCTGTACCTTTTGGCCGCCAAGGCGCAGGGCAGCGAAGTTTCCACCAACGAGCTGAAGCACGACTACGGCGGCGCGGAGATCAACGAGATCGTCGAAACGCTCAAGCGCATGCTGGCCGTTCGCGAAGTCGTGTATCGCGTCAACCAGCAGTACATCGCCTCCGCCGCGCAGGCCGATGCCTACCGCACCGAGCCGCCGTTCCGCTTGCAGGGCAGCTACCGCAACATGAACAAGCTGGCCGAGAAGATCGCGCCGGTGATGAACCAGAACGAATTGCAGCAGTTGATCGCCGATCACTACCTCGGCGAATCGCAACTGCTCACCACCGGCGCGGAGGAAAACCTGCTGAAGCTGGCGCAACTGCGTGGCGGCTTGAACGAGGAACAAGCCACGCGCTGGGAACGGATCAAGGCCGATTTCCGCCGCAACAAGGCCATCGGCGGCAGCGATTCGGATGTCGGCACGCGCGTGGTGGCGCAACTGCACGATCTGGTGCAGGGCGTGCGCTCGCTCGTGCCCGTACAGGAAGAATCGCCCGAACCTGCGCCGGCGCCGCCGGCCGTGCCGTGGCCGGAAATCGTCTCGCTGCTGGAGCGCGTTGCCAGCGAACAGGCATTGGCGCGCACCTTCAGCCGCGACACCGCCACCGATGCGGCGATGTGGCTGGGCGGCCTGCGCTCCGCACTGGAACTGGGCTTCAAACCACTGATCGCCAGCCTCGACGCCCGCGCCCAATCGCGCGAGGAACAGAATCGCCTGCTGGCGCAACTGGCCGAACGCCTCGCCGCTGCGGTGCGGGCTCCGCAACCTGCGCCGCCGAAACCGCGCCCGGATCTGCCGCCCAAACCGCCGCGAAGGCCCGAATAGGTCGGTTTCTTCCGTAGAGCCGGGCTTGCCCGGCTTGGGCTTGGATTGCACGAAAAGCAAGAGCAGCCGGGTAAGCCTGGCTCCTACGAAGCGGGTGCTCGGCTCCTCATCATCCGGTAAACGCAAGCACCGTGATTTCCTCGCGGTCGTGGTAAAGCTGCCGGGCGCGCCAGTGCACGGCCACGCCCGCCTCGGCGCAGCGTCGCTCGAAATCGGCGAGGTTGGCCTGCACTTCGGCGTAGCGTTTCTTCATCGGCAATTTCAGGTTGAAGATGGCGCGGCGGCACCAGCCGCTGGCGAACCATTGCGCCATGCGCGCGGCCACGCGCCGGGGCTGTTCCACCATGTCGCAGACCATCCAGTCCAGCGGTTCGCGCGGCTGCCAGGTGAAGCCGTCGGCGCGCTGGTGGCGGATCAGGCCGGTAGCCAGCGCCGTTTCCGAAAGTGGGCCGTTGTCGATGGCGGTGACGTGGAGGCCGGCCCGCGCCAGCACCCAGCTCCAGCCGCCCGGCGCCGCACCCAGATCGGCGGCCTTCATGCCCGGTTTCAGCCAGCGCGCGCGTTCTTCCTCGGTCAGGAGCATCAGCAGGGCTTCTTCCAGCTTCAACGCCGAACGGCTCGGCGCGTCGCGGTGCAGCTTCAGGCGTGGAATGCCCTGTGGCCACGGCGTGGCATGTCGGGGATCGGTGATGCCGAGAGCGACGTGATCGCCGGCGAGGAACACCACATGCAGGCGCGGCAGCTTCGGGTCGGGCGCGGCGGCAAGCCTTCCCGCCTTGCGCAACGCAGGCCGCAATGCGTTGCCGAAGCTGCGAGCCAGTGCCGCCAGCGGCTTGCCCTCGTCCGAATCCGGATGCTCCACGAAAAGATCGCCGAAGCGCGTGGGCGTTCCGGGCAACGCGGCGAGGATGGGCGTGAGGCGGTCGGCCGGATCGAGCGCGCGCAGTTCGGCGAAGGCCGCGATGCACTGGCGTGCGAAGACCAGGTTCGTGAACGCCTGGCCCGGCCTCGGGCCAGTTTCCGCATCGCCCGGCAATGCCCGGAACCACGCCACACCACTGCCGCGTTCGGTTTCCGGGTAGCCGGAAATCCCGTGCTGCGCGGCGCGATCGGCCAGTTCGGCGGCGGCTTCCGGCTCGAAACCTGGGCGGCAGAAGACCAGGTAGGCATTCGGCAGCGGGTTGGAGGAAAAGGCGGTCATGTGGAAGGATTCAACCAAAGTGGAGTCGCTCGTTGCTGGACATGAACGGATGTGGAATCTAAACTCGGTAAGTTCCCGGTTCGACGGCTTGCGCGCTCCTTGGTGTCTGGAGCGCGATGGGTTGCGTCCTGCCATGCGAACCCGGCAATTGACACAAGTTGCCGCGTGATTTCCAGATTCTCATAAGCAGTTCAAGGAGTGGATGATGTTCAAGCAGGTTACCCTGGCATTGGGTGTTGGTGCGGCACTGCTGGCCAGCGGCGCGGCGTTCGCGGCGAAGGGCGATGCGCAGTTCCGCAGCATGAAGGCGCATGTCGTTCCCGTAGGTTCGCAGGTGACCCCGCGCGGCACCGAGCAAACGGTTCTTGTCGATATCGGTGGCCACGTCACCAACGGGGAATGCGGTTATCCGGGTACAAATCCGGTCAATGAGACCCTTCAGCTCCAGTTGCCCGCAGGTGCCGTGATGATTGGTGTCGGGGGTGGGGCGGATGCTGGTTCCATCACTGCGTACAGCCCCAGCTGGCTGGTTGAAATTGCCGTCCAGTTTATCGGCGCTATTCCGGACGAGCAGATTTATCTCAACGGCTTCGTCGCTACGGAGAGTTCAGGTACGGAGAGCTACACCGTTCCTACGGCCCTGTACTTCGAGGATTTCGAGCTCCCCAACATCACCACCGAAGATGGTCTTTTGACGCTGGAGTTCTGCGAATCCTGGGATGACGAATTCTCCCCGCAAGGCTCGTTCGCCGAAGGCAGCACGCTGACGATCCGTTACCTGGGCGATCCGCTGCCGAGCGGCGAAGCCGAGTTCGGTTTCAGCACCGGCTCGATCAATTTCGGCGACGTGAACGTCGGCAGCAATGCCGCACAGTCCGTCACCGTCACGAACTACGGCGATGCTCCGGGCAACCTGCCGTCGCTGCAAACGACGGGCGCCGGGTTCGCGGTCAGCGGCGGTAGCTGCACCGCCGGCATGGAACTGGAGGCTGATGAAACCTGCACCGTGCAGGTGACGTTCGCGCCTGCGGCGGCCGGCCCGGCTTCCGGCGAACTGGCTTTCGGCGGAGCTCAGACGCTTCGTGGCTTCCCCACGACTGTGGCCCTGTCCGGTAATGGCGTCGCTGGCGGCCCTGGCCCGGGCGGCGGTGCGGAACCGGTCGTTGCCAATGTCCCGGCGAGCAATCCGTGGACGCTGGGCCTTTTGGCCGGTGCGCTCGGCTTGATGGGCTTCGGCCTGATGCGCCGTCGCGGCTAAGCCGTTCTCCAAGGCTGCAAGGAAAACGCCCGCGAGGTTCGCCTCGCGGGCGTTTTCGTTTCCAGGAGCCGATCAGACCCGGCGCTATGGCGGATCAGTAGTTGATCCCGCCTCGCGCGGCGTAATCGGCCAGCACGGCACGGGCGGCCTCGCGACCGATGCCTTCGCGCACGGCGATGCCACGATTCTCCAGTTCACCGCGCCAATCCGCAGGCAGCGGGCCTTCGTCGAATTCCGTCAGTTCCATCACGTCGTGCGCCGAGGCACCGATCAAGAGCGTGTCGATCCCGGCCCAGAAGGTGGCGCCGTAGCACATGCAGCATGGCTGCGAGGAGGTAGCCAGCACGATGCCCGGATGGCCCTCGTTGAGGCGGTTGCGGCCGGTGGCGGCCTGCGCGGTGAGGTAGGCCATCATCTCGGCGTGGGCGACCGAGCAATTCTGCGGCACCACGCGATTGACGCCGACGCCGATCAGGCGGTCTTCCGCGTCGAACACCGCCGCGCCGAACGGGCCGCCGGTGCAAAGTTCGACGTTGAGGCGCGAAAGTTCCACGGCCAGCGCGACCTTGGCGTCGTCGCCCGCATGGATCGCGTTCGCGTCGATGCGGCTTGCGATCCAGTCGGGCAGGGCGAGGGAGGTGGAAAGTTGCAGCATGGGGTTCTCCAGGTGTTTTTTCGCGCAGGCGGTGCGGGTGCCTATTTGATCGACGGCGCAATCGGCGGTGGCTGTGCGGCCTTGATGCCTTCGCAGCGGCCTTCCACGCATTGGCAGCCTTCCAGCACCGGGAATCCGCAGATGCCCGAGACGCCGTTGCGGGCGCAATCGGCCTTCACCTGTTCCGGGAACGTGGGGCTGTCCACGTTGACGCAGGCAGGATATTCGCCGCAGCAGTTGCCTACATCCTTGATCGTGCATTGGTTGCCGCCGGTGCACGAGTAATCCACCTTGTCCTTTGCGGGGTTGTCGGTGACGGATGGCGGTGCTTCCTGCATGCGGGCCGGCCCGGGAAATGCGGCGTCCTGCGCGGGCGCGCAAGCGGCCAGCAGAAGGGCGCACACCGCGCCGGGCACGCGGGCACGCCATCGTTGAACCGGGTTTGCACGGCTCCGCAGGAAGGCACGCATGGCGCGACGCAGGATCACCTCAGCCCGCCTTCGTCCAGGTGTCGCGCAGGGTCACGCTGCGGTTGAACACCGGTTTGCCCGGCGCGTGGTCGTAGCGGTCGGCGACGAAATAGCCCAGGCGCTCGAACTGGAAACCCTGTTCCGGCGCGGCATCGGCGGCACCCGGTTCGACGTAGCCTGCGACGACGCGGCGCGAGTCCGGGTTGAGGTAGTCGCGGTAGCTCTTGCCGTCTTCGTCGGTGTCCGGATTGGGTACGGTGAACAGGCGGTCGTACAGGCGGATTTCCGCGGCCACTGCATGCTTTGCGCTGACCCAGTGGATGGTGCCTTTCACCTTGCGGTTGGCGCCTTCCATGCCGGGGCGCGATGCCGGATCCAGCGTGCAGCGCAGTTCGACGATGTCGCCGGCGGCATCCTTCACCGCCTCGTCGCAGTGGATGATGCCGGCGCCGCGCAGGCGCACGTCGCCGCCCACGGTCAGGCGCTTGAAGCCAGGTGGCGGCACTTGCGCGAAATCCTCGCGCTCGATCCACAGCTCGCGCGAGAACGGGACGCCGCGCTCGCCCTGCGCCGCGTCCTTCGGGTGGTTGGAGAAGGTCAGGGTTTCCTCAACGCCGGCGTCGAGGTTGGTGAGCACGATTTTCAGCGGGTCGATCACGGCCATCCGGCGCGGTGCGTGCGCGTCCAGATCGTCGCGCAGCGCGCCTTCGAGGATGGAAATGTCCAGCAGCGAGTTCTGCTTGCTGATGCCCACGCGCTCCACCATCAGCTTCAGCGCCGCGGGCGTATAGCCGCGGCGGCGGATGCCCTGCAGGGTGGGCATGCGCGGATCGTCCCAGCCATCCACCAGCCTGTCTTCCACCATCCCCAGCAGCTTGCGCTTGCTCATCACCAGATAATTGAAGTTCAGGCGCGAGAATTCGATCTGGCGCGGCTTGCCGGCTTCCTTCGGCAGGCCCTTGGCCAGCAGCGGTTCCAGCAGCTCGGGGTGGTGCGCCAGGTCCACCTTGTCTACGCACCAGTCGTACAGCGGGCGGTGATCCTCGAACTCCAGCGTGCACAGCGAATGGGTGATGCCTTCGATGGCGTCGCTGAGCGAATGCGCGTAGTCGTACATCGGGTAGATCGGCCAGTCGTTGCCGGTGTTCTGGTGTTCGACGTGCTTGATCCGGTACAGCGCTGGATCGCGCAGGTTGATGTTGCCGCTGGCCATGTCGATCTTCGCGCGCAGGGTGCGAGCGCCGTCGGCGAATTCGCCCGCGCGCATGCGCCGGAACAGATCCAGGTTTTCTTCGACGCTGCGCTCGCGGTAGGGCGAGTGGCGGCCCGGTTCGGTGAGGGTGCCGCGGTATTCGCGCACCTGCTCGGCACTGAGGTCGCAGACGAAGGCGTCGCCCTGCCGGATGAGCTTTTCGGCGGCCAGATACAGCACGCCGAAATAATCCGAGGCATGGCGCAGGCTGTTCCAGTTAAAGCCCAGCCAGCGTACGTCGTCCTGGATGGCGCGCACGTATTCCGGATCTTCCCTGGCCGGGTTGGTGTCGTCCAGCCGCAGGTTGCAGACGCCGCCAAATTCGCCCGCCACGCCGAAATCCAGGCAGATCGCCTTGGCGTGGCCGATGTGCAGGTAGCCGTTGGGCTCCGGCGGGAAGCGGGTCTTGATGGCGGCGTGCTTGCCGCTGGCCAGATCGTCGCGGACGATCTGGCGG
>CAZHXV010000067.1:12449-13331 GCA_964536455.1 uncultured Aquimonas sp.
TGGCGGATGAAATCGTTGCGTTCCGTTGCGGAGGTGGGTGTGTCGGACATTGGGGTTTGTTGGCCTGGAATTGTCTGAAAGTCAGTCGCCCGCTGCGCGGACTGCAAGTCGCGCCTGCGGCGCTGTGATGAGTCAGTTCAGTAAAGCAGCTTTTCCTCGCTTCTCACAGGCGGCGAAGCCGCCGACTCCCAGCCTGCAAGGCGGGCGACTTACGCCTTTGCGATGCTCGACTCGTGATACGGCCAGCTCAGGGCGTGCACCGCATCCACCAGCGCCTTGACGTGCTCGGGTTTCACGTCCGGCGTGACGCCGTGGCCGAGGTTGAAGACGTGGCCGGGGCCGGGGCCATAGCTTTCCAGCGCCGCGCCCACTTCCTCGCGGATGCGGTCGGGCTCCGCGAACAGCGCGGCGGGATCGAGGTTGCCTTGCAGGGCGACCTTGCCGCCGGTGCGGCGGCGGGCCTCGGCTAGGGTGACGTGCCAGTCGATGCCGAGGGCTTCCGCGCCGGTGGCGGCCAGTTCTTCCAGGTACGGCGCGTTGCCCTTGCCGAACAGGATCAGCGGCGTGCGCTCGATGCCTTCCCCGCGCGGCAGCGCCTGCGCGATCTTTTCCAGGTAACGCAGCGAGAACTCGCGGTAGTGCGCAGGGCCCAGCACGCCGCCCCAGGTGTCGAACACCTGCAATGCCTGCGCGCCGGCCTCGCGCTGCGCCGAAAGATAGGCGATCACCGCATCGGTGACGGTTTCCAGCAGTTGGTGCAGGGTTGCCGGCTCGTTGTAGAGCATGGCCTTGATGCGCGAATAAGTATCGCTGCCGCCGCCTTCGATCATGTAGCAGGCCAGCGTCCACGGGCTGCCGGAGAAGCCGATCAGCGGCACCCGG
>CAZHXV010000068.1:0-13133 GCA_964536455.1 uncultured Aquimonas sp.
CTGCATCGCCGTCACCTGCGCCACGCGCATCCAGCCGGGCAGGGTGTGTTCCTCGTTGACGAAGCCGATGCGGCTGCGGTCGTCCGGCGTCAGGTGCTGGCTGTCGCGGCCGAGGATGCGGGCTTGCCCGGAACTGGGCGCAAGGAAGCCGAGCAGGATGCGGAACAACGTGGACTTGCCCGCGCCGTTGGCCCCGACGATGGCGTGGATGCGGCCGCGCGGGATCGCGAGGTTCAGATGATCCAGCGCCAGCTTGCGGTCGTAGCGCTTGCTCAATGCGATGGTTTGGATGATGGGTTCGTCGTACATGGGACTCATGCTCGGATGATGTTTTCTTTTCGTAGAGCGAAGCTTGCTCCGCTGCTTTTCGCGATATCGAGGAACGAGCTGGGCAAGCCCGGCTCTACGGGGTTGGGTCAGGCGCTCTTGCGCGGTGCCAACCGCTGGAACTCGTGCGCGATGCGGGCCTGTACTTCGTCCGCGGGGAAATTCAGCGGCACCACGTCGTTGATGAAGCGATCCACGGCCTCGTCCAGCCGCCGTTCGCGTTCGGCGTCGGACAGCCGCTGGCGCGGCGCGGCCACGTACAGGCCCAGGCCCTGGCGCGATTCCAGCCAGCCTTCGGTGGTCAGTTCCGCATACGCCTTGGCGACGGTGTTGGGATTGATCGTCAACTGCTGCGCCAGGCCGCGCACGCTCGGCAACTGGTCGCCGGGCTCCAGTTCGCGCGTGGCGATCTTCAGGCGCACCGCATCGACGATCTGCCGGCCGATCGGGCGCGGATCGCCGGTAGTGATCTGGATCATCAGGGCTTGGGGTCTGGCCATAGCATCGCTCCACGTCAACTGTACTATGTGTAACAGTACAGTACGAACTTAGGGCTTTGTCAAGTTCGGAAGTGGCCCGCCAGGCACGATCTCCATCCGGACGATTTGCATCAGAATCGCGCCATGAGCGAAGCCGCCCTGTATCGCATCCATCCGCACGACACGTTGTGATGGCGGCCCCGAATGCAATGGAGGAACACCGATGCGCACGATCCTGCTGTCCGCCTGCCTTGCCGCAGGCATGACCGGCTTTTTCGCCCCGCCTGCCCGCGCCGCCGAAGGCGTGGCTCCCGAACTGGAATCCCTGGCCTGGCTGCTGGGCCGCTGGAACCGTACCGGCCTGCCCGAGGGGCAGGAGGGCTACGAGCATTGGCGGATCGAAGGCAAAGGCTACGCGGGCATCGGCGCCAGGCTCAGGAACGGGCAGGTGGCGTTCGAGGAAAGACTGTGGATAAAAGCCGATGGCGGCGAGGTGTTCTACGTGGCCGAGGTCCATGGCAACCCCGCGCCGGTGCGTTTCCGGCTGGTGGAGCGGGCGGAACGGAGCGCCGTCTTCGAGAACCCGGAACACGACTTCCCGAAACGGATTTCCTATCGCCTCACAGGCGATCACCTGGAAGCGCGCATTTCCGGTGACGGGCGTGAGATTACGTTCGGGTTCGAGCGCGAGAGCGCGCCATAGCGCAATTTCGGCTGGAAGTTGGAGAGGCGCGAGGCCGCCGGCACCTGCGCGTCCGGGATGCCGTCGAGCGTGATCGCCGGCATCGCGACGAAGAACATCGGCATGTCGATGCCCTGCATCAGCAGCGGTACGACGCAGATTCCAAAGCCCGTGCCCGCGGTGTAGCCGGTGCGCATGAAGTAGGAGGGCGCGAACACCGCGAACGCGGCGGCGAGGCTGCCGTGCCGATCCGTACCGCAGTGCAGCGCTTATCCGAATAATGGGAATGCCACAACGCCGAAATATCGTCGGCGGGCAGCCTGCGCTTGGCGACGGTGATTTTTATTCGCCGGTCGAGTTTTGGATTACACTGCCGATCGCGCATTCTGGAATATGTGCCAGAAATCGCAGGCCTGAAGTCGCGGGAAGCGCGCCAAACGATGGCGGCACCATTGGCAACATCCGAAGTTCGTGTCGTATCACCTGATTCAGGAGATGAGGTATGAGCATTCTTCCCGGTTGCAAAGATCCCTCGCTGACCGCTCTGAAATCCAAGGGTTACAACGTGGTGCAACTGCCGCGCGTGGACTTGTTTCCCACCCAGTTGCTGGCCAATCGCAACAACCGCCTGCAACGGCTAGGCGAACTGCTTTCGGTGTTCGTTCCCGATCCGGGCGGCCCCAGCGCGCCGCCGATCGGCCCGGATCGGCCCGGCCCCAATATCAGCGGCACGAAATCCGCCGATCTGGATGCCGGCATCGGCCTCAACATCCTGGGCGGGTTGATCTCCGCGCTCGGTGGATCGACGCTCGGCGTGAATCTCGCTTTCGCCCGCGCCCGCACGATCCAGTTCGAGTTCGATTCGACCCTGGAAAACAGCGCCGAAGTGGCGTTGATCGACCAGTTTCTCGCCGGTTCCCGCATCAATCCCTATGCCCGCGCCGTCGTGGACATGCTGAACGACGACA
Organism: uncultured Aquimonas sp.; assembly: GCA_964536455.1. Lineage (GTDB taxonomy): Bacteria > Pseudomonadota > Gammaproteobacteria > Xanthomonadales > Xanthomonadaceae > Denitratimonas. Next base: position 2,457 of record CAZHXV010000068.1, read on the forward strand.
AGGTTTACGTCGTCACGAGCACGCTCAAGGCCAACAAGATCAGCGTCTCGGCCAAGGATTCCAGAAAGCAGTCGATCGGAATCGACCTGCCGGTGATCCAGAACGCGATCGGCGGGAACGTCAAGGTCGAAGCCAGGCAGGCGGAAAATTCGGTGGTGTCCTTCGAAGGCGCGATCCCGCTGGCGTTCGGCTTCCAGGCGGTGCAACTGATCTTCGACGGCGGCCACTACCGCACGATGAAGCTGGTCGAGGCGGGCAAGGTCGTGGCCGAAGCGGTGAAGCTCACCGCGGAAGCGGCGCAGAACGCACCGCTGTATCTCGACGTGGATGCCTTGTTGATGGGAGGCGACTGAGCGCCCGTTCGACCAGGCGTTCGTTCGAATCAAGGGGGAAAGGCCATGCGACAGGAAAGGATCGACCAACTGGCGCGCTTGCTCGCCGCTGGTGAAGCATCCCGGCAAGCCGGCACGGAATCGCTCGATCGGGCCGAAGCGGCGCTGCCGCCGGATGCGACGCCGTCGCGGCCGCAGGACATCCTCGACGCGGTGGAAGCGAACCTGTCTCCACCGCGCGGTATCGATGAAGCAGAATGGCGGAAAGCGCGGGATCAGTTGCTCAAGCACGCCGGCAGCGCGCTGGCCAGATTGAAACAGGGCGATCGCCAACTCGCCGCAGACGAAGGCTGCGCGATGGAGGCCATCGTCGTCAGCGATGGCACGCGTCCGAGTTTCCTGCTCTGCGATGGCGAAGTCGCGTCCGACGATCCGTTTCTCGGGTCGTGGGGCGGTCAGGTCAAAACCGCAGAAGCGAACGGCATCGCACGCCTGATCGCCGCCGTGGGGCGAATCCAGCCAGCCAATGGCCATGCCTCGCGCTTCATCGGAACCGGCACCCTGATCGACCGTGACGCCGGCCTGGTGCTGACCAACTACCACGTGATCGAATCGGCGCGAAGCGATTTCGGCGTGGCGATGACGCAGACCGACAACCGCATCCGCGTGGACGGCGTGCTGGAAATCGACTTCGTGGGCGAATCCTGTTCGCTTGCGACCTGCCGCTTCCGGATCGCCGAAGTCCTGCTTCCAGCCGGCTATGGCAGCACTTTCGATGGCCTGGATGCCGCGGTGGCGCGGATCGAACCGTTGAAAGCCGGCGCGAGCCTGCCCGAAACCGTGCCGCAACTCAGCCGCGACCCGGCTTATGCAACGGGCGCGCTGACCTCGCTGGCGCTGATCGGTTTCCCGGCCGCACCCGCGTTCCAGGATGGCGAGAACGTCGATTGGGATTTCGTGATCAAGACGCTGTTCGGCAACCGCTTCGGGGTCAAGCGCCTGGCGCCCGGACGTTTCACCCAGCCGCTCGGCAGCCATCCGCAGGACACCCGCGCGCTTGCGATCGGCCACGATGCGACCACGTTCGGTGGCGCTTCCGGCGCGCTCGTGGCGGCGTGGCTCGATCCGGAAACGCCGTGTTTCGCGATCCATTTCGGCGGCAAGACCGAATCGGGCAACTACGCGCTGTCGTTCGCCGCCGTTCACAAGGCGCTGGAAGCGATCGGGATCGGGTTCGGGCATGCCTGACGACCTGGCCGACGACAATACCGTTCTCCAGAACAAGGCCGCCTTGCTGTCGGCATGGACGCATTTGTCCGACGTCCAGTTCGGCGCGTGCTACATCGCGGTCCGCCCGGCCGGATCCCTGGAATGGGAACTGATCGTCGCGCTCGGCGGTACCAAGCCCAAGCTCAAAGCCTGCGAGGAAGCCGAACAAGCCGGATTCCTCGACAACCTGGTGCGGGAGGTCGCGAACCGGGAACAACACGAAGGCCGCCCGATCGCGGAAATCGCCGCGATACTCGATACGGTGCGTGGCTATGGCCTGATGCAAGGCATGACGGACCAGCAGAAAGGCTTCATGAGCGCAGAAATCCTGATGCCGCTGCTCCAGGCGCGCGACGCCTGCGCCATCGTGGCCAGGATGCAGCCACTGTACGAACAGCTTGGCACGGCGTTCCTCGTGCGCCCCGATCTGGTGCTGACCGCGGCCCATGTGGTGATGAAAATCGAAGATGGCAATGGCAAACGGAATTGGAGTCCCGAACTCAGCGAAGGATTGACGTTCCGTTTCAAAGCCCGACCCAATCAACCATCGCACCATCTGATCGAGGTCAGGCCAGCGGCCGTGAAGCCGCTGGTCTCCTGCGCTTTGCCGCACGGCTCGCCGCCGAATTTGTTGGATCAGGCGCTGGATGCGCGTGCCGGCGCGCTGCTCGATTTCGCCCTGATCCGGCTGGCGCAGCGGGTGGAGCATGTGCGCCCGGTCGATATCGTCGAAACCGCATCGGTGCGGAAGGGAAAGACTTGCTGGGCTTTTGGCTTTCCTGGCGGCACCGGATTGATGATGGACGTGGATATCGTCACCGAAATCCATGAGGGTTCCGGGCGCTGGCTGCACCGCGCCAATGCGGCGGCTGGCATGTCCGGCGGTTGCTGCGTGAACCATGAAGGCCAGATCGCCGGCCTGCACGAGGGAACCCTGGATATTCCCGTCAATGGCACTTCGACGCGGCGCAATCGCGGCATCAGCATCGCCGCGATCCGGCGTGCGCAACTTGGCGATGGCCGCGATCCGCTCAAGTCCCAGGCGAGCGCGCCGGGCCTGGAATTCCAGGATGCGGCGCTGGTGGACGAGTGGTACGAGGCCGGCAAGCGCCTCGGCGGCGATGCACTCGCGGCGCAATGGCGGGATGCCGTCACCCTGGCGCTGGGCAAGATCGATCCGGAAAGCGGTGCGCCGATGCCGCCGTTCCATCCCTGGTTCGCGCGTCCGGACGTGGAGAAGTGGATCGACGCCGCCGAGCCGTTGGATCGGCTCTGCTTCATCCGCGGCGGCCAAGGCGTCGGCAAGAGTTTCTGCGCGCGCATCCTGCGGGAAAAACTCGCTTCGCGCGACGCCGACCTCATCGTGTTCAATCCCACCCAGGTCAATGCGATGGACTGGATCGACGCCATCGGCCCGGTGCTGGTGCCGGACGTCGCCGACAATCGCACCGCCGCGGCCAGCGTCCGCTATAACGATCTGGACGCGGTGATCGAGGAACTGCGGCGGCGCTCGGCCAATGGAACCCAGCGCTGCTTCGTCGCGATCGACTTCGGCCCGGCCGGCGGCAACGGACGCTTCACGGGAACGCAATGGATCGAACTGGTCGCCGCGCTCACCGCTTCGGAATGGGTCCGGGTGATGCTGATCGGGCTGGACGAGTTCGAGCGCGACGTCATGATCGACCGCATGGACCTGCGCCCGGAAACGTCCACCGTCGCGATCGCGGACGTGGAGCTTGCGCCGGTCGGGCGCAACGAATTCCTCAAATACCTGAAGGAACTGGCGATCGCGCGCGGCAAGCGGCTGACCGAAAAACAGGCGCGCGAGCGCATGGACGAAGCGCTGCCCGCCGCGCCGCCGCTGCCCGCACACCTTTGCACGGTGACGGCGGTGCGGGCCGCAATGGCCCTGGAGAGGAAACTCGCGCTGGAGGCGACATTGCCATGATCACCGCCACCGTCCATCTTCGCCATCCCTTGAACGCCGCCACGGAAACCGGACACGCATCGCACGGCGGCGGCGGCGCGGAAGAACGAGCGGCGGACGACCTGCGCCTGAATCTCGCCGTGCGCGGTTGGGTCGAGCCGGTCGAACTGCTCGATTCGGGCAAGGCGGAGAAGGACGCCCCGCGCATCCTCGGCCCTTTGGCGCGCGAGGTCGAAACCGCGGTGCAGACCCGTCCCGGCCAGTGGTATCTCTCGGTCGGCGCGCGCAAGCAGGAACTGGCGCAGCACAACGACGACGAACTGCGCGCGGCCGCGGCGGCGCGCTTCCCCGGCGACGGCGACGATCCGGTTCGCCGCGCGATGGAACTGGCGCTGGCGCGAAACAAGGCGGAACTGTCCAGCGTCGAAACGCAGGTGCTGTCCTGCCTCGGCAACGTCTGCGAATGGCTCGGGTCGCGCGCGCCCTACGACGCGCAGCAGATCGCCGGCGAACTGGCCGTGCGCACGCTTGACGCCGACCTGGCGCGGATGACGAAATTCCCAATGGTGGGCCAAACCCACCAGCGCACGCTGCAAGCGCTGCTCGAATTCGCCACCGCCCCGGCGCGCGGCAATCCGGCCGTGGTGTACATCCACGGCGGCGGCGGTGCGGGCAAGACCACGCTGCTGGCGTTCCTGCAATGGGAGCTGCGTCGCTTGCAGCCGCCCGTGCCAGTGGTGCGGATCGACTTCGACGATCCGGCGATCGATCCAACCCGGATGGTGACGCTCAACCTCGCACTGTTCGAGCAATTGGCGCGCAGCGTGCCGATATTGCGCGACCGGCTGCCGATGCTGCGCCAGATCGCCCAAGTGCAGCGCCATGCCAACCCCGCCCGCCAGAGCGGGCGCATACGCACGAAAAGCGACCGCCCCGCACCGCCGCTCATGGCCGAATCGGTGATGTCGCAGTCCGCATCCGACGAAGGCTCGGTGCTTTACCATCTGCTCGGCCCGAGCACGATCGCCGGGCCGATCCTGATCGTCTTCGATACCGCCGAACTGGTGCTGGCGCAGAGCGACCGGATCGCCGCCAGCCTCGTCGCGTGGCTGGATTTCCTCACCGGGGAAGCGGGCGCGCAGGATCTGCGGCTGGTGATCGCCGGCCGCGATTCGCCCGCAGGGCAGAATGGGGAAACCGGTTTCGCGGCGCGCAACCTGCTTGCCCGATTGCGCCAGGCGGAAGCCGGCGCCCGTATCGACCCATCGATCGAACTGCCGGAACTGAGCCGCGCGGAAGCCGCCGAACTGCTGCGCAACTGCGGCATCGAGGACGAGAACGTGGTGGCCGAGGCGGCCGAAGCGGTGCCCGGCAATCCATTGCTGCTGCGGATCACCGGCGATGCGCTCAGCCAGGACGACGCCACGCTGCGCGAGAACGTGCGGCAGGCGCACCGCGACAGCCGGATCGATCCGGACAGCGCGCGCAACTATCTGATGCGCCGCATCGTTGCGCACGTCAGCGATCCAGCCGCACGGCCCTACGTGCTGGCGGCGGCGTATTCGCCCGTCGTCACCCGGAAATTGCTGGAGGAAGTCGTCATTCCCGTCGTCGATCGCCATCCGGTGGAGGCCAAACCTGCGCCCGCGCGGAATGCAATGGAGGAAAATTCCGGCGGCACGGCGGTGAAAAACAAGGCCGATCGCGTGTTCCGCGCGCTGGCGACGACGTACTGGCTGACCCGCCCCACGCTCGACGACGATCTGGTGCGCTTCAACCGAGAAGTTCGCGCCTTTGCGCTGCAACTGCTGGCCGCCATGCCCGAAGGCGCGGCGCAGGAACGCGACCTGCGCCAGTCGGCCGCGATTTTCCACCTGCGTCGCCGCTCGCCGCAGGATCGCGCGCTGGCGCTCTATCACCTGTCCTTGCTCGGCCATTCCTACAGCCTGCCGCGCGAGCGCGAGGAGATGCGCGAACTGCTGCGCGACGTGCTGGAAGAACTGCCGCCGAAGCTGCACCAGTGGCTGACGGAACCGTCCAGAAAAACAGGCGCGGAACCGGAAGCCGCGTCGCGTTCCGCCGCCACGATGAGCGATTCCGAATGGCGGCGCTATCTTGAAGGCGACGGCAAGCGCGATGGCGAAGGCACGCAGATGGTCAAGGACGACCGGGCGCGCGAAGCCCTGGAACTCTACCAGTCGCGCCCGACGCGGCCCGCGCACCTGCCGCCCACCTTCGTGCTCCAGGCCCGGGCCGACCTGGGCGAACTGCACGACTGGGACAACGCGGCGGAAGATGTCGAAGCCATCCTGACGGAAGAAGGCGAGGAATGGCTGCGCGCCAAGAGCTTCAGCCCGGAAACGCTGTCGCGCATCTACTGGCTCACCCGGCTCGCGCTGCTGGCCGAAGAAGGCCGGCTCTCGAACCGCCACATCGAACTGCTCCAGCGGATTTCCGGGATCGCCAAAATCTCGGGATTGACCCAGTTGCCCACGCTGATCGCGATCGCCGAAGCCTTGCACGGCGAGCCGATCATGAGCGAGCGCATGCGTTCGAACGTCCTCAAGAGCGACGCCGCAGGAAGGGTGTTGCTGGCCGCGCGCGCACCGCCGGACATCGAACGCATCGGCTTGCTCGACGGCGACATCGCGGTCACGCAGAAGAATTGGTGGGCGCGCGCCGCACGATTCCAGCAGGCCGTACCGGACGCCGCCGACGTTGCCCGCTTGGCGCAATTGCAGGCGCGGCTCGACAAACTGCACGGCCGTCCGATGGCGCAGGTGAACCAGCTTTTCAGCAAATTGCGCGAGCGCATCGGAATGCTGCCGGCAGCGCTGGGCGCGCAAGGGTCGGTGCTGTTTCTGCGGGGACAGACCACCGAATTCCATCGGCCGTTGCGCGAAGCGCTGCTGACGTTCTGCGGCGACGGCATGGCCGGTTCGCTGACGCGCTCGCTGCTCGGCCCGACGCTGGAACGGATGTCGATCCGTCCCGCCGAAATGGAGCCGGAAAACTTCTATCGCCGGCTGCAAGACAATCCGCGCGCCTGGTGCGCCGCCTTCGTCGGCTACGCCGACCGTTGCCGCCTGCTGCCGAGCCTGTGCGAGCTGCTCGTCCGGCATGGCGGAAACAACCGGGTGACGCGCGTGGCCGCTTCGTTCCTGGCTTGGGAACGCGCCCTGTGCCGCGACGTACCGAGCGACTGGGGACAAACGCGAAGTTGAATCCGATCAACCCGCTGCAACCACCCGAGGAAACCGATATGGGCAACGACAAGACCGCTCTCGATCTTCCGGAAGTTTCCGATGCGCTCGACGGCCATGGCGACCCCGCCGATCTTGCGCGCGAAGCGGCGCGCGTCGATACGGTCTTTGCCGAAGCCGCGCTTCCCTGGCGCGCCGCCGAAGCGCTCAAGGCCTTGCGCGAACAGGTGAACGCGGCCTTTCCCGGCCGCAACAAATCCCACGATGGCATCGTCGGAGACAGCGCGCACCAGTCGCGCCAGTCCGACCACAACCCGTGGATCGTCGATCAGGGCAGGGGGGTGGTCAGCGCCATCGACATCACCCACGATCCCGCATCCGGCTGTGATGCCGAAAAAATCGTCGCCGCGCTGCACGCCAGCCGCGACGCACGGATCAAATACCTGATCTGGAATCGCCGCATCGCCAATGCCTCCGCGATCGGCTCGGTTCCGCCCTGGACCTGGCGCTCCTACACCGGCGCCAACCCGCATACCCACCATTTCCACCTGTCGGTGAAAGCGGACAAGGCGCTGTACGACGACGCCAGCCCCTGGACGATCGAACCGTTCGCCGAGGCCGCGCCCGGCGTGGATCTCGAACGCGAGATCCTCGTCGCGCTATCCGCGTTGGGCCAATCCGTGGAACCGGAGGAACCGGCGCTGCCGCAACTGGTCGCGATGCAGGACGCGTTGACGCAACTGTTTGCGAACCAGACGCAGGAATGGGCGAGCGCCGGCGTCGAAATCCTTGCCGAAGCCGTGCTCGATTTCCCGACGTTGAAACCAAAGTACGAGCATTTGTTCGCCACCGCGCAGGTGAAGCCGCAATGGAAAGGCACGGTGGCGTGGTATCTGGCGATGCTGCGGCGGGGAAGGGCACGCTATGCCGAAGTCGAAGCCGCGACGGGCGCGCCGTGGTGGTTCGTCGGGATCGTGCACGCGATGGAGGCGAGCTTCAGCTTCAGCGGCCACCTGCACAACGGCGATCCGCTGACGGCCCGCACCGTGCGCGTGCCGCGCCATCGGCCGGCGCTGTGGAATCCGCCCAGCGACTGGCTCAGCAGCGCGGTCGATGCGATCACCGGCGAAGGCCACGCGCACCAGCAGGATTGGTCGCTGGCGCGCGCCTTGTACCGTTTCGAGCGCTACAACGGCTTCGGCTACCACGCCAAGGGCATCCCTTCGCCGTACCTGTGGAGTTTCTCGAACCACTACGACAAGGGGAAATACGTCGCGGACGGCCGCTACGACCCCAGCGCCGTCTCCAAACAATGCGGCGCGGCGGTGATGCTGCGCGCCCTGATCGACGCGGGCGATGCGGTGATCGGCGAGTGATGCGGAGCGGCCATCGGCATCGAGGGATCCATTGAATCATCAGACGGAGAGCACGCACATGACACAGCCACCCATCGGCCTGGACGAGGCCATTTCCCGCATCCGCGACATCCCGGAAGCCGAGGCCGGAATCTCGCCCGAAGGCGTCGCGGACCACGGCCGCTTCGAGGGCCTGCCGGCCAAGATCGCGCTGGAGGACGACGGCCGCAGCGCGACCCTGCTGGAGCCGATCAGCTACGTCAGCGCAGCCGAGACCGAATGGCCGGTTCCGTCCGGCGCATGGCTCGACGGCGCCTCGATCCCGCGCGCCTTCTGGTCCATCATCGGAGGCCCGTTCGAAGGCCGGTACCGCGAACCGTCGATCGTCCACGACCATTTCTGCATCACCAGGACGCGCACTTGGCGCGACACGCACCGCATGTTCCATACCGCGATGCTGTGCCGCCGCGTCTCCGGCTTCAAGGCACGGATCATGTACTACGCCGTGTACCGCTTCGGGCCGCGCTGGCCCGATCCGGATTCGATCGCCGAAGCCGCAGTGCCCGCGCCGCCGGAAATCGCCAGCGATGCCGTGGCCGAATCGGTCTGGCGCGATGCCGAAATCCTCAGGGACGCAGCGCTCGACGTGGAGGCAATCGAGCGGCTGGCGGACAGGCATACCGCCTGACGATCCTACCAGTCCGAAATGATCGGTTCGGCCAGGTGAAAGGGCAGGCGCACCTGATGCCCAAACCGATCATCGCGTCGCACGAGAACGTCGCGGTGTCGATGGCGCTCGGGCGCACGCTGGTCACGGGCCGGCCGCAGGCGGTGACGGTGCATTCAACGTCGGCACCGCGAAGGGTGGCTGTTCCGCGCGCGCCAAGCCCGAACCATTGACCGACTTCAGCCCGGACATGCGCTATGAGCATGTCCTGGACGTGGTCGGTGGTTCGAAGATCCGGCCGGGTTGCCGCACGCGCTGCAACGCGCATTGGCGACGGTGCGCGAGGAAAGGCGCCAGGCGTAGCTGAACGCGATGTGCGTGCCGGGGTGAATGCCGCCGGGTAGCGATTCCATGCCGATCACGAAGCGGTGGCACACATCGCCTCGGGCTTTCCTTCGAGCGATCCCAGGCCCTCTTGCAATTAACCTATCAGGAAATTAACTTATAGGTTATATATGCAGGACTCACTCAGCCAGACCTTCGCCGCTCTTTCCGACCCGACGCGCCGGGCGATGCTGGCGCGGCTCTCGCAGGGAGAGGCCAGCGTCTCGGAACTGGCCCAGCCGTTCCTCGGGGGCATGAGCCTCCCGGCAGTGACCAAGCATCTGAAGGTGCTGGAACGGGCAGGGCTGGTCACCAAATCGCGGCAGGCTCAATGGCGCCCCTGCCGGCTGAACAGCGCTCCCCTCAAGAACGCCTCGAACTGGATGGAGCAATACCGCCAGTTCTGGGAGGAGAGCTTCGATCGTCTGGACGCCTATCTGAAAACCGTCGCCGCAAGCGGGAAAGGGAGAAAAAGCCGTGGCCGCAGCAAAGCAGACCAATGAGATCAGGATCGTCCGCATCTACGACGCGCCCGTGAAAGCCGTCTGGGAGGCGTGGACGGATCCGGCGCAGGTGGCGCAATGGTGGGGGCCGCGCGGCTTCACCCTCACCACGCACAGCAAGGAATTGCGCGTCGGCGGACACTGGATCTACACGATGCACGGCCCCGACGGAACCGACTATCCGAATAAGACGATCTACCACGAGGTGATCGAACGCCAGCGCCTGGTCTACGACCACGGCGGAAACGACGATCGTCCACCACTGTTTCGCGTGGCGGTGGATTTCGTCGATCTCCAAGGCAGGACGCGCATGGAGATGACCATGCGCTGCGCCACGCCGGAAGAAGCGCAGGCCACGCGGCAGATCATCAGGAAGGCAGGCGGAAACTCCACCTGGGATCGTCTGGCGGAGTACCTGGAGGATGGCACGACGGGCAGGGACGTCTTCGTCATCACGCGTTCCTTCGAGGCGGACATAGGCACCGTGTTCGAGATGTGGACGAACCCCGCGCATCTCGCCAAGTGGATGGGGCCCACGGGCTCGACCATGTCTTTTCTGAGCGCCAATGCGCGGGAAGGAAGTGGCGCCCACTACGAAATGACGAACGCCGAAGGGCAGGTCTTCCACGGGAAGCTGAACTACCTGCGGATCGACCCACCGCGCCTGCTGGTCTACACGCAGAACTTCTGCGACAGGGAAGGGTGCCTCACCAAGCCTCCCTTTGCGCCGACCTGGCCCGACGCCATGCTGACGACGGTGACGTTCGACGAGGAAGGACCGGCGCAGACGCGGGTCACCGTGAAATGGGAAGTCCATGGCGATGCCACGCAGACGGAACGCTCGACGTTCCACGATGCCAAGCCGGGAATGACGGAGGGCTGGACGGGATCGTTCGACAGGCTGGAGGAAGCGCTGTCAGGTCGTTGAGCCGGGCCGGTCGGTCATCGCTTGCCGCGCCTACAATGCCGCGGTGAGCGATAGCATCCGCAAGATCATCCACGTCGACATGGATGCGTTCTACGCGTCGGTCGAGCAG
>CAZHXV010000069.1:0-13089 GCA_964536455.1 uncultured Aquimonas sp.
GCTGCCCGCCTTCACGTACAGATCGGCATCGCCACTGCCGCCGGACATCGTGAACACCAGGTTGGTGGCGCCCGCAGGCACGGCCAGCGTGTAGTTCAACGCATTGCCGGCGCTGGCGCTCTGGCCGGTCACGGCCACGCCCTTGGTCAGCACGGTGGTCGTGCCGCCGCCACCGCCGCCGGAGCAGCTCACGCCCACCGCAGTGAACGCCGCGGTCACGTCCGCCTTGACGTAGCCAAGATCGGTGGCCGCCGTTTCGACCCCGCAGGCGCCGCTGACGAAGGTGGTGGAAGGCGTCCAGTACAGCGCATTGGCGCGGGCGAAGGCCTTGAACGCCTTGACCGTATCCCAGCCGGTGGTCTTGGCCAGGGTGCAGAACGCCTTGTTATAGACGCCGGAGGAATAGTGCACGTCCATGCCGGAGGTGTACTGCGATGCGTTGTTGATGGAGCTTCCGTCCTGCGAGGGGTTGCACATGTAGCGCAGCGCGCCGGAGGATTTGAAGATGTCCGGGCCGACGAGGAAGTCGTTGCTGCCCTTCCAGTAGTACTCGGTGGCCTCGCCGCCCATGTCCGAGAAGGCTTCGTTAATGCCGCCGGACTGGCCGGAATAGGTGAGGTTGGAATGCTGCTCGGTGTAGCCGTGCGACACCTCGTGGCCGGCGACGTCGACGCTGACCAGCGGGTAGAAGGTGTTCTTGCCATCGCCGAAGCTCATGGCCGAGCCGTCCCAGAACGCATTTTCGTAGCTGGAGCTGTAATGCGTGCGCATCACCAGCTGGAAGGTCAGCGCGTTGGAGCCGGTGTAGGCCTTGTACATCTTCTGGATGATGCCGCCGAAGTAGTGCGCATCGTTCAGCGGCGAATACGCGCCGTTGATGGCCTTCACCGTGTTGCGCGGGCAGCTGTAGGAGAACGCCGTGGTGCCGGAAGTGCCGCCATTGAGGTTCACCGTCTTCACGTCGGCGTTGTTCATGGTGCAGGTGGAGCCGCTCTGGGTCACGTCGAGATAGCCATAGACGCCGCCCGAACCCCACTCGTACTGGCCGGTCTTGGCGTTGCCGCCGGGGCCGGTGCCGACCTGCGCGGTGGTCAGGCCGTCCCACTGCGCCACGATCGCGCCGGTGTTCGCATCGACCAGGACGAACGGACGGCGGGGGTCGCCGCCATCGGCGCGATCGGCGAAGAAGGTGACCAGGTACACCAGCTGTGCCGCACCCTTTGCGTTGACGTGGATCATCAGGGTCGAGCTCTCGCGCTCGGTACGCAGGCTCGAACGCTGACCCAGCGCGGCGGACTTGCCCGCCGTCAATGCCTTGGCCTGGTCCAGCGCAGGCGTGGTGGATTTCAGGTCGATGGCGATGCCGTTGACCTGGCGGCCGAACAGGTTGCGCACTTCGCCGTCGCGGCTCTCGCTGACGACGACGTGTTCCCCGAACACGGGAATGCCCAGATAGGTTTGCTGGTAGCGATAGTGCACGGTGCCGTCGGCTTCGGGAACGGCAGCCAGCTCCTTCAGTGCCGAACCGCTTTCCATGCCCAAAAGTTCGGCATGGCGAAGGTCGGTTCGGGCCGCAGGGCTGAAGTTCTTGGCTGCTGCGCGATAGGCGATGGTGGCTTCCTTCGTGTCCACCTGGTGCAGATCCACCAGCGAAGCGGCGGACGCGGAAACGGCGAACATCGAAAGGAACAACGGCGAAAGCGAAACCGCCAGCAGGCGGCTTTTGGACTTGACCACGGATTGACTCCCCAACAGATGATGATGATGGATGGCCGCGCGAAGCGGTCGCTGGTTCCACACTCACTGAAGCCCGTCCGACCCGCCGCAGCAAACATCCGAAGAGAACCGCGGGCGCCCCTACGCCCCTCTTGAACATGGCGGGATCGAACCGGAAGTGCCGAACGTCACGGTCCGTGACATTCAGCACCGGGCGGCGACGCTAACAAGGGTTCCGGGAAAAGTAAATGCTGCATAACCGCATAAATTCTGCGACACAGCGCTCAATCGCTGCTTCCGCCCGGCGCGAACCGAAGGCGCGGAACGGCGCGGGGATCAGCCCCGCCCGTGCACCAGCGTGCCGATCGGCGCACCTTCGACGATGGCGCGAAGACCGCCGGGACGGGTGATGTCGTAGATGCGCATCGGGATGTCCGAGTCGCGCGCCAGCGCGATCGCGGCGGTATCCATCACCTGCAAATCGCGCGCGATCACCTCGTCGTAGGAAAGCGCTTCGAAGCGCTGCGCATCCTTGTGCTTCTTCGGATCGCGGTCGTACACGCCGTCCACCTTGGTGGCCTTGAGCAGCAAGTCCGCGCCGATTTCCACGGCGCGCAGCGAGGCCGCCGAATCGGTGGTGAAGAAAGGATTGCCGGTGCCGCCGGCGAAGATCACCACGCGGCCCTTTTCCAGGTGGCGCACGGCACGGCGGCGGATGTAGTCCTCGCACACCGCGTTGATCTTGACCGCGCTCATCACCCGCACGCTGGCGCCGAGTTTTTCCAGCGCATCCTGCATGGCGAGCGCGTTGATCACGGTGGCCAGCATGCCCATGTGGTCGCCGGTGACCCGATCCATGCCCTTGGAGGCCAACCCTGCGCCGCGGAAGATGTTGCCGCCGCCGATCACCAGGCCCACTTCCACGCCGATGTTCTGGATCTCGACGATTTCCCCTGCCAGGCGCTGCAGCACGTCCGGGTCGATGCCGTAATCGGCGTTCCCCATCAACGCCTCGCCGCTGAGCTTGAGGAGGATGCGACGGTACTTCGGCGCGGCGGCGGTCATGGCGGGCTTCCGGTGAGGCAAACCGCGCAAGTGTAGCGATTTGCCTCGGCTCCGGCCTAGCCTTCGCGCGAATCCGCGCGCCCTACTTCTGCTTCCACGCACCGCCGGCCTGATACCACCAGCCCGCGCGGGCGCTTTCAATCCATTGTTTCGCGAAGATTTCCCGGATCTGCTGCTCCCATTCGGCGTGGCCGTTGGCCACCGCGATCTCCCGGTACACCGCGTTGCGGTCGCGGTTGTCCTCGGCCACCGCCTGGCCGATCGCGGCGCGATCCTTCAGCGCCAGCTTGGCCGCATCGCGCACCACCAAAAGACCGTCGCCGCCGAAGCCGAGCGCGCCGCTGTCGAAGTGCGCCGCAAGCTGGTTCTGGAAACGCTGCGCCATGCGGTTCTGGATGGCCTGGATCGCAGGCGTCTTGATGGTGATGTCCGCACTTTGCGCCTGCGCCTCGCCGATGAAGAAGGACAGCAACGAGAATCCGCGCTGCGTGGCGCTGCTCTCGAAACCGCCCTGCGCCGCAGGCTCGGATGCGGGTGCGGGGGCCTCGTCGCCGATCACCTTCTCGACGAACTCGCGCGCCGCTTCCTGTGCTTCGGCGGCGGGAAAATAGACGTTGATCGTGACGCAGGCCGACAGCGCCAGCACTGCCGCCGCGAGGAACCAACCGATCTTGCGCATTGCGTTTCTCCTTGGATTTCAACTACAGGTGGATATCACTCGAATACCGGCGATTGCTGCCCGGAAACCGCCGCTTTCAACCGGCCCAGCAGCACCGGCCAATCGACTTTCTTCTGGTGCCCGACCACGTTCACGCGCGGCAGGCCCGAACCGTCCACGATGGTATAGCCGCCGCCCTCGTCTTTCGACGGCAGGCCGCGCATCGCGCAGACATCGTTGGCGAGCGTGCAGCCCAGCCCGATCTGCCGGTAACCGAAGCTGGAAAACGCCTTCAGCACCGTGCCCTGCAACCCCGCCGCGAGGCCGCCGCCGCCCACGTTGGTCAGTTCCGTCACGGCGCGCTGGCTGATGCGGCGATCCTTCGCGCTGGCGGAAGTCTGCAAATACGCATCGAAGGCGACCGGCGACCAATCCACCAGGCGCAGGTCGCGGATGCGGCCCTCCAGCCGCCCGGTGATCTGGCCGAAGCCGAACGCGCCAGTGAGCGGAGCCAGATCGAGGTTGGCGATCTCGATACTGGCGCTCAGGGTCGGCGCAACGCCGAAGGGCCGCTCCATGCGCAGGGCGCTGATCTTCACGCTGCCGTCGAACAGCGCCATCGCAAGGCCACCCTGCAGTTCCAGCACTTCGTCCGCATAGCGCAGGCCCGAGACCTCGCCGGACAGCGCGCCGGGAAACGCAGGCCAGCCGAAGCCGGCGGAAAGCCGCGCCAGATCGAGCCCTGCTAGCGTCATCGCCAGATCGTAGATCGCCTCGCCTTGCACATCGGGCGCGTAGGAAAGCCGCGCCAGCTTCACCTGCCCGCCCAATACGTCCAGCGTGGCGGGCCGGGCCAGCTCCAGCCCGCGACGGCGGCTTTGCACCGCGTGCTGCGCCGGGCCAAGTTCGATGCCGTGGACATGCGCGCGACGCCAACGTATCTGCCCCGGAATGGCAACCTCGCCGGCGGAAAGCGTGATGTCCCCGCCCAGCCCGGCCACGTCGAAACGCCCGGCGGGATCGATCAGATCGAGCGCTTCGGGCACCAGGTGCACCCGCCTGAAGCCTTCCGCCTCCAGTTCCACTTCGGCCTTCAGTTTTCCCTCGGCCTTCAATCCCGAGAGGCCGCCCATGCCGAGCAGGCTGTCGGCATAGCGCGGGATCGCAACGGCGGCGTTGTCGATGCCGGCTTTCGCATCCAGGCGGCGCAGCGGCGCATCGGAATGGGTGTCGATCTGCAACCGGGCGGATAGATCCAGCACACCGGGATCGCGCCAGGCCAGCGACTCCACTTCCCACGCGGCACCGCTTCCGCGCATGGCCAGATCGAGCCGCACCGGCGTTTCCGGCAGGCTGGCGTAGAAGGTGCGGAACAGCAGCTCGCCGCCGCGAAAATCCAGCCCAAGATCGAGCCGGGTGGCCTTTTCCTCCAGAGCCAGGGAGAACTTCCCGCGCGCGTTGAGGCCCGCGGCGGCGATGCTGCCATCGCGGCTGTCCAGGCCCAGCCCGGCCAGTTCCACCGGGCCGGAAAGCCAGAGCCCCGTATCGCTGGTCTTCAATGCCAGCTCGGCGCCCAACGCGCCTTCGGTCAGCGTGCCGCCGTTCCAGGCCCGTTCCAGCACCGGTTGCAGCCACGCCGCCGGCAGTTTCGCCGCGACGATGCGCATGGCGTCTTTCGGCTGCTCGAACGCCAGCCGCGCGTTGCCTTGCGTGAGCGCCACCGTCAATTCGCCATCGCGCCATTCCACCTTGAGGTTCGCGCGTGCGCGATTGCGGGCGCGGATCGCACCGTCGCACTCGTAGTGCGTGGCCGAATGCCTCCGCAGTTCGCAGCGCCAGCCCACATCGCGGAAGGCGTACCCCAGCTCCCCGGCATCGACCAGCGCGGCATCGAGCTTCAGCGCGCCGGTGGCGGCCCCCGCCTTCCAGTCGATGGAAAGCGCGAGCGCCTCCACCCGCGCAACCGCCGTGGAAATGCGCCGCGCTTCCAGTTCCAGCGTACGCGCCGTTGCCGCGCCTGCGAACAGTGCCAGCGCGAGGAAAAGCCACTTGCGGATGCGAACACGCCCGAACATGCTCGCAGCATAGCCAGAACCGGCATGGCCTCACGATGAACGCACGCGACGCACGCCCGAACGCCTTGCTGGTGGAAGACGATCCCGTCAGCCGTGCTTTTCTGGAAGAGGCCCTGACGGCGCTGGGCTGGAAGGTCGCCGCCTTCGGCGAAGCCTTGCCCGCGCTCGAATGCGCGCGGCAGGAAGCCTTCGCGTTGCTGGCAACCGACCGCAACCTGCCCGATCTTTCCGGCGAAGCCCTGCTGGCCGCATTGCGCAACGATGCCGCGTCGCCTTCGCGCGCGGCCAAGGCGCTGGCGCTGACCGCCGATCCCGATCCGAGCCTTCACTCCGGCCTGCGCACGGCAGGCTTCGACGCCGTGGCGACCAAACCCATCGCGCTCGAAGCACTGGCGCAGTTGCTGGGATCGTTTGGCTTCGCGGGCCCGGGAACCGCGCAAGGAAGTACCGTGCCCACAACGCCGACGCACGACGGCACCCCGCTCTGGGACGATGCCGCCGGCCTGCGCGCCGTCGGCGGCAAACCGGCCTCGCTGGCGGCGCTGCGCGTCATGCTGCAACGCGATCTTCCCGCCCAGTGCGCCCGCATCGAAGCGGCCCTGCCGCACGATCCCGCCACCGCCCGCGCCGAACTGCACAAGCTGCGCGCCGCCTGCGGCTTCACCGGCGCGGCGCGGCTGGCGCGGATGGTGAGCGATCTGGATGCGGCGCTGAAACAGGAAGGCGATGCCCGCGCCGCGCTGGAGAACTTCCTCGCGGCGGCCAACGCCACCGGGTCCGCCGCGTGAGGCTCAATACCCGAACAGCCGCACCAGCACCGCGCGGTAAATTTCCGGCAGTCGTTCCAGTTCGGCCAGCGGCACGTACTCGTCGATCTTGTGAATGCTGGCGTTGAGCGGCCCCAGTTCCACGACCTGCGCGCCGAGCGGGGCGATGAAGCGGCCGTCGGAGGTGCCGCCGCCGGTGTTTTCTTCCGGCGTCAGCCCGGTGATTTCCTGCACTGCGACGCGCACGCAATCGCGCAGCACGCCGGGCTTGGTGTGGAACGGTTCGCCGGAAAGATGCCAGGCCAGTTCGTGCCGCACGCCGGCTTCGCACAGCGCGGCTTCCACGTCGCGCTGCAAGCCTTGCGCGCTGCATTGCGGGCTGTAGCGGATGTTGAACTGCACGTTCAATTCGCCCGGAATCACGTTGTTCGCGCCGGTGCCGGCGGCGATGTTGGAGATCTGGAAGCTGGTCGGCGGGAAATCCGCGTCGCCCTCGTCCCAGACCCGCGCCGCCAGTGCGGTGAGCGCGGGCAAGGCGCGATGGATCGGATTCTCCGCCAGGTGCGGATAGGCCACATGTCCTTGCATGCCAAGCACGGTGAGCTTGCCCGAGAGCGAACCGCGCCGCCCGATCCGCACCGTATCGCCGAGCGTTTTCACGGCGGAAGGTTCGCCGACGAGGCAGAAATCGATGCGCTGGTTTTCTTCGCGGAATTGCCGAACCACGGCGCGCACGCCGTCGATGGCGTCGCCTTCTTCATCGGAAGTGAGCAGCAGCGCGAGCGTGCCCGGATGGTTCGGGTTCGAGGCGACGAAGGCTTCCAGCGCCACCACCATCGCCGCCACGGAACCTTTCATGTCCGCCGCGCCGCGCCCATAGAGCTTTCCCTCGCGCACGCTCGGCTCGAATGGATCGGAAGCCCACTGTTCGCGCGGCCCGCTGGGCACCACATCGGTATGGCCGAGGAAACAGAACACCGGCCCCTGCCGGCCGTGCGTGGCCCAGAGGTTTTTCACCGCGCCGAAGGGCAGTTCGCGAATCGAAAAACCGGATTTTTCCAGCCGCTGCGCAATCAGCGCCTGACAACCGGCGTCTTCCGGCGTGACCGAGGCGCGGCGGATCAGTTCGCAGGCGAGATCGAGCACTTCGGACATAGGCACACTCCAAACTCCCGCAGCGCTTTCAAGCCCCTCTCCCCTCGCGGGAATCGAAGGCGCGGCTAGCGCCTGAGGTTGGTGAGAGGGAGACAAAGCAGACCATCTACACCGCAAACCGCTTCTTGTAGATCGCATCGGAAAACCCGACCGACACCACGCCATCGTCCGTCACCGTGACGGGCCGCTTGATGAGCGCCGGATACTCCTTCAGCAGCAACAGCCATTCCGGATCGGAACCGGGCGATTTGCGGTTCGGCGGCAGGTTGCGCCATGTGGTCGAGGCGCGGTTGACGAGCTTGTCGAAACCGCCAAGCTGCGTGGCCCATGCCTTCAGCGTCGCAGGTTCGACGCGGTTGGCGCGGACATCGATGAACTGGTGTTCGATGCCAAAGCGCGCCAGCCAGTTCTGCGCCTTGCGGCAGGTATCGCAGGTCGCCAGACCGTACAGAGTCGCCATGTTCATGCCTCCCGCAGCAGTTCATTGATCGACGTCTTGGCGCGCGTCTTCGCATCCACCTTCTTCACGATCACCGCGCAGTACAGCGAATGGCTGCCGTCCGCCGCAGGCAGCGAGCCGGCCACCACGACGCTGCCCGCCGGCACGCGGCCATGACTCACCTGCCCGGTGGCGCGGTCGTAGATTTTCGTCGATTGGCCGATGAACACGCCCATGCCGATCACGCTGCCCGCCTCCACGACCACGCCTTCCACGATTTCCGAACGCGCGCCGATGAAGCAGTCGTCCTCGATGATCGTGGGTGCGGCCTGCAAGGGTTCGAGCACACCGCCGATACCCACGCCGCCGGACAGATGGCAACGCGCGCCGATCTGCGCGCAGGAGCCGACCGTGGCCCAGGTATCGACCATCGTGCCCGCGCCGACGTAGGCACCGATGTTGACGAAGCTCGGCATCAGCACCACGTCGCGCCCGATGTGCGCCCCGCGCCGCACCACCGCGCCGGGCACGATGCGCGCGCCGACCTGGCGGAATCCTTCGGCATCGAAACCTGCGAACCGCAGCGGCACCTTGTCCCAGAACGGCGCGGGCGCAGCGTCCATCACCTCGCTGTCGTGAAGGCGGAAACTGAGCAGCACGGCCTTCTTCAGCCACTCGTTCACCCGCCAGCCACCACCTTCGACGGGTTCGGCGATGCGCAGTTGCCCGCGTTCGATGCCATCCAGCACCGCCGCGACGGCAGGCCGCAGCGACTCCTGGATTTCCTGCGGCGCAAGCTGCGCGCGGCGCTCGAAGGCATCTTCGATGGCGGCGCGCCGGGCGGTGAGATCGGACATGGCGATTCCCGATGCAAAAGGCCGCAAAGCCTAGCGCATCGCGGCGGCATGGATCACGAAGCGGCGATCAATACTTCACGCTGCATCCATAGGCCTGCGTCGCCGCCGTGGTCACCGGCTTGCCCGCCTGCGCCTCGTCCAGCGCGGCCAGGGCGTAATTGGTGGCGCCGGGGATGCTGGCCGGGTTGGCGGAGTTGTCGCTGTCGATGGCCCCGGCGTACACCACGGTACCTTCCGGGTTCACGATGAAGATGTGCGGCGTGGTCTTGGCGCCATAGGCGCGGCCCATTTCGCCGGAAGGATCGAGCAGGAACGGGGCGCTGGAGGCGGATCGGTATTCGGTCGCCACGGCCAGCGCATCCGCCGGTTCAAGGTAACCCTGCTTGCCCTGGGCGGAGGAAATCACGCTGAGCCAGGTTGCGCCCTTTGCGACGGCGGCGGCCTGGGTCTTCTGCATGTTGTCGCTGCCCAGATAGTGCTTCTTCACGAACGGGCAATCCTTGTTGAACCACTCCAGCACCAGCCACTGGCCCTTGTAATCGGACAGCGCATGGGTCTTGCCCTGCGCATCGACGGCGCTGAACGCAGGCGCAGGTTCTCCGGGCACGGCCACCGCTGCGGCGAGCAGGGGCGCGAACAGCAATGCGGCGGCAGCGGCGCGGGCGAGGAAGGTCATCGGCTTCATGGCGAAATCTCCGTGTGCGGGTTGGAAAACAGATCGCGGATCATGGCTTGGCTGAGGATTTGCGGAAGCAGCCGCACATCCCCGCCACCGGCAGGATAGAACGCATACACCGGCACCGAATTGCGCCCGAGCCTGGCGAGGGATTGCGTGATGGCCGGATCGTAGCGCGTCCAGTCGGCGCGCACGCGCAGCACGCCGTGGGCGGCGAACAGTTCATTCACTTCCGGCGTGTTCAGCACCACGGCCTTGTTGACCTGGCAGGTGATGCACCACGCGGCGGTGTAGTCGATGAATACGGCCTGGCCTTCGGCACGGGCCTGAGCGATGCGCGGTTCGTCGAACGCTTGCCATGCCTCGTGCTGCGTTCCCGTCTGCGCCTGCGGCGGTTGCAGCGCCGAAAGTTTCCGGAAGCCGACCGCAAGCGCGACGACCGCCAACGCCAGCGCGGCGGCCTTCGCCACGCGACGTTCGCTGCGCGCCAGCCAGATGGCGAAGGTCAACAGCAGGATCAGCGCACCGCCCAGCAGCCAGCCGTCCTCGCCGCTCAACCGGCCCAGCACCCACAACAGCCACAGCACCGTGGCGAACAGTGGGAAGGCGAGGAACTGGCGCAGCGTTTCCATCCACGCACCAGGACGCGGCAGGCGCCTGGCCAGCGCCGGCACCGCCACCAGCAACAGGAACGGCGCGGCCAGCCCTGCACCGAGGCCAAGGAAGATCGCCATTGCCTGCACCGCCGGCAAGGTGGCCGAAGCACCAAGCGCCGCGCCCATGAACGGCCCGGTGCAGGGCGCGGCCACGAACACCGCCAGCACGCCCGTCATGAAGGAACCGCCGCCGCCCTGGCCCGCCAGCCGCACCAGGCCGTGGCCGAACTCGAACGCGCCGGCAAAGCTCAGGGCAATCAGCCAGAACAGCAGGATCAGCGCCAGCACCACGGCCGGCGACTGCAACTGGAAGCCCCAGCCCACCGCCGCGCCACCGGCGCGCAATGCGAGGAACACGCCGCCAAGCACCGCGAACGTGGCCAGCACGCCCGCGGTGTAGAGGACGCCTTCGCGCAGCCGGTGCCGCAGCGCC
Source organism: uncultured Aquimonas sp. (assembly GCA_964536455.1). Classification (GTDB taxonomy): domain Bacteria; phylum Pseudomonadota; class Gammaproteobacteria; order Xanthomonadales; family Xanthomonadaceae; genus Denitratimonas. The sequence goes on from CAZHXV010000069.1 coordinate 10,498, forward strand.
GCCACGCCTTCGCCCTGTGCGTTGACGAGCCCAAATAGCTTGATCGCCAGCACCGGGAACACGCAGGGCATTAGGTTCAGGATCACGCCACCGGCGAACGCGGCCAGCAGCAGTGCCCACAGTGCCGTGTTTTCGGTGGCCTGCGGGGTGGCCGGATGCGAAGGCGCCGCGGCCAGCGCCACGCCATCGAATTCCCATGCACGCCCTTGCGCCGTCAACACGAATCCAAGTTGCGCGGGCGGCGCCACGCCCGGATTCGTGGCGAACTCCAGCCGCCAGCCATGGCCATCGCGTATCGCTTCCGGCGCGGCGGGCGAAACGAATCCGCCCTGCTTCGGGTAAAGCTGCGGCGCATCCCCGCCCGGACCTGCAACACGCACGCGCACGCCGCCCTCGGCGCGCACGCTGGCGCCTTCGATCCGCCACGGCGAGGCCGTGCCCGGCTGCGGTACCCGCGCCAGGAATCCATCGCGCAACGCGCGCGTTGCATCCTGCCAACGGCTTGCCTCTTCGACCGGGCGCTCCAGCGTCAACACGCCGAAACCGGGAATGCACTCCTCCTGGCACACCAGCCATTCCAGATCGACCGAAATGCGGATGCGTTCATTGCCCGTGTTCGGCAATATTTCGAACAGATACGCAACATCGCCCTCGTAGCCCAGATTGGTCAGGTGCGCCACCGGCAACCGCACCGGCGCAGGCCACTGCACCTGTCCGAAGCGTGCATCGCCGGAGAACCCGAACTTCGGCTCGGCCCCGGAATCGCCGGGATTGCGCCAATAGACGTGCCAGTGCGGATCGACCTGGAAATGCAGGCCGAGCGTTTCCGCACCCGTGCCGAAGGCGTCCGGCGCAAGCCAGCCGATGCGCACGTGTTCGCCTTCGAGCGACTCCTGCGCGAATGCGCACAGCGGCAGCACGGCCAGCAGCCATGCCACCGCCCAGGTTCCGATCAATCCCAAAACCGCCCGCATCGCGACTTCGCCCGGCCAAGATGTTGGCTTTGATCGTATCGCGGCAGAAAGTTCCCCATTGGAACGCAGACTGGCACGCGCACTGGAATCCTTTTCCACGCCTTGACCGGCGGCCTGTGTTCGCTATCCGCGAATGGCCAATGGATTCGTATCCGCTGACTCATTGAGCGTCGGCGGTGGCCAGCGCCGGGTAGTCAGCCTGCCGCCCCACCACCGTAGAGCGTGGCCGGGTTGAGGCTCGCCAGCGGTGCGCCGATCCTCAGGCATTCGACCAGATCCGGTTTGGTTGAGGATTTTCCTGCGGGCACGCTGCCGGCAAGGCGCAAACAGGCCTGTGGTCTCAGGAACCACCGCTGCGGGCCGGCTCGACGTCATCCGCGCCACCGCCCCCGGCATCGTCGCCAAGGCATTCAATGCAGGCGTCAAGCAGCCCGTGCAGCACGGCAATGCGCTCGATGCCGAGCCGCTGGTTGAGCGCCACCTGCGCCTCCTTCCAGGCGCGCTGCCCTTCGGCCCGCTTCGTTCGCCCGGCCTGGGTCGCTTCGACGAGACGGCTGCGCGCATCGCTTCCCGCGCCGATCTTCAACCATCCCTGGGCCACCAGTGGCTGCATGTTGCGCGTCAAGGTCGAAGCATCCATGTGCATGCGCCTGGCCAGATCGCCCGGGCGAATGGGCCCAAGCCCGACGACGTGCGACAGCAGTGCGTACTGCGTGTTCTTCAGCCCCGTCTGGCTGACGTAGCGGTCGTAGTGGCGCGTCGCCATGCGGGCGAGCTGGCGCAGCTTCAGGTTCGTACACCCTTGGGGCTTGGCGGTGTTTTCCATGTGTTGTATTGTACCTGCAATAATTGCATATACAATAGTTTGAGAGTGAGATGGCTGATGGACATCGATGAAGTCATCGCATGCTGGGAGGCGGAAGAAGCGCGCGTGCGCACACGCCTGTCTGCGCCGGACGCCGTGCCCAAGCGGGAAGTCTCCGGCCTCTCGGGCATGGATATGTTCGATGCGATCTTTGCGGGCGAACTGCCGCCCGCGCCCATCGGCGACACGCTGGATTTCCTTCCGATTCACATGGAGCCGGGAATCGCAGTCTTCCAGGGGCGACCGAAACGCCGTCACTACAACCCGCTGGGCACCGTGCATGGCGGCTGGTTCGCCACGCTGCTCGACTCGGCGGTGGGTTGTGCCGTGCATTCGACGCTGCCCGCCGGCAAGGCCTTCACCACCTTGGAGCTCAAGGTGAACATGCTGCGCGCCCTCAGCGAGCGGATCCCCATGGTGCGTGCGGAAGGAAAGCTGATCCAGGGCGGACGCCAGGTCGCGGTTGCCGAAGGGCGCATCGTCGGCCCGGATGGAAAGCTGTACGCCCATGCCACGACGACCTGCCTGATCTTCGACCACGGGTAGTTCGCACAGTGCAATGGCGGTTGTTGCGACGACGGGCCTGCCGCGGCCAGTGCGGCGGGACGGCACGCACGCGAACCTGCAATGAGCGTTTTTTTCATCGCGCCGATACCATCCGCAGGTTCATCCGGATCAGGAGCCTCACCATGAAATCCCGCGCCGCCGTCGCCTTCGCCGCAGGGCAACCGCTCAAGATCGTCGAAATCGACG
>CAZHXV010000070.1:0-807 GCA_964536455.1 uncultured Aquimonas sp.
CAGCCGCGGCACGTCCTCGCCGTGGTCGGGGATGCGCTCGTCGATGTAGCGGAAATAGGCATCCGGCGTATCGAGGAATTCCACGCCCGCGGCCTTCATCGCTTCCACGGTTTCGTAGATGTCGTCGGTGAACAGGGCGATGTGCTGGATGCCTTCGCCCTGGTATTCGTCCAGGTATTCGTTGATCTGGGATTTGGGATCGTTCGATTCGTTCAGCGGAATCCGCACCATGCCGTCCGGCGCGGTCATGGCCTTGGAGACGAGGCCGGTCTTGACGCCCTTGATGTCGAAGTAGCGGATCTCGCGGAAGTTGAACAGGCGTTCGTAGTAGTCCGACCACATCGCCAGGTTGCCCGGATACAGGTTGTGGGTGAGGTGGTCGATGAAGCGCAGCCCGAAGCCGCGCGGCATCTTCTCCGCGCCGGGCAGCCATTCGTAATCCGGATCGTGGATGGTGCCGGTTTCGTCGTAGCGATCCACCAGGTACAGCATGCAGCCGCCGATGCCTTCGATCACCGGCGCGGCGACGGCTTTCGACAATTCCTTGTGTTCGATCGGGCGGGCGCCGTTGCGCAGCGCCTGCACCCGCGCCCACTCGGCCAGCTTGTTGATGCGGATCGCAAAGCCGCAGGCGCAGGGGCCGTGCTTGGCGGCGAAATCCGCCGCGAAGGAATCCGGGTCTTCGTTGATGAGGAAAGTGCAGTCGCCCTGGCGGTAGGTGCTGATCGGGCGCGTCTTGTGCCGCGCCACCTGCACGAAGCCCAGTTGCTTGAAGTAGGCGTGAAGCTTCGCCGGTTCAGGCGAGGC
>CAZHXV010000070.1:817-2366 GCA_964536455.1 uncultured Aquimonas sp.
CCATCGGGTTGTCGAAGGTGACCGGCGTCATGCCGGCATTGGGCTGCGGATTGGGCTGGGCGTTCATGGCGAAGGCTCCGGAAGCTGTGGGAAACGCGCAACTATAGGAGGTTGCGACGCGCCAGGCACGGAGCCGTGCAGCATCGGCGGAATGGCGATGCCACACTGGCGCGCCTATAGTCGCGGGCATGTCCCGTCTTTCCGACCAACTCCGCGAGGTGCTCGGCGCGTTTCCCGTACTGCCCACGGCACCGGCACTGATCGGCGGATTGGCGCTGGCCGCGTGGGGCGTGGTCCGGGCGACACGCGATGTGGACTTCCTGGTCGATGCCGACGATGCCCAGCGTATCCACGAGGTGCTGCTGGGGCTTGGCTATCGCTGCATCCATCGCAGCGCGGATGCGGCGAACTACCTGCGCGGCGAGGATGGCATCGATCTGTTGTATGCGCACCGCCCCATCGCCCGCCGTCTTCTGGCCGCGGCCTTCGAGCGCGATACGGGCGTGGGACGGCTGCGCGTGATCGGCGCAGAGGGGCTCATCGGCTTCAAGCTGCAAGCGCTGACCAATGATCCTTCGCGGCGGCGCGATCTGGACGACATCCAGGCACTGCTGCGCCGCCACCGCGATACGCTGAATCTTGCCGAAGTGCGCGACTATTTCCGCCTCTTCGACCGCGAGAACCTGCTCGATGAACTCCTTGCCCAAGCCTGACGATCCGACGTTGCCCGAAGCACCGCTGGCGACGTCGGCGGGCGTGGCGCGAGCCGAACCGGAGCGCGCCGACCCGATCGCGGCATGGCTGGATCTGATGGAGACGGTGGAACTGCTGCGCCCGGCGGCCGGCGCACCGCCGCCTCGCCGCAAGCAGGGTGGCGATTACCGGCTTTGAGCGTGGCTATGGCCGCCAGCGGTAGCCCGCGCCGTGTACGGTATCGATCTCGTCGAAGGTGGGATCGAGCGCCACGAATTTCTTGCGCATCCGCTTGATGTGCGAGGTCACGGTGGCGTCGTCCACCACGATCTGTGCCTCGCGCATCAGTTGCTCGCGCGATTTCACGTGGCCGGGGCGATGCGCGAGGGCGTGCGCCATCCAGAATTCGGTGACGGTGAGCGGCACTTCCTCGCCGTTCCAGGTGACGCGCATCCGTTCCAGTTCCAGCCGCAGGCCGCGCAGCGAAATCACGGTATCGCGGTGCTGCGGCGCGCGCAGCGCATCCGTCCTGCGGAACAGCGCCTGCACGCGGGCGGTGAGTTGCGGCAGGGAAATATCCTTGGTGAGGTAATCGTCCGCGCCCAAGCGCAGGCCGGAAATCACGTCGAAATCCGAATCGCGCGCGGTGAGGAACAGGATCGGCAGCGTCGCCGAGCGCGCCCGCAGTTCGCGGCACAGGTCGAAGCCGCCTTCCGGTTCCTCGCCCAGGCCCACGTCGATGATGACCAGATCCGGCATTCGCAGCGCGAACGCCTGCTGCGCGCTGGGGCGGTCGGGATAGGCGCTCACCTGGTGGCCGTAGCGCGTGAGCGCATCGACGTAGTTGGCGCGGATC
>CAZHXV010000070.1:2376-13067 GCA_964536455.1 uncultured Aquimonas sp.
GACCGCGATAGCTCGAGCCGAACGCATGCGCCGCGTCTTCGACGATGGCGATGTGGCGTGACATGGAATTCCGATCCGGGCTGTGGGTTGCGGCCAGTATGGAAGCCGCGCGCGGCCGGCGGCAACGTCCGGGCCCGCGTTTCGCCATGTTTCGCCCCACGCTCGGCATGGATGCGACGGCGGCAGGGCATCGGCGCGAGCGCAAATGGCGGCGTCGAATCTCCGACGCACGAGGACGCCGCCATGCCGCACATCCGCATCACTACCAAGCCGCGCCTGTTCGGGCGCGAGGATGCCTCCCGCCGCAGCCGCGCGCTTGCATTGTTCCTGTGCGCCTTCGCCGCGCGGCTTTCGGCGCAAGGCGTCGAACCGGAAGGCATGCAGTGGCAGTCCGCAGGCGGAAACTGGGAAACCGCCGTGGCGCTGGAAACCGATGTCTCCTTCCGCATCGACGGGCTGATCGCCAAAGTCGTCGTGGCGCAGGATTACCTCAACGACAGCGCGCAATGGCTGGAAGGCCGTTACCTGCTGCCGCTGCCGGACGAGGCCGCGGTGGGCACGCTGCACGTCACCGTCGGCGAGCGGGAAATCGTCGGCGAAGTGCGCGAGAAACAGGCGGCGCAGGCGATCTACCGCGCCGCCGCCGCGCAGGGGCAGACCGCCGGGTTGGTGGAACAGGCGCGGCCCAACCTGTTCCGCACCAGCGTCGCCAACATCGGGCCGGGCGAGCGCGTGAAGGTGCGCATCGAGTACTGGCAGAACGTGCGTTTTGCCGATGGCGCGTTTTCGGTGACGCTGCCGTTGACGCTGGTGCCGCGTTATCGCGCTTCCGGGGTTGGAGAAACGCACGGCGAGGAAGCGCCACAGGCGGCACGCGCCGCCGATGCGGCCACGTCGGATCGGCGCGCGCTGCCGCCCATCGTCGGGCTTTCCGTCGATCTGAATCCGGGCCTGCCCATCGCGCAGGTCGAAAGCCCCACGCACCGCATCGAGGTGAACCGGCAGGGCGAACGCTTCAAGGTATGGTTGGCCGATCTGGCCGTGCTGGCCGACCGCGATTTCACGTTGCGCTGGACGCCCGTGCCGCAGATCGAACCGGCCAGCGCGGTGTTCGTGGAGCAGGTGGACGGGGAAACCTATGCCTACGCGATGCTGGTGCCGCCCACGCAGGCCATCCAGGCCTTGCCGCGCGAGCTGATCCTGGTGATCGACACCTCCGGCTCGATGCACGGCACCGCCATCGAGCAGGCCCGCGCGGCGCTGGTCGAGGCGCTGGCGCACCTGCGCCCGACCGACCGTTTCAACCTGATCCAGTTCAACTCCACCGCCACCCAGTTGTTCGACAACGCCATGCCCGCCAGCGACGAATTCCTCGCGCAGGCCGCGCGCTGGATCTCGCAACTGCGCGCCGACGGCGGCACTGAAATGTCGCCCGCGCTGAGCCTGGCGCTGCGCGGCGAGCCCGCGCCGGGCTACGTGCGGCAGGTGGTGTTCGCCACCGATGCCGGGGTCTCGAACGAGACCGCGCTGATCGCGCTGATCGAGCGCGAGCTGGGCCAGGCGCGGCTGTTCCCGGTGGGCATCGGCAGCGCGCCGAACGGCTGGTTCCTGCGCCGTGCCGCGCAGGTCGGGCGCGGTGCGCAACTGACCATCCGCAGCATCGGCGACGTGCAGACGCAGATGAGCGCGCTGTTCGCCAAGCTGGATCGCCCGGCCCTGGGCAACCTCGCACTGAGCTGGCCGGCGGGCGCGGAAATTTATCCGCGCAGCCTGCCCGACCTCTACGCCGGCGAACCGCTGCTGGCCGTCGCACGCCTTCCGGCATCGGGCGGCACGTTGCGCGCCAGCGGCTGGAACACGCAGGGCGACTGGAACGCCACGCTGGAACTTTCCCGCGGCGTGCGTGCGCAAGGCGTGGCCCGGCTGTTCGCGCGGCACAAGGTGGAAGCGCTGGAAGACGCGCTGCGGCAGGGCGCGACGGACGAAGCCACGATCCGCCCGCAAATCGTGGAACTGGGCATCGCGCACGCCATCGTCACGCGCTACACCAGCCTGGTCGCGGTGGAAAAACAATCCAGCCGCCCGGAGAACGCGCCGCTGCAATCGGTGCAGTTCGCCAACGCCAGCCCGGATGAGGCGCTCGCCTTCGCCCAGGGCGGAACCACCTCGCGCCTGATGCTGCTGGCGGCGCTGGCGCTGGCGCTGGCAGCCTGGCTGGCGTATCCGGGCAAACGCGGAGGTGCGTGATGGAAACGGCCTTCGTGTGTGGGCTTCGGAACTGGATCCCACGGGAAAGCCAGCGCGATGGCGATGCGCCGGGCAAGCCCGGCCCCGTGGCGGCGACACCGCACGCGGAACCTTCCCGTAGAGCCGGGCTTGCCCGGCTGCCTTCGCACTTCGCGCACGCCGAAGCTCCCAAGCCGGGCAAGCCCGGCTCTACAGCAGCCCGCTTTTCCGTAACGCTTGCCCGGCGCCGCAGACTTCCCGCGCTGGCGTTGTTCGCCATCGCGATGCTGTGCGCGCTCGACGCCGGCTACATCCACGCCAAGGCGGCGCTGGCGCAGGCATTGCTGGAACGCGCCTTCGTCCATCGCGCCGAAACCGGCGAAACGGTGAAGCCTTGGCCATGGGCCGACACCGTTCCCGTTGCCCGGCTCACCGTTCCCGGCCACGCGATCGAACGCATCGTGCTGGCAGGGGACAGCGGCCGGGCCTTGGCCTTCGGGCCCGGCTGGTCGCCCGCCAGCGCCGCGCCCGGTGGCCACGGCACCACCATCGTCAGCGGCCACCGCGACACGCATTTCTCCTTCCTGCAGGCGCTGGCCGACGGCGACGAGGTGCAGTTGCAGACCCCCGATGGAACCCTCGCCCGCTACCGCATCGCCGAACGCTTCGTCGCCGACTCGCGCACCCAGCGCATCGCACCCGCCGCCGATGCGGACGAACTGTGGCTGGTCACTTGCTGGCCCTTCGACGCCATAGCGCCCGGCGGGCCGCTGCGCTTCGTGGCGCGGGCGGTGGCGCTTTGAGGGGATGCGGCTTCCATCGCCTTCGGAAACCTGCCCCCCGAAGCAAAATGAAGGGCAAGCCCATGCAGTACGGTGCGGCTGCCGCCATCCCTACCGCAGCATCCCCGATCCGGCCCCGCAGATGCGCGCGGAGCCGGATCGGGATCGGTCAGGCGCGCCGATGCAGCCGGAGCGTACCCACGGCCAGCATCATCAGCAGCAATCCGGCCAGCGCCCAGGCTCCGTTCACGGGAACCAGGGCCGAGGGGACATACACCATCGTGCTGTCCTGATCGTCTTCGCCGTCGCTTTCGTTGTCCGGCGCGGAGTCGATGTCGGTGCCGGGGTTGCCGTCGTCGTCGAGCGCACCGCCGATTTCCGCGATATTGCTCACCGCGCCGCCAGCGGAGGTCACGAGCAGCGAGATTTCCAGCTGCTCGGATTCTCCCGGCAGCAGCGGGCCGGGAATCGTTCGCTGCGCCGACCGGCCATCGGCGGACAGCGTCCAGTCCGGATGTTGCAGTTGCGTACCGGATGGCAGGCGGTCGATCACCAGGATCTGGGTGGCCGGAACCGTGCCTTCGTTGGTCACGGTGATGAGGTAGTTCACCACGCTGCCGTTGCTCACCGTGCTCGCCTGGCCGGGAGCCAGCGCCTTGGTCAGGGAAAGATCGAAGTTGGCGAGCAAGCCGAAATCCACCGTCGGGTTGGTGTCGGAATCCGGTGGGCCGGGCTTGGTTTCGGGCACCAGGGTAACCGGCAGGCTGCGGGTGATGGAACCTGCATCGGTGCCGTTGTCGTCGTTGTCCACATCGCCATCCGGATCGACCGCCGGTTCGCAGGGGCCGGTCGCCGCATAAGGCAAGCCGCTGCCGGTGGAACCCAGGTGCGTGGCGGGACGGTCGATCTCGACCACATAGGTATCCGGCAGCAGATCGACGAAGCCGTAGATGCCCGCGCCGTCGGTGACGGTGCTGGCGATGGCGGGGCCGTCGGGGATGCCGTCGTTGTCGCTGTCGCGATACAGGCGCACGGCGATGCCGCCGATGCCCGGCTCGCCCGGATCGAAGGTGCAGTTGTTGTTGCGATCCTCGAATACCTGGTTGCCGAGCGAGAGCGCACCCACGCCACTGGTCGTCATGCGGTAGTCCTCGACTTCGCCGTCGCCGGCCTCGCCCAGCGGCGAGCAGCCGGCATCGGTGGACAGGCGGAAGCGCGCATACGGCGCGGCCACCGCATCGACCGGCACGTCGCCGAACTCCAGCACGAAACTGCCGCCATTGCTGCCTGCCGGCACCGGAACCTGCGCGGTTTCGCTGGCGTCGGAGAAATCGCCATCGTCGTTCCAGTCGATGAAGCCGCACACCCTGGCCGCCGTGCCGGTCTGGTTGGTGGCGACGGCGGTGACGCGCGCGGGGCTGCCGAGGTCGTAAACGACGGAGAACACGATGCCGTCCTCATCGTCGATAGCGCTGGTGTCGTCGCCGGTGGCCGTGGCGTCGGGCTGGCCATCGCCTTCCGGATCGACCGTGGCTCCCAGGAACAGGCCGGACACGATACGGTGGCGCGGGCCATTGTTCGCCAGCGTGGTGCCGTAGGTGTCGGGCAGGTCGCCGAAGTCGTAGAAGCGCACCGCGATCGGGTAATCCTCCACTTCGCCGCGATCGGCCGCGCCGTTGGCATCGCAATCGCCCGCCGTGCCGCCGAGGCGGAAACGGGCATAGCTGGCCGCCGCCGCGTTCAGCGGCACGGTGCCGAAGCCGAGCGTGAAGGTGGCGCCGTTGCTGCCGTTGGGAACCGGCTGTTGCGCGGTTTCGCCGGCATCGTCGAAATCGCCATCGCCGTTCCAGTCGATGAAGCCGCACACGCGCGCCGCTTCGCCGCTGGTGTTGGTCGCCACCATGCGCACCTGCGCCGCCGTGCCGCCGACGAAGGCCAGATCGGCGATGGTCACGCCGTCTTCGTCGTCCGGGCTGCCCGCCAGATCGTCGCCATCGGCATTGGCCGCGGGCTGGCCGTCGCCCTCGTTATCCACGCCGGCGCCCATGTACAGACCATCCACGATGCGGTGCGTGGGGCCGTTGTCGGAAGCCAGTGTGCGGTAGTTGCCCGCGCCGGTGCCGGCGCCGGTATCGGGCAGGTCGCCCCAGTCGTAATGCGCCACCGTGGCCGGGTAATCCTCCACCTCGCCGTCCGCCGCCGGGCCGGTCGGGCCAATCCCACCAGTGCGACTGATGCGGAAGCGCGCGTAGGTGTCGCCGCGCACTGCCGAGCACGGCACCGGCACGTTCAGCGTGTTGTTGCCGGTCACGAGCGGAGCGTTGCTGGCGATCTGTTCGCCGGCATCGAAGCTGCCGTTGCGGTTCCAGTCGATCCAGCCATCCAGCCGCGCCGCGCCGCTGGCGACGATGCCGATGCTGGCGGTGGAGCAGGCATCGAAGGTGGGCGGCAGGGTCACGCCGTCCTCATCGTCCTGGCACAGGCCGACGCGGCCGATGCTGCTGATGCCGTTGTCGTCGCCATCCGCATTGGCCGAGGGCTGGTTGGTGGTCTCGAAATCCACGCAGGTTCCCAGATACACCGCATCCAGCACGTCGATGTCGTGGCGTGCCGGATTGCCCGCTTCGTAGCTGGCCGGCACGTCGCCGTAGTCGTAGGCCAGCACGCTGAGCGCGTAGTCCTCGACTTCGCCATCCGGAGCCAGGCCGGTGGAGGTCAGTCCGCCGACGGAGGCGCAGCGGAAACGGGCATAGGTCAGGCCGGGCGCGGCGTTCGTCGGAACGCCCGGGGTGAGCGTGGTCGTCGTGCCGGTCGGGATATTCACGTTCGTGGCGATCTGTTCGCCGGCATCGCCGAACACGCCGTTCTGGTTCCAGTCCACCCAGGCATTGAGCACGCAGGCACTGCCACCGCCGGCAGTAACGGCGAAGCTGGCGGGCTGGCCGGGCACCACCGGGGAGGCGAACGCGACGCCATCCTCGTCGTCCGCGCTCGTGCATGTGCCCCAGGTGCTGGCCGACGGCGCGAGATCGTCGGCATCGGCGGCGATGTTCTGGTTGAAGCCGCTGTCCGCATCCACGCAGGCGCCCAGCCACGGCGCGCCCGGCACGCCCAGCAGGTGGGCGGCGCCGTCGTCGAGCGCGGTGGTGCGGTAGTTGCCCGCGCTGCTGCCCGCGCCCACGTCCGGCGCGTCGCCGTAGTCGTATTCCGGCAGCGGCGTCGGATTGCCGGGATCGCGCGGGATGAAGCCGAAATCCACGGTCAGGTTGGTGTTGGCGTTGCCATCCTCATGCGTGGGTTCGCCATTGGCGGTCAGGGTGACCGGGCGGGCGGCGATCAACGCGCCCAGGTGCGTGCCGTTGTCGTCGCCGTTGACGTCGTCGTCCGGATCGGGCGCGGGGTCGTTGCCGGTGGCCGTGGTGTAGCCGAACAGCGCGCCGCCGCCGACGAAGTTGGAAGGCGCCACCACGACGATGTAGTCGCCCGCTGCCAGATCGTCGAACAGATAGCGCCCGGCGAAGCCGCCGGCGGTGTAGGTGGCGGTGGTGGCGAGGAACTCGTCCAGCGTCGGCAGGCCGTCGCCGTTCACGTCGCGGTACAGATCCAGGCGCACGCCATCCACGCCCGCCTCGCCGTTCTCCGGCTGGAACACGCCATCGTTGAGCGTATTGGTGTCGAACCACACCTGATCGCCGAGCGCGAGCGTGCCGGAAGGCACGATCAGGCCGGCGTCGATGGTCGGGTTGTATTCGTTCGGCGCGAGCACGACCATCGGCGCGACGCCGGTGGCCACGTTCGCATCCGAATCCAGCGCATCGTCGCTGCCGGCATTGGCGCTGGTGAACGCGGTCGCCACCGCCGGTCGCACGAACTGGACGAAATACCGCACGCCGGGCACCAGTCCATCGAACAGGTAGTAGCCGGGCGCGCCGTAGATGTCGTCGGCGGTGACCGTGGTCGCTGCCAGCACGTCGCCAGTGCCAGGTTCGGGCACGTTGTCGCCATCGTCGATCCACAGCCGCACGGTGACGCCGTTGGCGCCGTCGTAGGGCGACTCGTTCTGGATGCCGTCGCTGTCGCGGTCGAACCAGACGTAGTTGCCCAGCGCGGCCAGTTGCGTGGGCACCACGCCGAAATCGATGGTCGGGTTGTGCTGGCCGGCGGTCAGCGTCGCCACCGGCGCGCAGCCGGTGGCGGGGTTGGCGTCCGAATCGGCCGCATCGTCGCCGCCCGCATCGGCGGGGCTGAACATGAAGGTCGGCGGCAGCGCCACGCAGACGAAGTAGCTCGACGGCGCAAGGCCGGGGAAGTTGTACCAGCCCGGCGCACTGTCCGGGCCGGGGCTGGTGACGGTGGAAGACACCAGTACGTCGTCATCGGTGCCCGGCACGCCATCGTTGCCCGGCTGCCACAGGAACACGGGGATGCCGTTCAACCCGGTCGGGCCGTCGTTCTGCACGCCATCCGCGTTGGCGTCGGCCCAGACGTAATCGCCCAGCGAGGCCGCATCGGGACAGGTTCCGAGCTGGATGCCGACCTTCTGCGGCTCGGCCCGGAGCGACCCGAGGCCATCGCTGCGTTCAGCCTGGTAGGCGAAGCTGTTGTAGGCGAACTGGCCCAGCGCGACGTTGCTGGGCGTGGTCATCGGGAAGCTGAAGCTCAGCGTGTCGAAGGGCTGCACCACGCGCGAGCCGAACTCGATCTTGAACGAACGCGCATCGGTGATCGGCGTCGGCGGCACGGTGCTCCAGTTCGGCGCATCGCAGCCGGTAACGGGGCCGCCGACTTCGCCGCGGCAGGGATTGCCGCTGGTGGAGTAATACAGCGTGGTGCCGGGCGGCGGCACGATGGGTGCGGCCAGCAGCGGCGTCCAGTCCGAATTGCGCGGGTTGGTGTCGAGCACGCCGGTATCGCCGACGAAGGGCAGGATGTCGATCAGCACGAAATCCTGCATCGGCACGGTGCCCACGTTCCGCACCTGCAAGGTGTAATCCAGGCTGCCGCCGGGCAATGTGCCGCCGGCGCAGACGCCTTCGACCTGTTTGCTGGAAACCAGTTGCGCGATGCCGGCGACCGTGATCGCGCCAGAAGCGGTACACAGGGTTTCGATGGTATTGCCGTCGCCATCCAGATCCAGCGCATCGGCGGCCGACGAGCCGCTGCACCGCTGCGCCAGGCCCGGTGCGTCGTGGCCCAAGTGCAGGGTGTTGGAAAGCTCACCCGAGGGCGCGCCGTTGCGCACCGTGGTGGAAAGATTGATCCAGACCTGCTGGTTCACGCCCAGGTTGCCGGAGCCGGCGTTCCAGCGCCAGCGCAGCAGGGTGCGCCCGCTGCCGGCGTAGTTGGGAATCTGCTGGAACTGCTGCGGCGCCGGCAGGCCGGTGCCCTGGTCGTCGAACGTCCAGCCCGCGAACTGGAGATCGACCGGCAGCAGATCGGCGACAGCGATGTATTCCAGCCCCACCGGATCGCTGGATTGCGCCGCGCTGCGCACGCGCAGACGCCAGCTCACGGTCTGGCCGGGGTTGAACGGCCCGCCGCCGGAAAGGTTTTCCTTGGCCGGGTTCAGCTGCGCGAAGGGGCCGCTCAGGACGAAATTGCGGCAGGCGTTGCGGGTCACGTTGGTTGGCCCGGCGGTATAGACGGCGGTGGAATCCACGCAGTTCTGGATCGCATCGCCAAACGCCACCGGGCTGCCATTGTTGGCCGGATTGACGATCTGCCCGGCGATGCGCGGCGTGGTCGAGGCGCTCATGCCCACGGCGGCCTGGCCGTATTGCCAGCGGATACGAGTGAGGTATTCGCCCGCGCCCAGGCCCGGCGGCGGCGCGGTCAGTGTGGTGCTGGTGGTGGTGTTCGGGGAACTGCCCCACAGCGTGAACACGCCTGGCGCCGTATTCTTCTCGTAGGAGACGCGCACGCCCTCGCCGGCGGCGAAGTCGGTCAAGCCGTTGTAGGCCCCGGTGGTGACGCTGGCGACCTGCATCTGCACCGGCAGGGTGTCGATCACGACGAGGTTGTCGAGCGGCACGTTGCCGTTGTTGGCGGGCACGATTTCATAGGAGAAGGTCTGGTTCAGCGTCGGCGGATTCGGCGTGCCGCCGACCATGTTCTTGGCCAGGGTCATGCCCGGACTCGGCACGAAGGTAGTGACCGGATGGGTGGCGCTGCCCGGGCCGATCTGCACCGGCGGCGCGCCGAGCGGGGTGATGTCGGCGACGAAACTGTTGGTGACGCTGGTGCCGCTCGGGAACGTGGCCGAGGGGAAGGTGACGTTGACGGTAATGTCGCACTGGTTGCCCGGCCCCAGCGGCACGCTGCATGGCGCCGTCCAGGTGAGGGTCGCAGGCGTGGTGCCGACGCATCCCGGCTGGCAATCGGCGGCGGGCGTGGCGCCGTTGAACACCGTGCCCGGCGGCAGGGTATCGACGACCGGGCCGATCGCGGTGAGGTTGAGGCCGCCATTGTCGTTGGGCACCGAGATGCGCAGGCGGTAAGTCTCGGGCATGTCGAGGTTGGCCGGCGCGGTTTGCAGGGTCTTCTGCAGCGTGGCGGTGAGCGCGGCCACCGCCGTCACGTTCACCGGCGGCGTGGTGAAGGTGCCCGGCGGCGTCCCGAGATTGATGCCATCCGCCGTGTTGGTGGCGACGGTGCCATTGGGCGTGCTGCCATTGGGGAAGCGCACGTTGACGATGAGATCGCCCGAATTGCCCGCCGGCAATGGCGTAATCATCACGAACTGCACGCGGGTACGGCCCGTGCCCATGTAGTTGGGCGTGACGTTGATCGCCGCCACATCGCCCGTGGGAGAAGCGGGCACGGTGGAGAGGTACTGCACTTCGGCCGGCAGCAGATCGACCACTTCGGCATTGAGGCACGGCCCGCTGGTGCTGCTGCAACTGTAGGTGAGGCGGTAGCCGAAGCTGGCCCCCACCGCTTTGGTATTGCCGGCATCCACGTTGATCGCCGACTTGGCCAATACCTGGGATGCCGCTTCCTCGCCGCCGAACGCCAGTACGGCGGCGATCATCCAACCCAACACAATGCCGATGCGCATGTTTTTTCCCGGATACGAAAATTCATCGCAATGCGGACGCCATGTCCGCACGCAACCCGGAATTGTAGGGACGGCGCAAGCCCCGATCATTCACGCTAACTCACCGACGCGCATGATTCGGCGGCGACAGGCCTTGAGCGATCCGGCGCCAGAATCACTGGCGCACTACGCCTGGAAAACAGGGGTTTTCAGGCAACAAAGAACCGGCTGCAGAGCGTGCTGGAAACCATGACGTGGCCGCTTCTGGGAAGCATAGTTACGAAGTCCGGACTGCGTCTGTCGCCGCTACTCGGCCACCGTTGCGCCGGGAGCCGGCGGCGGGCCTCCTACCTGGCCTCGGGCGGCAGCACCTTGCCCGGATTCAGGATCCCGTCCGGATCCAGCGCCGCCTTCACCGCGCGCATCGCCGCCAGCGTCGGCGCATCGAAGGCGCGGGACATCCAGTCGCGCTTGGCCACGCCGATGCCGTGCTCGCCCGACAGCGTGCCTCCCAGCGCCAGCACCAGCTCGAACAGCCGCGGCAGCGCGGCCTGCGCGCGCTCGGATTCGGACGCATCGTCCGGGCGATACATGATGTTGACGTGCAGGTTGCCGTTGCCGGCATGGCCGAAGGACACGATCGGCAG
>CAZHXV010000071.1:0-8483 GCA_964536455.1 uncultured Aquimonas sp.
AGCGTCCAGAACGGAATCTTGCCGGCGCCGTTGACCAGACTCGAAAGCGCGAACATCAGCAGCAGGAAGGCCAAGCCGTTGAAGACCAGACCGAGGCCGAACTTACGCGGAATCGACGGGTTGTTCTTGCCCATCCTCACCCATAGCCACGCCAGCACCGGCGCGAGCGTGATGATGGCCAGCGAGTTCACTGACTGGAACCACGCGTTGGGCCACACCCAACCGCCCACATTCGTACCGATGAGCGCGATGGCGAGGATTGCGATCACGATCAGAACCGGAATCGCAATCTTCTCGCGCAATACCGATTCCTTCCTGATATATCGCGCGAGAAGAAGTGCCGAAGTAATAATCGTCAGCAGACTCAATGCGTTAAGCCACTTCGCTGCAATGAATGTATCTCCGAACTCGCGGTCGACGATCTTGTCGGAGAGGAAGCTGAAGGAACTGCCAGCCTGCTCGAAGAACATCCAGAACAGCACGTTGAACGCGAAGATGATAAGCATGGCGATCGTTTTGTCGCGCGACACCGCGCCTTCGCGCACGCCCTCGATCAAGAGCATCACGGCGAGGCCGACGAACATCGCGGTAAGTACCCACTGCAACGAACTTGCGCCCATTGCGAGCAGGAAGTAGATCACCGGAATTGCAACGAGCGCACCGACCACGGTCATCGCCACGCGCGCCAAACCTTCCGCGCCCTGCGGTGGGCGGCCGATGTCCTTGAGCTGCTTGCGGCCAAACCAGAACCACACCAGACTCAACAGCATACCGACGCCCGAGGCGATGAATACGACCTTGTAGGCCGGCATCCCCGGCGTGCCGCCGAGCATGTGCTCGGCCAGCCAGCCAGTCAGCAGCGGCGCGAGCATCGCGCCGAGGTTGATGCCCATGTAGAACAGCGTGAAGCCCGAATCCCGGCGCTCATCGCCCACCGAGTAGAGCTTGCCGACCATGGTGGAGATGTTGGGTTTGAACAGGCCGTTGCCGGCAATGATCGTTGCAAGGCCAAGCTTGAAGATGTTTTCGTCCGGCATCGCAATCATGAACAAGCCTGCGGCCATGATGACCGCGCCCACCAGAATCGATCGCTGGTACCCGATGATCCGGTCTGCGACATAGCCGCCGAAGATCGCCGCCGCGTACACCAGCGCGAGATAGGCACCGTAAGTCTGGTTGGCCGGTGCCTCGCCGGTACCGCTGCCGCCGTGGAATTGCGCCACGATGTACAGCACCAGCGCCCAGCGGATGCCATAGAACGCGAAGCGCTCCCAGAACTCGGTCATGAACAGCATCCACAAGGGACGCGGATGGCCCATCAACTGGGCGAATTCCGGCGGCTGGGCCGGCGTGGATACGGATGCTGCACCGCTCATGCGGTTTTCTCCTGTGGCTGCGTTCTGGGAAATATCCGCCGGTGTCCCCCACGGGCGGAATGGATGGTCGAAGGCTTTGTGTAACCGCAGACGCCGTCCGCGTCAAACGTGGCGCGGCGTAGAGGAAGGCGTCACGGCGGGGTGCCCAGCACGCTGCGCACCTCGAACAGTTCCGGGAAGAAGGTGAGATCGAGCGCGCGGCGCAGGAACGCGACGCCGGAGGAGCCGCCGGTGCCGCGCCGGTAGCCGATGATGCGCTCCACCGTCTTCATGTGGCGGAAGCGCCAGACCTGGAAGTTGGTTTCCAGATCCACCAGTTGTTCGCACAGGTGGTATTCCTCCCAGTGCGCATCGGTGTTCTCGTAGATGCGGCGGTACACCGGCACCAGTTCGGCGCAGTGCTGGTGCGGCCTGGAAACATCGCGTTCCAGTACGGTGGCGGGTACTGCGTGGCCGCGCCGCGCGAGCCAGGCGAGGAATACGTCGTACAGGCTCGGCGCGCGCCAGGCGTCTTCCAGTTGCGCCAGCGAGGCGGCATCGTGCTCGAACACCTTGAGCATCGCCGCGTTCTTGTTGCCGAGCATGAATTCGACGATGCGGTACTGCAGCGACTGGAAACCCGAGGACGAGCCCAGCACGTGGCGGAAGGCGAGGTAATCCGATGGCGTGAGGGTTTCCAGCACCGACCATTGCGAGGTGAGCTGGTGCTGGATGGTCTCCACGCGCGAGAGCATCTTCAGCGCCGGATCGACCTCGTCGCGCTGCAACTGGCCGATCACCCCGCGCAGTTCGTGGATCATCAGCTTCAGCCATAGCTCGCTGGTCTGGTGCTGCACGATGAACAGCATTTCGTCGTGGAAGGGCGGATCGGACAACGGCGTCTGCGCGGACAGCAAGGTGTCCAGTTTCAGATACCCGCCGTAGCTCAGGCGATCGCGCAGATCGGTGGTGATGTCCTGTTCGAGCGCGCGCTCGTTCGGTGGCGACGACATGCGGCGGCTTCCATGCGGTTGGGGCCTGGATTGTAAGCGGATGGAAGAGGTGGTGCGGTCTGAGGCGGACTTGCCGGTGGCGTTACCATCCGGCACGCCGTTCCCGGAGTCCAGCGTCATGCAGGAGCCCTATCTCAGCCATCATCGCAGCCACCGGGCCGGTTGGCTGCGCGCGGCCGTTCTGGGGGCGAACGACGGCATCGTTTCGACCGCGGCACTGATCGTAGGCGTGGCCGCCAGCGGTGCGGCGAGGGAGGCCATCGTAGTGGCCGGGATTGCCGGGCTGGTTTCCGGTGCGATGTCGATGGCGGCGGGGGAATACGTATCGGTGAAGTCGCAGGCGGACGTGGAAGCCGCCGATCTGGCGCAGGAGCGACAGGAGTTGCGGCATTACCCCGAGGACGAGCTGACGGAATTGACGGACATCTACCGAAGGCGCGGATTGGATCCCGACCTGGCGCGCAAGGTGGCCGAGCAGCTCACCGCCAGCGGCGCGTTGGCCGCCCACGCCCGCGACGAGCTGGGGATCACGCCGACGTTGCGCGCCCGTCCGCTCCAGGCGGCGGCCTCGTCGGCCATCGCATTTTCCTGCGGGGCGCTGCTGCCTCTCATCGCCACGCTGCTCGCGCCGCGATCGCGCATCGACGACGTGGTGATGGTGGCGGCCACGCTGGGCCTGTTGCTCTCTGGCGCGGTCGCGGCCTGGTTCGGCGGCGCTTCGATACCTCGCGGCGCATTGCGTGTCGCGTTCTGGGGTCTGCTGGCGATGGCGGCCAGTTCGGCGGTGGGGCGGCTGTTCGACGCGGCGACCTGATCGGAAACGAAATTGCGAACCGGCGCGGAGGCCTCGTTACAGCTCCAGCCAGCCGGCAAGCACGTTGCGGGCCTCTTCCACGCCGAGCCGGGATTCCGCCGAAAACAACTGCACCGACGCCGCCTTGCCCAGCGTGCGGCGGGTTTCCAGCAGCGCTTTGCTCTGCTGCCCGCGCGGCAGCTTGTCGGCCTTGGTCAGAAGACAATGGCAGGCCAGCCCGCGCGCTGCGCCGTAGGCCAGCATCCGTTGATCGAAATCGCGCAACGGATGGCGGATGTCCATCACCACGACCAGCCCGCGCAGCGCTTGCCGGGTGGTGAAGTAGCGGTCGATCAGGGTTTGCCAGTGGTCGCGCAGCGATGGCGGCACCTTGGCGTAGCCGTAGCCGGGCAGATCGACCAGGTACTTGCCCGCCGCCGCCTCGAAGAACACCAGTTGTTGCGTGCGCCCCGGCGTGCGGCTGGTGCGGGCCAGGCTGTTCTGGTCGGCGATGGCATTGATGGCGCTGGATTTTCCGGCATTGGAGCGCCCTGCGATGGCGACTTCGATGCCGTCGCCGGAAGGGAGCTGCGGCAGTTCGTGCACGCTTTTGAGGTAGCGCGCCTCGCGCAGCCGGTTGGGGGGCGTATGGGGTTCGGACATGTCTTGAGCCTTGTTTCGTTGACCGGCATGGGGCCGGCTGGAATAATCCGGATGTTTCAGCATCGCCGGGTCAGCGACCCGTTGCCGCCCAGCCCAGCCGCCCGGCCCGCATCGCAATGCACGATGTTTCCGGCGTCTTCGCACCTATCGGACGGCAATGGCATCTGCCCGGCCCATCGGACGAATCTTCGCGGAGAAGTGTATGAGTCATCGGCGCTATTTTGGCATGGTCGCAACCGCCGCCCTGGGGCTGGTTCTGGCGCAGCCGCTGCTCTTGCAGGAATCCCGCGCTCAGGAAGCCCCGGTGCAAGTGACGGCCGCGCCGGAGACGGAAGCCGCCGCGGTGCAGCCGCTGGCCGAATCCGATACGCCTGCCGTGCCGGGCGATGCCGCCGCCGGCGCGGACGAGGCCGCCGCCTGCGCCGCCTGCCACGGGGCCGACGGCAATTCCGCCGATCCGCAGTACCCCAAGATCGCCGGGCAGCACGAAACCTACCTGGCGCGCCAGCTCGCCCTGTTCAAGGACAGCAGCCGAGACAATGCCATCATGCTCGGTTTCTCCAGCATCCTGACGCCGCAGGACATGCGCGACATCGGGGCCTATTTCGCCACGCAGAAGGCGGTGTCCGGCATTGCCGACGACAGCCAGATCGTCGAAGGCCCCAACCAGGGCCGCAAGTTCTACGAAGTGGGCGAGGCGCTTTATCGCGGCGGCGACATGGAACGCGGCATTCCGGCCTGCATGGCCTGCCACGGCCCGAGCGGGCGCGGCAATCCGGGCAGCGCCTATCCGGCGGTGGCGGGCCAGCATTCGGCCTACACGACGCTGAAGCTCGCCGATTTCCGCAGCGGCCTGCCGTTCGGCAAGGAAGCGAACGCCAACACGATCATGCTGGATGTCGCCAAACAGCTCACCGACGAGGAAATCGCCTCCCTGTCCAGCTATATCGAAGGTTTGCACGCCGCCCAGGCGGTTGCCGGGGCCGGCAAGTGATTGCGCGTGGCCTGCACGGCGCATGGCTGATCGCCGCCGCGCTTGCGCTCGCGGCCTGCGGGAAGGAGCCTGCGCCCGCTGCACAGGCTCCGGTGGCGCAGACTGCCGCAGCGGCGGAACCTGCCGAACCGACGGTCTCCGAACCGGGCGCTCCCGCACCGGCTGCTCCGGAGCAGCCTGCACCCGCCGCCACCCAGGGCGAAGCGGCGCAGCCCGCGCTTGATGCTTCCAGCGGCCCCGCGCCGAAGGAAGGCGTGGATTACCAGTACATCGATCCACCGCAGCCGCTGAACCAGGCGCCAGGTACGGTCGAAGTGGCCGAGGTGTTCAGCTATACCTGCATCCACTGCGCCAGGCTCGATCCGCTGATCCCGGCGTGGAAGGCGTCGCTGCCGGAAAAGGCGAAGTTCGTCTATGTGCCCACGTCTTTCGGCGCGTTCGAACAGATCGCCCGGGCGTTCTACGCCTCGCAGGCGCTGGGCGCGCAGGAAAAGGTACATGCCGCCGTGTTCAAGGCGATGGCCGAGGATCACAAGCTCAAGACCGGCAAGGCCGAGGAAGTGATCGCCCTCTACAAGGATCTGGGCGTGGACGCAGCGGCGCTGGAGGCGGCGATGAAGTCGTTTTCGGTGAACGCGCAGATCGCGCGCAGCCAGAAGACGCTGCCGCGCTGGGGCATCGAGGGCACGCCGACGCTGGTGGTCGGCGGCAAATACCGCGTCGTTTCCACGGCCGAGGGCGGCCATCAGGGCATGCTGCGCACGGCGCGCTGGCTGATCGACAAGGAACTGGCCGCGCAGGAGCTGCCAACGCAGTAAACCCGCCGGGCGGCGAACCTTTGCCTTTGCCCGTTGTCTGTACCGGGCCGTGCGCTCGTCCGCATGTCCGCCCATGTTTCCCGGAGATCCTGCGATGACTTTCCGTTTCCCTCGTTCCGCCTTCCTGCTGGCTGCCGTGATGTCCCTGGTGGCCAGCCTTGCCGCTGCCCAGGATGCGGCACCCGAAAAGACCGCGGCGCCCGCCCGGCCGGAGTTCGTGGAAGGCCGCGAATACACCGTGATCGACCCGCCGGTGCAGACCCGCAGCGGCAAGCAGATCGAAGTGGTCGAGGTGTTCGGCTATTCCTGTCCGCACTGCGCGCACTTTGCGCCGTACCTCAGCCGCTGGGCCAAGGAGCAGAAGCCGGACGTGAAGCTCGAGCTGCTGCCGGCAGCGTTCGGCGGCATCTGGGATGCCTACGCCAGGGTGTATTACACGGCCCTTACCATGGGCGTGGCCGACCTCACGCACGATGCGCTGTTCGAAGCGCTGCACGTGGAGCGCATCCCGGTCAGGAACATGGAAGATATCGCCGGTTTCTACGCCGAACACGGCGTGGACAAGGCGCAGTTCCTGTCCACCATCGAAAGCTTCCCGGTCGGCGACAAGGTTTCCGATGCGCGCCAAAGGGCGGTGGCTTATGGCGTGGATGCCACCCCGACGGTGATCGTTGCCGGCAAGTACAAGGTGCTGGCCCCGCGCGAAGGCGGATTTCCCCGGCTGTTGGAAGTGGTCGATTTCCTCGTGGAGAAGGAACGAGCCGCGCAGGCGGGCAAGTAAGCGTCTTGCAAGTGGCCTGCAACGGCCATAGTTTTCCTGCCGTGGATACCTCGGCCCAGCCAGTGCAAGCGCAAGCCGCGGACGATCGCCGTCTGCGGCTGATGAGCGCCAACATCCAGGCCGGCGCCAGCACGCGCGCCTACCGGGATTACGTCACCCGGCCCTGGTGCCACGTGCTGCCCAGCCGCGAGAAGCGCAGCAACCTCGATACGCTGGCCGGCCATGCCGCCGAGTTCGATGTCGTGGGCTTGCAGGAGAGCGATGCCGGCTCGCTGCGTTCGGGCTTCCTCAACCAGACCCATTACCTGGCCGAGCGCGCCGGATTCCCGTTCTGGAGCCACCAGCCGAACCGCCGCGTCGGCGGCGTGGCGGCCAGCGCCAACGGCCTGCTGTCGCGGCGCGAACCGGACGAAGTGCACGATTACCCGCTGCCCAGCCGCATTCCCGGCCGCGGCGCGATGCTGGTGCGCTATGGCGAGGGCGCAGACAGCCTCACCATCGCCATCGCCCACCTCTCGCTCAGCCCCAAGGCGCGCGCGGCACAGGTGGCGTTCCTCGGCGAGTTGCTGGCCGGCGTGGGCCACAAGGTGTTGATGGGCGATTTCAACTGCGAATCCGACTCCGCCGAAATGGCGCCGATCTACCGCGCCACCTCGCTCCAGGCGCCCGAAGCGCATCATCGCCTGCCTTCGTTCCCGAGCTGGCGGCCCAGCCGCGCCATCGACCACATCCTGGTTTCCGGCGGCGTGCTTATCCGCAACCGCTGGGCGCTGTCCGGATGGTTCTCCGATCACCTCGGCGTGGCGGCGGAAATCGTCCTGCCGCAGTAGCGCGCCGCGTTATTCCACTGGCGAAGGGCTGGCGGCGGGAATGGCGCGGTGCGGCATCCGATCCGGGCCGAGCAGTTTCTCGATCCGCAGGAACACTTCCGAGCGGCTGAACGGCTTTTTCATGAAGTCGTCCGCGCCGATGCGCTGGGCGTAGAACTGCTCGGTGGCCAGTTCGTTGCCGCTGATCATGATGACCGGGATATGGCGCGTATCCGGATTGCGGCGCAGCCGGCGCAGCGCCTCGAAGCCGTTCATGCCGGGCAGTACGATGTCCAGGAAGATCAGGTCCGGCTCGAACTCCGGCACTTTCGCCAATGCCGATTCGGCATCCCCGGCCTCGCCCACGTCGTAGTTGTTCTGTATCAGCATCCGGCGCAACAGCGCCACGATGGTGGGGGAATCGTCCACGATCAACACCTTGGTGCCGCGCGGCGGAGTGACGCGGTCGTGCTCGCGCCGCTCCTTCCCGCCCGGTGCGCCCTGTTCCGGTATTTCCGGCGTGCCTGGCGGCGTTTCGGCGACCGGAACGACCACAGGAACCGCCGGCGCAGGCGCGGTGGGCAATTCGGAACGGGGCAGCGTCCTGCCGGTATCGGCCGAGGCAGGTGCCTGGCCGCGCCCCAGTAGTTGTTTGATCGAATCGAACCAGCTCACGGCGCAGCGTTCTCCCTCTGATCCGGGGAGTTTCCTCTGCCCCGTAACAATTCGCAATGCTTTGGTTCCGGGGCGGTCGTCGGAGCGGTACCGCGTCAGGATCGTGAACAGGCTCTCAGGCCGCGCTCACGTCGCGCAACTGCCAGTGGCTTCCGGCCAGCCAGTGCAGGCGCAGTTGCAGCACGCTGCCGGGCAGGGAGGTTTCCACCACCAGCTCGATCGCCAGATCGTGCTGTTCGCCCTTCACCTGCGCTTGTGGATCGATCGCGCCAAGCCCCGTATCCACGCCGTCCGGGTCGTCCTGCAAGGCGCACCAGCGCTCGAACAGCTCCGGCCCGCGCAAGGCCGCCTGCAACTGCTCGGCGAAGGCCTCCGCACCGTTCGCGGTGAAGGACAGGGACGGGATCGCGCCGTGCGCGCGGGCAGGATCGGGCAGGGCGATGCGGTAACGGCTGCGCATGGGGGGCCTCCTTCGGGGGTTCCGCCGAGCATAGTCGCCTTGGCTCGGGGCATGAAGCTGCACTGCAACGCTACACTTCGTAGCCACGCATCGCGCCAGGGCCTTCCATGCGCATCATCAGC
>CAZHXV010000071.1:8493-8740 GCA_964536455.1 uncultured Aquimonas sp.
ACGCCAACGGCATCCGCTCGGCGGCGAACAAGGGTTTCTTCCCGTGGTTCCTGCAACAGCAGGCGGATGTGCTCTGCCTGCAGGAAACCAAGGCGCAGGAGCACCAGTTGGACGAGAGTTTCCGCCTGTCTGGCTACCGCGCTTTCTTCCGCGATGCGAGCACGAAGAAGGGCTACAGCGGCGTGGCGATCTACAGCCGGCGCGAACCGGACGAAGTGCGCACTGCGCTTGGACGCACCGATTTCGA
>CAZHXV010000071.1:8750-12954 GCA_964536455.1 uncultured Aquimonas sp.
CGTTCTACATCCCGTCCGGCTCCTCCGGCGAGGAGCGCCAGGGCTTCAAGTTCGCGATCATGGACTGGCTCGGGCCGATCCTCGAATCCTGGCTCTCCAGCGGCCGCGATTACGTATTGTGCGGAGACTGGAACATCGTCCGCTCAAGGCTCGACATCAAGAACTGGACATCGAACCAGAAGAACTCCGGTTGTCTGCCGGAAGAGCGCGCCTGGCTCAACGCGATGGTGGAAAAAGGCTGGGTGGATACCTATCGCGAACTGAACCCGGAAGGGCAGGACTACACCTGGTGGAGCAATCGCGGCGCAGCGCGCGCCAACGATGTGGGCTGGCGCATCGATTACCAGCTCGCCACGCCTTCGCTGCGCGGAAAACTCGGTGGCTGCGCAATCTTCCGCGAGCCGCGCTTCTCCGATCACGCGCCGTTCGTGGTGGATTACGCGGATTGACCGTCCGCCGCCGCGCGCACGTCGGCTTCGGCGATGCTGCTCTCCACCAGCCCGCGATGGCTCATCCACCAGAACAGCAGCACGCCCGGCAACGCGATGAGCGTGGTGAGCACGTAGAAGTTCACGTAGCCCATGCGTTCGATCAACCCGCCCGCCGTGGTGCCGGTGACGATGCGCCCGACGATGGACGAGGCCGCCGACAGCAGCGCGAACTGGGTGGCGGTGAACGACAGGTTGCACAGCGCCGAGAGGTAGGCCACCACCACCACGCCGCCGATGCCGCTGGCGAAGTTCTCAAAGCCAATGGAAAGCGTCAGCGCCAGGTTGCTGTGTCCGATCAGCGCCAACGCCGCGAACGAGAGGTTGGAGACGCACATCAGCACCAGGCTCAGCAGCATCGCGCGCTTCATGCCCAGCCGGGCATACAGCGCGCCGCCGGCGAAGATGCCGGCCAGGTAGGCGATGAAGCCGTAGCCCACGTCGTAGGTCGCGATTTCCTGATTGCTGAAACCCAGGTCGTTGAACAACAGCCGCAGCGTCAGGTTCGCCAAGGTGTCGCCGATCTTGTGCAGCAGCACGAAACACAGCACCAACCAGGCTCCGCGCCGCCGCAGGAATTCGGCCAGCGGCGCGATCACCGCCTGGCGTACCGCCGCAAGGCTGCGGCGCGGAGCCGGCGCGCGGCGGCGCGCAGGCTCGCCGAGCCAGAGACTGGCGATCACGGCGGGCAGCACGAACACCGTGCACAGCAGGTAGGCCAGCGACCAGCTCGAATGCTGCGCCACCATCAGCGCCAACGCCCCGGCGCAGACCGAGCCAATGCGCCAGCCGTACTGCGACATGCCCGAGCCCGTGCCCAACTGGTGCGGTTGCAGGGTTTCGATCCGGTAGGCGTCGATCACGATGTCGAAGGTGGCCCCGGCGAAGCCGGTCAGGATCGCGGCCAGCGCCACCAGGCGCAAGTCGGACGCGGGCGCCATGCCAAGCAGGGCCACCGCCGCCGCCGCCATCGCAGCGGCCAGCCACAGCCATGAACGGCGCTGGCCGAAGCGCCCGACGACGGGCAGGCGCACGCTGTCCACCAGCGGTGCCCACAGGAACTTGAAGTTATAGACCAGGAACGCGAGCGAGAACGCGGTGATGCTGCTCTTCTGCACGCCATCCTGCGCCAGCCGCGTGGTCAGCGTCGCGCCGATCATCGCGTACGGAAACCCGGACGACATGCCCAGCAGCAGCGCCCCGAGCGGGGCCGATTCGACGTAGGGTCTGATCCAGGCGGGAAGCCGGCCGGGCAGGGACGAGGCAGGTGGCGTCATGCAGCTATGCTACCCGCTCAGGCCGGCAGCAGGTTTGGTCGCCGGTCGGTGCGCTCACGTTTTTTCTTGTCCGGGGCCGTTTGGCTTCAGGATTGTCGCTATCATCGCCTCATGCCCGATTTCCTCGTCCGCGATATCGACCCCCAAGTCGCCGACCGCATCAAGCGGATCGCGCGCGAGCGCGGCTGGCCGATCAACGACGTGATCCTGCGCCTCATCAAGGAGGCCCTCGGCATGGTGCAGCCCGAGCCGCCGCTGCCCGGCGACATCGCCAAGCTGGCCGGCAGCTTCGAGGACGACGAATCCCGCGCCTTCGCCGAAGCGCTGCGCGCGATGCAGGGCCTGCCGGACGACAAGCCGTTCTGACGCACGCCAGCGTCCGGTTTCCGGGGGAAGCGCAGCGTCCTATTCCGCCAATGAAGACGCAGCCGCCAGCGCAGCGCGTACCTGCTCGACGAACGCTGGATCCGGCACGCTGCCGAGCTTGGTGGTGGTCGCCACACGCCGGCCCTGGGCATCGAGCAATACCAGCGAACTGGTGTGGTTGAATTCGCCATCGGCCAGGGCGCGGTAGCGCACGCCCAGCAGCGCGGCGAGGCGGCGCACGTTGTCTTCGCCGGTACTCGCCAGTGTCCAGCGCGCCGGGTCGAGTTTGCGTTTTTCGGCCACGCTGCGCAGCGCGGCGGTATCGTCGCGCGCTGGGTCCAGGCTCACCAGCAGGATGTTCAGGCGTTCGCGTTCGTCCTCGTCCAGCGCGCGTTCCACGCCCTTGGCGCTGTCCACGATCAGCGGGCAGACGTAGCGGCAGGAGGTGTAGAACATCGCCACCAGTTGCACCTTGCCGCGTTGCTGCGTGAAGGTGAATTCGCGCCCGGCCTGATCGCTGAAGTGCGCATCCAGGTGATAGACCGAATCCGGCGGCAACGCGGCTTCCTCGCATCTGGCAGGATGCGATGCGGCCAGCAGCGCCAGAAGCAGCAGCGATGCGAAACGGATCATGGCGCGGCTCCAGTGGCGTCGCGCGCGCAGCGGAAGCCCAGGTTGGCGGTGACGTGTTCGGCTTCCAGCGCGGAAAGCATCGCGATGCGCATCAGCACGGCGTAGTTCTCACGGTCGTCGGTGGAAAGCGCGCCCGCACCGCAGAAGCGCAGGCGGTCGGGGTCAGATTGGTCGCGGTTGTCGGCGGAGACCAGCATCGCGGCGTAGTCCTCCACCCATTCCCAGACCAGCCCGTGCAGATCGTACACGCCATCGATGCTGGGCGCGCCTTGTCCCACATCGGGCAGCGCCTGGTTCGATGGGCGTCCGTACCAGGCCAGGATGCGTTCGCGCCAGGCCGGATCGCTGCGCGCGTCGCGCCGGGTTTCGTCCGCCGCGGCGGCCACTTCCCATTCGGCCCAGGTCGGCAGGCGCGCGCCCTGCGCTTCGCAGAAGGCGCTGGCGGCGAACCAGCTCACGCGCGTGACCGGCTGTTGCGGGCGGGCGGCATCGCCCAGATCCAGCGGCCCGCGCCAGTGTTCCAGATAGCGCGCCTCGGCGAAGATCGGCGGCGCTTGCCCGCGCCGCCAGTGCGGATGGGCGACGACGAAGGCGAGGAACTGGGCGTTGGTCACGGGCCGCGCCATCAGTTCGAAGGGCGCGACCCGAACCGTTCCGTCGGTATCCTCGTAGCGCAGCGCCGACGAGAAATCCTGCGCGCCCGGCAGCGCGACCCATCTGCCGGCCCCCCCGCCCGCATTCGCGGACGCGAAGAGCAGCAACAGCGCGAGCCATGCGGATTTCATCCCGGCCTCAGTGCGCCGCGCCTTCCGAGCGTGGCGTCGAAGCGCGAATCCGGGCCACGTCGCCCTTTTCGATCTGGCCGCCGCCGTTGTCCCAGGTGTTCTTCACGAAGGTGAGGATGTTGGCCACGTCGTCGTCCGTGAGCTGGCTCATCGGCGGCATCACCGAATCGTACTCGTGGCCGTTCACTTTCAGCTTGCCGGTGAGGCCATTGAGCACGATACCGATGAGCTGCTCGTTGCTGAGCGCGGCCAGGTAGTCGGATTTGGCCAGCGGCGGGAACACGCTCGCCAGGCCTTCGCCGCTGTCCTGATGGCAGACCGAGCAGGTGCCGGTGTAGAGCGCCCGGCCCGCGTCCACCTGTTCCTTGAGCGAGAGCGTGCCGGCGGCATCCGAGCGCGCGGCCTGTTGAACCGGGGCCAGACTGGCCACCTTGTCGCCCAGGTACACCGAATCCACCTCCTTGCCCGAATAGATCGCCAGGTTCTCCGGCCCATCCACCTTCAGGATGCCCAGCGCACCCTTGTTGAAGGCGCGGAAGATGGAATGATCCACCAGCACGTAGCTGCCCGGCACTTCCAGATGGAAGTCCGCGATCATCGCGCCGCCCGCCGGGATCAGCGTGGTCTGCACGTTCTCCTGGTAGCGTGTGCCGCC
>CAZHXV010000072.1:0-12743 GCA_964536455.1 uncultured Aquimonas sp.
CGAAGTGCAGTCCGGCAGCTACCTGGGCGAGGACGACATCGTGCGCTTCGAGGATGTCTATGGGCGCGGCTGAGCCGCGCCCGGCACGCTGACGAGGCGGCCTTCGCGCAGCCAGGTGGCGCGGCGATAGGGTTTTTCCCGGCCCGAAAGCTCCGTGCCGATACGCGCGAACCAGCGCTCGGACGGCAGGTGCGCGCTGATCCATTCCGGCTTCCACAGCGGCAGCGCGACCATCGCCGCCAGCAGCGCCACTGCCACCGGCGTGCCCAGTTGCAATCGCAGCAGGTGGCCCACGCCCACGGCGGCCACCAGCCCGCCGAGGATGGCACCGACCAGCACTTCCGACGGCGGATGCGCGCCCAGCGCAATACGCGAATACCCCACGGCCAGGCCCAGCGCCACGCCCGCCAGCATCAGCAACGTGCGCAGCGTGATCATCCGCACCGGCACGAGCAGCATCAGGAATACCGGCCAGAACCCCAGCGCCACCACGGCATGGCCGGAATAGCCGGTGAGGTTCCACGATTTCACGCCGAAGCCGAAACCGTAGAAAGCGATCTTGCTCGCCGCCACCAATGCGACCGCCGCCAGCAGCGCCAGAGGCCAGCGCAGCACCTCGCGCCGCTGGCCGCGCGCGCGCCACAGCAGCGCCAGTACCGTCACCGCCATCAGCGGCACCAGCAGCAGGGCATTGCCCAGCGGCGTGAGCCAGGCCCAGTTCATGCGCGATCGCCGCGGCAGGTATGTTCGTTGGACATGGATTCGTGCAACCTTTGGTCGTCCTTTCCGTGCCAACTATAAACTTGCGCATCGGATGGAAACCGGGCGAGACGGAGGCGAATCGGGGAATGTTGCATGTCGTTCTGTACCAGCCGGAGATCCCGCCCAACACCGGTAACGTGATCCGCCTGTGCGCCAATAGCGGCGCGCGGCTGCATCTGATCGAACCGCTGGGCTTTGCGCTCGACGATGCCAAACTGCGCCGCGCCGGGCTGGATTACCACGAATTCGCCCGGCTGGACGTCCACACCAGCCTCGATGCCTTCCTTGCCAGTGCAAGGCCGGCCCGGTTGTTCGCGTTCACCACCCGCGCCAGCCGCCGTTACGACGCAGTGGACTACGGCCCGGACGATGCGCTGCTGTTCGGCCCGGAAACCCGTGGCCTGCCGGCGGATGTGCTCGATGTGGTTCCCGGCGGACAGCGCCTGCGCCTGCCGATGCGGCCCGGCAACCGCAGCCTCAACCTTTCCAATGCGGTCGCCGTAGCCGTGTTCGAGGCGTGGCGGCAGATGGGATTCGCCGGTGAGGCGATGGCTGACGCTATTCGTCCGTAGCGGCCACGGGAGCCGCGAGACTCTTGCTGTAGAAACCGGAAGGATCGAAACAGCACACCCGCTTCTTGCCGGAAGCCAGCATGTCGCAGGCGCTTTCGATGCGGCTCTTGCGGGTCTTGGCCTGCTTTGCCGATTCGATCCAGTGGATCCAGTCGATCCGGGCCAGCGTGGTGGTGGCATCCCACACCTCGCGGGCTTCCACCGATGCCGCCAGCGCCTTGTGGAAATCCGGCGGCAGCGTGGGTTCCGGTTCCTGCGCCATCGGGGCGATTTCCAGCGCAACCGGTTCCCCCGCCTTGGCCCCGCAGGCGTCGCGCAGGGCGCCGCCAACTTTCAGCCAATGGCTCAGTTGGCCGTCCGGTTCCAGTGTGGCGCGGAACGGGTACCCGTTGATGCGGCCTTCCACGCTGGTTCTGCCGCGCCTTGGAAGCTGCCCGCTGATGGATTTCGGCAGCACCACGAACGTCCAGGCATCGCCCTTGTCCGCCCTGGCCGGGCGGAGCAGTGTGGCCTTGAAGTGCAATTTCGGCACGCTTTGAGCCTCCTGCCCATTGAGGGAAAGCCGCAATGGAGGCATCGCGGTTCCGTTATCCTGACGTTGAAGAACTTCCTCGGCGAAGTGTACCCATCCGTTCGGGGTGATTTGCGTCCACACCGGATGGCGTCGAACACAGGGCACGGGCATGAACACAACCCCCGAAGCCATCGTCCGCGAATTCTGGCGGCTGATGGCCACCAACGACTTCGCCTTGGTCGAGGCGGTGCTGTCGCCACGGTTCGTGCTGGAATGGCCCCAATCTGGCGAACGCATCCGAGGCCCGCGCAACTTCGCCCGCATGAACGCCGAATACCCGACCGCGGGGCGCTGGACATTCGTCCTCAATCGCCTCGTTGCCCAGGGCGATACGGTCGTCACCCAGGTCAGCGTTTGCGATGGAGAACAGAATGCCGAGCCGATCTCCTTCTTCACGGTGGAGGACGGCAGGATCGTGCATTTGCTGGAATACTGGCCGGAACCCTACCCGCCGCCGGCCAACCGCAGCCATCTGGTGGAGCCGATAGCGTGATGCGGCGGCGGCCGCTCAATCGAACTCCGGCTTCTGCTCGCGCGACAGCAGCAGCCGCAGCCCTTGCGAGGGTGTGATTTCCCCATGCAGCACGCGCTGCACCAAGGCGGAAATCGGCAGTTCCACGCCGTGGCGCCGGGCCAGACGCATCACTTCGTCGCAGGTCTGGATGGATTCGACCACCTGGCCGATCCGTTTCACTGCATCGGCGATGCTTTCGCCATGGCCCAGCGCAAGGCCGAGGCGGCGATTGCGGGAAAGGTCGCCGGTGCAGGTCAGCACCAGATCGCCCAGCCCGGCCAGGCCCATCAGAGTTTCCGGATGACCGCCGATGGCGGTGTTCAGGCGCAGCATTTCGGCCAGGCCGCGCGTGATCAGGCCGGCGCGGGCGTTGAGGCCCAGCGCCATGCCGTCGGCCACGCCGGTGGCCACGGCCAGCACGTTCTTCATCGCTCCGCCCAGTTCCGCGCCTAGCATGTCGTTGCCGGTGTAGGCGCGGAAGGTGGGGCTGTGCAGCGCCTGCGCCACCTGCGTGGCGAATTCGGCGTCGTCCGATTGCACGGTCACGGCGGTGGGCAGGCCCTGCGCCACTTCCTTGGCGAACGAGGGGCCGGTCACCAGCGCCAGCGGCAAGGCCTCGCCGAAGACCTCGCGCGCCACTTCGTGCAGGAAGCGCCCGGAACCTGGCTCGAAGCCCTTGGTGGCCCACGCAACGCCGGCCTCGGGCCGCTTGAGCGGCGCGATGTCGCGGACGATCCGGGTGAAGGCATGGCTGGGAACGACGATCAGGATCAGATCCGCCGGCGCGACGGCGGCGGCGAGATCGGATTCGTAGGCCAGCGCCTGTGGCAATTCGAGGTCTGGCAGGTAGGTGGCGTTGCGGCGGGTTTGCCGCATCGCCGCCAGGGCCGCCGCATCGCGGCCCCAGAGGACGGTGGACAGGCCGTTGCGCGCGGCCTGCACCGCGAGCGCCGTGCCCCAGGAGCCGGCGCCCAGTACCGCAAGCCGCGTTGGGCGGCTATCCATCTTCGCCTCAGGCGTTGCCGGCCGGTGGCGTGATCTGGCCCTGGCTGGCGTCGCCCTGCTCTTGGCGGCGGCGCAGCGCTTCGGCGTAGATCTGGTCGAAGTTGATCGGCTGCAGCAGGTACGGCGGGAAGCCGCCGGCCTGCACCATCTCCGAGATCGCCTGGCGCGCATACGGGAACAGCGCGTTCGGCGCGAAGGTGCCGAGCAACCCTTCGGTATTGGCCGCATCGAAGCCGGAAACGCCGAAGATGCCGGCCTGCTGCACTTCGGCCAGATAGGCGTTCTTTTCGTTCACGGTGCAGGTGAGCGAGACGGTCAGCACCACCTCGAACACGCCATCGGTCAGCGGCGCGACCTTCTGGCCCAGGTTCAGTTGCAGCGCCGGCTGGCCCTGCTCCTGGAAGATGTGCGGGGCGTTCGGCGCCTCGAAGCTGGCGTCCTTGATGTAGATGCGCTGCATGTTGAACTGAGGTGCGGCCTGCTGGCCCTGCGGGGCGGCTGCGCCGTTGGTGGTTTCGTCGGCCATCGTTGACTCCGTGTCTGTGTGTGGCGGGGCAAAGAAGCGGAAGTATCCCACGTTGCACGGTTGCAGGCCAGTTGGGGGATTCGGGGTTTGCGCGATCCGCCCGGCACGCAGCCGCGCCGGACGCGCTACGCTATGGCATTCCATATCTTCCTGAACCCCCGGAGCCTCCCATGCGCATTTTCGCCCTGCCGTTGCTGTTGTGCCTGGTTCCGCTGGCCCATGCCGGAGAGGTGGGCGACGCGCCGGAAGCCTGGGGCGAACCCGTACCCTCCACGGAAGTGCTGGCGCTGGACGCCGCGCTGGCGGCGTTCGACCCGGCCAATGCGCAACCGCGCGTCTATCAGGGACGCATCGTGGATGTGTGCGAGATGCGCGGTTGCTGGGCCATGCTGGAACTGGACGGCCACGCCGCCCGCGTGATGCCGCGCGAGCACGGCTTCATGGTGCCGCGCGACCTGCGTGGCGAAGCCCGCGTGTACGGCGTGCTGCTCTCCAAGGATTTGTCCGAAGCCGCCGCCAAGTACGCGCAGGAGCATCCGGACGAACCGAACCCGATCCCCGAGCAGGAATACCGCATCGATGCGCTGGGCATCGTGATGGTGGAGTGATCCTCCGGCGCCGGCCGCACATGCCTGCCGCCCATCTCCACCGCCACGCGGTCTTCGGCCTCCCGGTCGCGCACAGCCGTTCGCCCTTCATCCATGCGATGTTCGGGCGGCAATGCGGCGTGGAACTGGTGTACGAGCGGATCGAGGCGGCGCCGGAAGCGTTCGCGCGGGTACTCGAAGATTTCCATGCGCAAGGTGGGCGTGGTGCGAACGTCACGCTGCCGCTGAAGGAACTGGCCATCGACCTGTGCGGCGGGCTTTCGCCCGCGGCGCGGCGGGCCGGGGCGGTGAATACGCTGTGCTGGCGGCAGGATCGCTGGTTCGGCGACAACACCGATGGCGCGGGCCTGGTGCGCGATATCGAGGTGAACCTGGGCTGGCCGTTGCGTGGCCGCCGCGTGCTGGTGCTTGGCGCGGGCGGTGCGGCGCGCGGTGTGGTGCCCGCACTGTTCGAGGCGGGAATCGCGGAACTGGCGCTCGCCAACCGCACGCCCGGACGCGCCCGGCACCTGGCGGACGATCTTGCTGCCGCAGGGCCCATCCGCGTGCTGGCGCTGGAGGCGTTGCCGAACGCTGGCCGTTTCGATTTGATCCTGAACGCCACCTCCGCAGGCCGCGGCGGGCCGGCGCTGGCGTTGCCGCCTTCGCTGCCCGCCGCCGGGGCGCTGTGCTACGACCTGTCCTACGGCGCCGCCGCGCAGCCGTTCCTGGACTGGGCCAAAAAATCGTCTGGGACGATTTTTGACGTCGCACCACAAATGGCCCTAAGGGTGCCCGCCATGGAAGACGGGCCCAAAAAAACGCCCGCCGCGGGTATCAGCGACGGGCTGGGAATGCTGGTGGAACAGGCCGCGCTGGCGTTCGCGCTATGGCATGGCCGGGTTCCGCAGACGCCGCCGGTGCTGGCAGCGCTGCGCAGCGAACTGGCTCAGCGGTAATAGCCGTCGCGGTAGCGCGGATAACCGGGGCGGCCGTGATCGCGCGGATCGTTGCGGTAGTGCTGGCCGCGATGGTGGCGCGAGGGTACGACAACCACCGGCGCAGGCGCGTAATAGAAATAACGCACGGCGTGCGGCGGGCCGAAAGCCAGCAGTGGCCGGTTCAGATGGCGGTGGTAGGGCCGGCCCCGGACGAAGGCCACATCGCCGAACGCGACGAAGACGCGCGCATCGCCGTGGTGGCCGGGCGCAGCGTAAACGGGGGCGGGCGCATGGCCATGGATCGGGCCGTGGGCAGCGGCGGAAGCGGCGACGCCGAACACGCCGGCGACGGCCAGAACCAGCGGAGCGAGCAGGGTGCGCATGGCGATTCTCCAGACGATCGCGCCGCGATCCGGCGCGGGATCAAGCATTTCGCTTGCGGGATGAATCGCCGCGCAACCGAAAGGCGCCGAAGCGTCTCGAAGCTGAACGGATTTCAGGTCGAAGCGAGGGCATCCAGATGCGCCAATGCCTGAGGAATCTGCGCCGCGCTGTCGATCCGCAGCACGCGCGCATGGTCGTGGGCGACGCCGTGCTCGGCTTCCAGCGCCCACAGCAAGGGATAGGGCAGATGCACGCCCCAGCCGCCCAGGGCCAGCACCGGCTCGATGTCCGAACGCAGCGAATTGCCGATCATCGCGAAACGCTCCGGCGCCTCCCCGCATTCGGCCACGACCCGCGCATAGGCCGCCGGGGTTTTCTCCGAGACGATCTCGATCCGCGTGAACAGGTCGGCCAGGCCGGAGGCGGCGATCTTGGTTTCCTGATGGAACAGGTCGCCCTTGGTGATGAGCACGATGCGATGGCTCGCCGCGACCGCTTCCACTGCCGTGCGCGCGTCCGGCAGCAGCTCCACCGGATGCGCCAGCACCTCCTTGCCCAGTTCCACCAGCCTGCCGATGTCGGCGCTTTCGATCCGCGCCTGCGTCATCGAGATCGCGGTTTCGATCATCGACAGCGTCATGCCCTTGGCCCCGTAGCCGAACAGCGCGAGGTTGCGGCGTTCGGTGTCCAGCAGGCGCTGGTGCAGCGCGGCGTCGGCCAGATCGAGGTAGCGCGAGAGGATGCGCTCGAATTCCGCGTGCGCGGCGTGGTAGTAGCCTTCGCTGTGCCAGAGCGTATCGTCGGCGTCGAAGCCGACCAGCGCGATGCCCCGGCGCGGGGCGACAGCCTGAAACGACGAAGCCGCCCGGGAGGCGGCATGGATGGAGGCATTCATGGATCTGGAAGTTGGGATCGGCCCGTGAGGGGCACCCATTGTGACGCAGCGGGTGACGCAGTGCGTCAGTTGCGTGGCTCTGCCTGGGATCAATCCCAGCTGGTGGCGTCGCCGGATACCGGCCGGAACAGCGTGCCTTCCAGCACCAGTGCCAGCGTATCGGCGGCGGCAGCGCTCCAGTCGGCCAGCGGCAGCAGTACGGAGCGGATCAGGACGTTGAACAACATGGGACGATTCCTCGCGTCGGATAGCCCTATCAAGCAGGAACCAAGCCAGCTTCCGCGAAAAAATGTGGCGCGCTTCACGAATCCGGAAAATCCCCCGGATCACCTGGCCAGCCGCGCCGCTTCCGGGTACGGCGGCACATCCGCCACGCCGTCGCGCTGGATCGAACGCTTCAGTTCCAGCCACCAGCCCACGTCGAAAATCTCCCCATGCGCGGCCAGCAGTGCGTCCAGTTGCGGCGCCGAAAGGCCCAGGAAGCGCGGGAACTGTTCCGGGAACACGTCGTTGGCGTCCACGTGGTACCACGCGCCGTGGTGCATTTCCTCGTCCTCGTTGCGCGCCTGCGGCAGGCGGCGGAAACGGCAGTCGGTCACCAGGCACAGTTCGTCGTAGTCGTAGAAGATCGCGCGGCGGTTGCGGGTGACGCCGAAGTTCTTGAGCAGCAGGTCGCCGGGGAAGATGCCGCTGCGGGCGAGATCCTTGATCGCCTGGCCGTAGTCCAGCACGGCGCGCAGCGCGTCGGCTTCCGGCACCTCCTTCAGGTACAGGTTCAACGGGCGCAGGCGGCGTTCCACGTAGCACAGCGAGAACACCAGATCCTGCCCATCCTCGGAAACGGTTTCGCGGCAGCCTTCCAGCAATTCGGCCAGAAGTTTCGGCTCGAACTGGCGGCGCGGAAAGCGCAGGTGGCGGAACAGTTGCGCATCCACCAACCGGCCCGCGCGGTCGTGGCGGGAGACGATGCGGTATTTCTCCATCACTTCCTCGCGCGCCATTTCCTTCGGATAGGCGAAGCGGTCGCGGATCAGCTTGAACACCAGCGGCCAGGATGGCAGCGTGAACACCAGCATCACCATGCCGCGCTCGCCTTCGGCGTGGACGAAGCATTCGTCCGGCCTCGATTCCAGGTGCCGCGAAAAGGCGCGATAGCGTTCCGTCTTGCCTTGTTTGGCGCGGCCGAGCACGGTGTAAAGCTCGTCCACCGGCTTTCTCGGCAACAGCGCGCGCAGGAACACCACGGCGCTGCCGACGGTGGACAAATCCGCGAAGAAATAGCTGCGAGTGAAGCCGAACAGTTGCGCCAGATGGTCGCGGTCGGTGATGAGCGCATCCACGTACAGGCCGTCCGGCCCGTTCGCCAGCGCGATGGTCAGCGGCGTGTGGCGGAATTCGCCCAGTGCGCGGCCCACCAGATAGGCGCGCTGTTCGCGGTAGAACACGGTTTCCAGCAGTTCGATCGCAACGTATGGCTGTGCGCCGCCGTCCCAGTGGGCGAAGCGCTGCGTTACCGCCTCGGCCATGCGCTCGGCGCAGCGTTGCGGGTGCGCGTAGGGCGCGTCGAACGCATAGCCGGCCAGCACGCGCACGAACACGTCCGCGAGGTTGCCGTGGATCGCGTAGTTGTGGCGCGCCACCGGATGCACGATGCGGTCGGTCGGCTCCAGTTCGAGCGCGACGAATTCGATCTGCCGATCCACCCCGCGCGTGCCGAAGAAGCGCCGCGTGAGGGTGTTGTAGTAGGTCTTGTACAGCTCCTGGTCGAGCAGGCCGGAAACGCCATCGGCGAAATCGGTGCGGATGGCCTGCCACAGCGCCCGGTCGCGGGCGCGTTCGCCCAACGATTCCCGCAGCCGCGCATCGGTGGCGGCGATGCACTCGTCGTACAGGTCGATGCGCTCCACCAGATCGCAGCGCAGGCCGGCCACGTCGTGCTGCTCGAAGCGTTTGCGCGCGCGCCGGGTGATATCCGAAAACCGCGCGTGGTAGTGCTCGAAGCCTTCGCGGACGGTGCGTGCGGCGCTGCGGCTGGCATCGGACATGGCGGCTTTGCGATGCGGGCGACGTGCCCGGTTACCATCGGCATCCTAGAGCGTGTTATGGATTTTCGAGCACCTTCCCGCCCATCCGTGCCGCTGCGATCTAGCGTCCCGATAAACTCCCGGCATGGACATCCGTCTTTGCCCCCGTTGCGGCCACGGCCAGCCACCGCCCGCCGTGGCCTGCCCGCGTTGCGGCGTGCCGCTGGAACTGCGCGACGAGCGCTGGCTGATCGGCCAGAGCCTGGGCAATTACCGGATCGAGCGGATCATCGGCAGCGGAGGCATGGGCGTGACGGCGATTCTGGAGCGTTGAGGAAGTGCCAGGGAATTGCGATTCCCCGATCACGCGCTCAGATAGATAAATATTTAGTGATGTGGCGTGGCACAATGTTTCAGATTGTCATGAAACGTGAGGGAGTTGCCCATGCCGTTCGAGTCGAGTTACATTCGACACACCCTGTTACGGATGATCGCGGCAGGCTTGTTGCTCGTCGCCACAGTTCCGGCGATCGCCACGCAAAGCCAGTCGTTGACGACGCGCGAGGTTTCCGAGAAGGTCAGCGCCGAATCGAAGGCGCAACAGGTTATCGAACCGCAAGCCGATGGCACGATGCGGATGACCGCGCCGATGCAGGACATGGAAGCCATCATCGGGCCGGATGGCGTGCAGTTGCGTTCGGTGGATGATGCGGGAAATGCGGCGTTCAGCTGGAAACTGGTGGCGATGGGGCGCGAATCCGCGCTTTCGCCCGTGCAGGAAGCCGGTCGCGTGGAGCGCGAAGGCGACAACGTGCTCATGGTGCACGCCAACATCGTGGAATCCTTCAGCTCAAACGCAGATGGTATCCAGCAGGTATTTTCGATTCCGCGAAAACCCGAGAGCAAAGGCGCGTTGACGCTGGAGTTGGCCGTCGATGGCGCGCTTCTGGAAACGCCCGCCGATGCTTCCGCCATCGCGTTGCGCATGAGCGATGGTCGCATCCTCCATTACCGCGTGCCGCATGCCGCCGATGCGAATGGCAAGGAACTTGTGGTGCGCATGAGAGCGTGGGACGGACAGCATCTTCGTATTGAAGTGGACGATTCGGGGGCGAGTTATCCCGTGCGGATCGAATCAGGGTTCAGCGATGCGGATTGGCTGTCGTTGGCGGTGTCGGATATCGAAGACTACGTTGCCGTCAGTGTTCTAGCTGGTGATGTGCTGTATGTCGGCGGCAGGATTTCTTCCACGCCGTCGGGTGCCACCACTGGCATAGCCAGATGGGATGGAAGTGCATGGTCGGTTCTGGGGGAAGGAGTAAATGGAGACGTGTTTGCGTTGGCTTGGGATGGGGTGAATAATCGGCTGTTTGTAGGTGGAAGGTTCGATTCTGCCGGGAGCATCGCAGTCAATAATATTGCCATATGGAATGGCGACTCTTGGGTTGCACCCGGATCGGGAATGGATGGGGGCGTCATTTCGCTGGCTTGGGATTCTGACGAGGGCAGGTTGTTTGCTGGTGGTGGTTTTACCGAGGCAGGCGGGGTGGCCACCTCGAAGGTGGCGATGTGGAATGGACAAGAGTGGTTCTCTCTGGGCGACGGTCTGAACAATAGCGTGCGCGCTTTGGCTTGGGATAAGAGCAATGCGCGTCTGTTTGCGGGCGGCGATTTCTACGCGGCTTTAGATAACAATCTTCCCGACCATATTGCTGTTTGGGATGGGGGGTCATGGACGAGCGTGGGCTATGGTTCGCGCACGAAAGTGAATGCGTTGGTGTGGGATGATGAAAATCAGCGCTTGTATGCGAGCGGCGATTTCGGTCCGCCGGGCAATGGATGGGAAGTCCGGGCCATCGGCGTGTGGGACGGCAAGGAGTGGGCGGCACTGGGAAGTGGTTTTCATACGGGGGAAGTTCGCGCTCTGGCTTGGGATCCAGGCAATGGACGCTTGTTCATCGGTGGCGATTTCCGGCGTACGGAGGATGAATCCGACTCGGGGTTCGCCATCTGGGATGGTAGCGAACTGACGCTCATAGGCGATGATCAGATAAGCACAGGCATTTACACCCTGACCTGGGATGCGAAACATGGTCGATTGTTTGCCGGGGGTTCAATGGTGATCAACGATGCCCATGTCGGCGAAAAATTGGTGACATGGGATGGTGAACATTGGTCTGGCACGCGCGATGGTATGAATGGATCGGTCGTGGCACTGGCATGGGACGCAGCCAATGCGCGCCTGTTCGCAGGAGGCCATTTCAGTCATATCGGATCGCTTCGAGTCAACAAGGTTGCAATGTGGAATGGCAGTGAATGGTCGGCGCTTGGTACTGGTATAACCGGTACGTTGTCGAGTGTGTTCGCATTGGTATGGGATGCTGGCAACGCACGTTTGTTCGCGGGTGGCAATTTTGTTACTGCGGGTGATAGTGCCGCCAACAATGTAGCCGTTTGGTCCAACGGTGGATGGTCTGCGCTCGGTGATGGCCGAGACTTCGGCGTATGGGCCCTGGCATGGGATTCGGCGAACCAGCGTCTGTTTGCCGCGGGGCAAGCACTTCC
The DNA here is from genome assembly GCA_964536455.1 of uncultured Aquimonas sp. Taxonomy (GTDB): domain Bacteria; phylum Pseudomonadota; class Gammaproteobacteria; order Xanthomonadales; family Xanthomonadaceae; genus Denitratimonas. Next base: position 11,350 of record CAZHXV010000072.1, read on the forward strand.
CGGTCAATATGAAAAGAATGTAGCGATCTGGGATGGTGCTGCGTGGCTGGATATTGGCATAATCAACGGCTGGGTGCGTGCGTTGGCATGGGATTCCGAAAATGACCGGCTCTTTGCCGGGGGGCAAATTGGCGGGGGCATCAAAGCTTGGAACGGTCATGAGTGGGTAGCGCTGGGTTCTGGCGTCAATGGCTTCGTTTATTCTTTGGCATGGGATGCGGATGAGCAACGATTGTTCGCAGGTGGTTCATTCAATATGGCTGGGGGTAACCCTGCGAAACACATTGCAATGTGGGATGGCGTCGTGTGGGCAGCGCTGGGCGGAGGAATGGAAGAAAATGATTCGTCGGGCTACGGAGTCGGTGGAGTGTATGCATTGGCTTGGGATTCAACCAACAGCCGCCTCTTTGCCGGAGGTACTTTTACGACGGCTGGCAATGAACCGACTAACAATATTGCAGTCTGGAACGGATTCGACTGGTCGCCACTGGGTAGCGGAACAAACCGTAGGGTGCGAGCGCTGATATGGGATGGATTTCATGGGCGTCTATTCGTGGGCGGTGAATTTTCCAGTGCGGGTGGTCATCCCGCCCGCATCGCCGCCGCCAGCATCGGCCCATCGCTTTACATCCACGCCGACAGTTTTGAGTAATGGACAAGCACCCCACTGATGACCTACCACATCCGTGGGGCATCATGAACACGATTGGTGCATTGCAGTAACCACATTGCACCAATTTGGTGCGCGAACTGGAGCGCACAATTTCACGTCCTAACTAAATCAATTGTTTAGCTTCTGGCACGGCTCTTGCTGAATGGGTGAATCCAAAGTTCAACCCATACACCAACCGGAGCTGCTGCCCCATGTCTTACGAACAGGTCGAAAAACTCATCAAGGACAACCACGTCGAATTCGTGGATCTGCGTTTCGCCGACATGGCGGGCCGCCAGCACCACGTCACCTTCCCGATCCGGATCGTGGAGCCGGCGCTGTTCGAGGAAGGCCGCATGTTCGATGGCTCCTCGATTTCCGGCTGGAAGGGCATCAACGAATCGGACATGGTGCTGTTGCCCGATCCGTCCACCGCCTACCTCGATCCGTTCACCGCCGATCCCACCCTGGTGCTGGTCTGCGACGTGCTGGAGCCGGCCACGATGCAGGCGTATTCGCGCTGCCCGCGCTCGGTCGCCAAGCGCGCGGAGGCCTACGTGAAATCCAGCGGCATCGCCGATGCGGCGTTCTTCGGCCCGGAGCCGGAATTCTTCATCTTCGATTCGGTGCGCTGGGCCAACGAGATGGGCCACACCTTCTTCCATGTGGATTCGGAAGAGGCGCACTGGAACTCGGCGAGGGAATACGAAGGCGGCAACACCGGCTACCGGCCGGGCGTGAA
>CAZHXV010000073.1:0-2636 GCA_964536455.1 uncultured Aquimonas sp.
GCCAGCCGCGCCAGCGGCGGGCCGCGCCTGATGCGCACCCTGAAGTGAGCCGGCTGCCATGTCGCTGATCCTGGAAGCCCTGAAGAAATCCGAAGCCGAGCGCCGCCTGGGACGCGCGCCGGGCCTGATGACGCCCGCATTGGAGCCGGTGCGCGAACGCGGCAGGTTAGGCCTCGTGCTGGCGATGCTGGCCATCGCGGCGCTGGCCGCAGGCGGGGCGTGGTGGCTGGCGCGGCGGGATGTTCCCGCTGCTGCGCAGATGCCTGCCGCAGCGCCCGCACCGCAAGCTGTCGCGCCCGAAGCCAGACCCCCGGCGCCGGTTCCAGCCGTGGCGGCGGTGCGCCATCCGCCGCCCGCACCACGCCATGAGGCCGTTCCCGCGCGTTCCGACCCCACATTCGACGCGAACGCGCAGGAACGCGAATCGCGCGCCGTGCCCGCATCGAACACCGTGCCGCCACCAATGGCGCCCGTGCCCGTTCCGGAACGCACGCCGCCGGTTCGCCCGGAAACCTTGCCCATGCCGCCGCCTGCGCCCGTGGCCGAGGCTCCCGCCGAACCCTACGTGCCCAGCCTGGCCCACCTGCCCGCCGCCGAACGCCAGGATCTGCCGCCGCTGCGGCTGTCCATGCACGTTTTCAACGCCGCGCCCGCCAGCCGTTTCGTCATCATCGACGGGCGACGCTACGGCGAAGGCCAGAGCATCGTGCAAGGCTTGCTGGTCGCCGATATCCGGCGCGATGGCGTGGTGCTGGAACGGAACGGCCAGCGCTTCCTGTTGCCGCGGCCCTGAAGCCGGCATCGAACCTTGCCATCGCGCCGGCATTCATGCGGCGTTGGCCATCATCCGGAAGACGCGGGCCGACGCCCGTTTTGATCCATCAAGGCAAAGGAGATGCGAAATGAGGAAGACGACATACCTGACGTTGATGCTGGGGCTGGGGGCCGCCACGGGCGCTTCCGCCGCCGATGCGGGGTTCTACGTGGGCGGCGGCCTGGGGAAAAGCGATTATTCGGGCGACATCGCCGCGCAGATCCAGGAGGCCTATGCCGATACCGGCAGCTACCGGCTGGCGGCGGCGCGCCTGGCCGAGGATGGCGACAACGGCTGGAAGGTATTTGCGGGCTTCCGCTTCGGCAACGGCCTGGGGCTGGAGCTGTTCCATGCGGATCTGGGTCAGGCGAAAAGCGATTACCACGTGCAGGTGGTCGGTACCGTGACGCCGATGGCCGAATACCTGCTGGAAGGCCGTTACGACACCAAGGGCTACGGCCTGGTCGCGTTCTACGAATGGGAGTTCCTGCCGGCGCTCTCCGCGCAGGTACGCGGCGGCCTGGTTCGATCCAGCCTGGATTACGCCGAGGAAACCTACGCCGGCGTGGCATACGAGTATTCCCACGACGGCAGCGGCAAATCCGATCCGACCTATGGCGTGGGATTGAACTGGCGGGTCACCAACGGCCTGGATCTGCGCCTGGATTACGACCGCTACACGGGCATCGGCGAACGCTTTGACCTCACCGAGGACGGCAATGGCCGTTTCGGGCACGTGGACATGCTTTCCCTGAACCTGGCGTTCCGTTTCGGAAAATAAGCCCGGCCCATGTTCGTGCACGTGCCCTCGCGTCGCAGAGCACCGCCTTCCTGGGCCACGCCCTTGCTGGTGGTGGCGTGCATGGCGGTGTTCGTGTGGCTGGCGCTGGGCGACGGCGCCGAGCGCAGCCGCTTCCTGCTGCGCTGGGGTACGGTGCCGGAAACCCTGCTCCCGGCCGCCACCAGCCTGGTCGAAGCGCTGCGCGGCGGGCGGGCCCTGACCCTGCTCACCGCCCTCTTCGTGCATGCTGATTGGCTGCATCTGGCCGGCAACCTGCTGTTCCTGATGATCTTCGGCGTGCCCGCCGAGCGCGCGCTGGGGCCGTGGCGATTGTTGCTGCTGTTTCTTGTCTGCGGCGCGCTGGCGAACCTGGCCGCCGCGATTTCCCTGCACGATAGCCACACCGCCGTGATCGTGGGCGCGAGCGGCGCGATCTCCGGCGTGATCGGCGCGTACCTGGCGCTGTTCCCGCAGGCGCATCTGGGGATCGTGCTGCCGCTGGGCGTGTTCCTGGAATTCGTGCGCGCCCCCGCTTCGCTCTTGATCGCGATCTGGGCGCTGCTGCAATTCGCCTTCACCTGGATCGGCCCGGCCTTCGGCGCGGTGGCGTGGTGGGCGCATCTGGCCGGCTTCGTGCTCGGCGTGGTGATGGCGCTGCTGTGGCGGCCGACGGTGGCGCGCCGGTTGCGGCGGTGACGCCCGGGATTGGGGATTCGGGATTCGCAAAAGCGTAGGGCTGGGGGCTTTTCGCTCTTACGAATCCCCAATCCCAGCTACTTCCGCTGAAACACCGAGAGGCCCTTGAGCAGGTTCAGCGCCTCGCGCACTTCGCCGTCGTCCAGCTCTTCCGCCTGCGGCACCGGTTCGATCCGGATCGCGGTGCTGTCGGCGGGCGCGGTTTCGTTGTCGCCGCGCAGGTGCCTGGGCAGGTCGCGCTCGCGGATCGTCGCCGGAGTATCGACGCTGGCGCTGCGGCCGCCGGCAAGTGCCACGTCCGGCACGATGCCGCTGGCCTGGATCGAGGTGCCGTTCGGGGTGTAG
>CAZHXV010000073.1:2646-12600 GCA_964536455.1 uncultured Aquimonas sp.
CTTGATGGCATCGCCGTTGTCCAACGGCAGCACGGTCTGCACCGAACCCTTGCCGAACGTGGTGCTGCCGGCCACCAGCGCGCGGTGGTGGTCGCGCAGTGCGCCGGCCAGCACTTCGGCGGCGCTGGCGGTGCCGCCATCCACCAGGATCACGATCGGCGCACCGTGCAGCAGGTCGCCCGGCGTGGCCTTGAATTCGCTGCTGGAATAGGCCGACCGCCCGCGCGTGGAGACGATCGTGCCATCGTCCAGGAAGGCGTCGGCGGCCTCCACGGCGGCATTGAGGAGGCCACCGGGATTGCTGCGCAGATCCAGCACCAGCCCTTTCGCGCCGGCGGTGGAGGCTTTCAGCGCCTCGCCCAGCTTGCGCGAAAGCTCCAGCCCGGTATCGGCCTGGAAGGTGGAAATACGCAGGTAGTAATACCCCGCCTCCAGCGTCCGCACCTTGACGCTGGAAACGCGGATGGTTTCGCGCGTCAGGGTGAAGTTCAGCGGCTCGGCGGCGGATTCGCGCATCACGGTGAGCCGGGTCTGGCTGCCGGCCGCGCCGCGCATGGAGTTCAGCGCCTGATCCACGCTGTCGGCCACGATCGGCTCGCCGTCGATCGCGGTGATGACATCGCCGGAACGAATGCCGGCGCGCGCCGCCGGGGTGTCGTCGATGGGCGCGATCACCAGCAGGGTGCGGTCGGGCTGCTGGATCACCTCCAGCCCCAGGCCCTCGTAGGCGCCGCTGGCCTGTTCGTTGAGCGCGCGCGATTCGTCCGCGTCCAGGTAGGCACTGTGCGGATCCAGATCGGTGAGCAGGCCGCGGATCGCAGCGTGCATCAGCGTGTCGTCGTCCACCTTGTCCACGTAGGCCAGCTTCACGGCCTGGAACACTGCGACGAAGCGGCGCACTTCGTCCAGGCTGACCGGGCGTTGCCGGGTTTCCGGTTTCGCCGCGGCGTCGGCAGGCGTCCTGGCCGGCGCCTCGGCCGCCGCCGGCGTTTCCTGTGCGAGCGCGACGGAGCCGGCAATACCGGCGATCAAGACCGGCAGGAGTGCGAAAAGGCGAAAGCTGCGCGTGGTTCTCATGCGGGAATTTCTCATGCGGAAATTATTGCATGGCGGTTTCGCGGCGTGCGGCGCGCCCGCGCCCGATGCCGCCCTGGGAATAGAACGATTCAGCGTGGCGGAAACCACGGTTTGGGGTCGATGGGCTCGCTGTTGCGGCGCAGTTCGAAATACAGCGCCGGTGCGCCCTGTCCGCCGGAGGAGCCGGCCAGCGCCAGCACATCGCCCGGTTTCACCCAATCCCCGGCTTCGCTGCGCAGGCTGTCGTTCTGCGCGTACAGGCTCATGTAGCCGTCGCCGTGATCGACGATGACGATGAGGCCGTAGCCTTTCAGCCAGTCGGCGAAGGCCACGCGCCCGTGCGCGACGGCGCGCACCGGATCGCCCGCTTTGGCGGCCACCAGCCAGCCCTGGCTCTGGCGGCCATCGGGAAGCTTTCCGCCGTAGCGCACCTCCACCTTGCCCGGCAGCGGCACGGGCAGCTTGCCGCGGCGTTTGGCGAAGGGCACGGCCGCATCCAGCGCGTCGGGAATGTCGGCGAAGATGTCCTGCAACTGTTCCAGCAATTGCGCCAATGCCTTCTCGTCGCGCCCCAGCGCATCGATGCGGCCCTGGGTATCGCGGAAGCGGGATTCCAGTTCCCGCAACAGTTCCCGCCGTTGCCCGCGCTGGCCTTCCAGTTGCGCGAGTTTTTCCTGCTGCGCGCGGTGGCTTTGCGCGAGTTTCACCTGCTGCGCCTCGATCTGCCCCACCACCGCGGACAGTTCCTGCATCTGCTGCATCAGCGTTTCGATCCTGGCGATGCGGCCTTGCTGGAAATAGCGGTGGTAGGCCATCACCCGCGCCAGCGATTCGATCCGATCCTGCGCCAGCAGCAGTTTCAGTTGTTCGTGCCTTCCCAGCGCATAGGCCGAACGCACCAGCTCCGCCAGCGCCTGGCGCTGGCCGGAAAGCTGCTTTTCCAGTTGCGTGCGGCGCGCATCCAGCCGCGCCAGTTCGGCGGTCTGCCTGGCGATCTCCGCGTCGATCGCCTCCAGCGCGCGGGTCTGCTCGTTCACCAGCACGTCCGCCTCGCGCAGCGCCTGGCTGGCGTCGTTGCGCTCGCTGGCCAGCAGCTGCCGGGCCTGCGCCAGCAGCGCCAGTTCGCGCCGCACTTTTTCAAGCTTTTCCTGCGTCTGCTTCTGCTGCGCGGCCGGGTCGGCCTGCGCTGGCACCGCGGCGGCGAAAACGCTCAGCAGTACGGCCAGCGCAAGGCGGAAGTGGCGCGGCGCGGCGGGACGCAATGGCGGCTGAACGGTGGCGCGGCGTGCTCGCAAGCGACGTGACTTCCGGCAGTGAAAAGCGCCCGGATCATAGCGGATGCTGCGGGCGTCACATTCCGCGCCGGGGGCGCATCGTGATCGCAGCCTCGCCCGTGCGGGCCGTCAACGAACCAACTCAGGAGAACAACACCATGCGCAGCATCCTTTTCATCGCCCTGCTCGCCGCCAGCACCGCAACGCTGGCCGATGGCGGCGACATCAGCCGCGTCAATGGGGCCATCCATGCCCGCGCCGGCCAAACCTACGGCGATCTGGAAACCGTCAATGGCGCCATCACGCTCGACGCCGGCGTCGTCGCCGACGAGGTCGAAACCGTCAACGGCAGCGTGGAGATTGGCGACAACGCCAGGGCGGCGTCGGTCGAAGTCGTTAACGGCGAAATCGAGCTGGGCCAGAACGTGCAGATCGCCGAATCCATCGAAACCGTCAACGGCAACGTGTCCGTCGGCGCAGGCAGCCGCGTCGGCAAGCACATCGAAACCGTCAACGGCGCCATCGACCTGCGTTCGGCCACCGTGGGCCGCAACGTGGAAACCGTGAATGGCGATATCTTCGTCGGCACAGGCTCGGTGGTGCGCGGCGATCTCATCGTGCACCAACCCAAGGGCATGTCGTTCGGCAACAAGCGCAAGCCGAAGGTCACCATCGAGGCCGGCGCGACCATCGAAGGCAAGCTCGACCTGCGCCGCGAGGTGGAACTGAAGCTCGATCCGGGCGCGAAGGTTGGCCAAGTGCTGCAAGTGGAGCGTTGATCAGGAAGCAGCCTCCGCCTGCATTGCGGCGTGGCGCAGCGCGCGGCCCTACAATCGGGATTCCTGTTCCGATTCGAGGATGCGCGATGCGCCACGCTGTTTCCCCCGCCGTTTCCGTATTGGCCGCCACGTTGCTGGCCGCCTGCCAGCCCGCGCAGCCGCCCGCCGCGCAGGCCCCGGCCCCCGTGCCCGCTACGCACGCGTTCGCCGAAGCCATCACTGCCGACGATTTCCTGGAGCACGTCAAGGTGCTCTCCTCCGACGAATTCGCCGGTCGCGCGCCGGGCACCGTGGGCGAGACGAAAACCGTCGAATACCTCACCGCGCAGTTCCAGCGCATGGGCATCGCGCCCGGCAATGGCGGCAGCTACACCCAGACCGTGCCGATGGTCGAAACCGAAGCCACGCCGGTGGCGGCGAAGGTGAACCTCAACGGCACGCCGGTCGAATGGGCCTTCGGCACGCAATGGGTCGTAGGCACGCGCAGCGGCCAGCCGACCGTGGAGCTTTCCGAAAGCCCGCTGGTGTTCGTCGGTTATGGCGTGAACGCGCCGGAAGCGGGCTGGAACGATTACGCCGGGCTGGACGTTGCGGGCAAGACCGTGGTGATGCTGGTCAACGATCCGGGCTTCCACGTCGGCGATGAAACCCTGTTCGGCGGCAAGCGCATGACCTATTACGGCCGCTGGACGTACAAGTTCGAGGAAGCCGCGCGCCAGGGTGCGGCGGGGGCGATCATCATCCACGACACCGCTGGTGCAGGTTACCCGTGGAGCGTGGTGCAGGATGGCTGGACGGGCGCGCAGTACGACCTGCCCGCCAGCGAGGACCCGGAGCCGCGCCTGCCGCTGCAGGGTTGGATCAATGGCGATGTCGCCAGCGAACTGTTCGCCGCCTCCGGCCTCGCGCTCGAAGACCTGCGCGCCCAGGCCAACAAACAAGGGTTCAAGCCCGTGCCGCTCAAGGCCACGCTCAGCGTGGCGCTGCAAAGCACGGTGAAATCCTCCCAGTCGGACAACGTGCTCGGCCTCGTCCGCGGCACCGAGCGGCCTGATGAAGTGGTCATCTACATGGGCCACTGGGATCATCTGGGCACGCAGACCGCCGCCGACGGTAGCCAGCAGATCTTCCACGGCGCCATCGACAACGCCACCGGCATTTCCGCCATTCTGGAAATCGGCGAGAAGTTCGCCAAGGCTCCGCCCAAGCGCTCGGTGCTGATCGCCGCGGTGACGCTGGAGGAATCCGGTCTACTCGGCTCCAAGTACTACGTCGCCCATCCCGTGTTCCCACTGAAGGACACCGTGGGCGTGGTCAATCTCGACGCGCTTTCCGTCGTCGGCCCGGCGCGCGACTGGGAAGTGAAGGGCTACGGTTCCTCGGAACTGGAAGACCTGCTCAAGACCACGGCCGATGCGCAAGGCCGCACCCTGCATGCCGAAGCGGATACTGAAAAGGGCTACTTCTTCCGCTCCGACCATTTCAACTTCGCCAAGGCCGGCGTGCCCGCGCTGTACGCCGAAGGCGGGCTGGATCACGTCGAAAAGGGCGTCGAATACGGCCGCAAGATCGCCGAAGACTACGGCACCCATCGCTATCACAAACCCGCCGATGTCGTGGATCCCTCCTGGGATCTGCGCGGCGTGGTGCAGGATCTGGATGCGCTGTACCAAGTGGGCCGCGTGCTGGCCGATGGCGATGCCTGGCCGAACTGGTACGAAGGCAGCGAATTCCGCGCCGCGCGCGATGCGCAGCGCCCCGCCGTGGCCGAAGGCGTGGATCACGACTGAGCTGGCCTGCAAAAACGGGTTGGTGTGTGGAAAAGAAGGGCGGATTCGCAGGACGAATCCGCCCTTCTGCTTGCTGGCGAAGCGCTGCGCTGGTCTATGGGACAATCCCGAGCATGAATGCCGTAGAGATCGAACAAGCCGTCTCCGACCTCGCGCTTGCGCCCTTCGACCGAGCCGAATTCCCGTACCACTTCCTCGCCGCCTTCGGTCACAAGGAAACCGCCCTGCGCCGGCTGCGCGCGGGCAACGCCAACGCCTCGGATGTGTCCGGCGGCGTGCTGTTACGCAACAACCTGCATATCGCCGTGTGCGATCCCGGCGCGGTTGGCCAAACGCTGAAAACCCTGCGTGGCAGCGCGGCCAACGCCAAGGGCAAGCCGAAATTTCTGCTCGCCACCGATGGCGACACGCTGGAAGCCGAAGACCTCAGCACTGGCGAAACCATCGCCTGCACTTACGCCGACTTCCCCAACCATTTCGGCTTCCTGCTGCCGCTGGCGGGCATCTCCACCATCAAGGAGATCAAGGACAACCCGGTGGACATCCGCGCCACCAGCCGCCTCAACAAGCTGTATGTCGAACTGCTGCGCGAAAACCCGGATTGGGCTACGGAGGAACGCCGCGCCGACATGAACCACTTCATGGCGCGGCTGATCTTCTGCTTCTTCGCCGAAGACACGGGCATCTTCCACGGCAACGGTTTGTTCACCCAGACCATCGAGCAGATGAGCGAACGCGACGGCAGCAACGTGCATCAGGTGCTGTCGGAAATCTTCCGGGCCATGGACATCCGCGTCGCCGACCGCGCCGCAGCGCAGCCGCGCCTGCCGAACTGGGCGAACGGTTTTCCCTACGTCAACGGCGCGCTGTTTTCCGGCAGCACGCAGGCCCCGCGCTTCACCCGCATGGCGCGCACCTATCTGCTGCACGCAGGCGGCCTGAACTGGAAGCAGATCAACCCGGACATCTTCGGCAGCATGATCCAGGCCGTGGCCGACGACGAAGAACGTGGCGCGCTGGGGATGCACTACACCAGCGTGCCGAACATATTGAAGGTGTTGAACCCGCTGTTTCTCGACGACCTCACCGCGCAACTGGAATCCGCCGGGCAGGACAAGCGCAAGCTGCTGGCGCTGCGCCGACGCATGGCGCGCATCCGCGTGTTCGACCCGGCCTGCGGTTCCGGTAATTTCCTCGTCATCGCCTACAAGCGGATGCGCGCCATCGAGGCGGAAATCAACGACCGGCGCGGCGAGCGCGACCTGAAAAGCGGGATTCCGCTGACCAATTTCCGCGGCATCGAATTGCGCCACTTCCCGGCGGAGATCGCGCGCCTGGCGCTGATCATCGCGGAGTTCCAGTGCGACGAGTTGTATCGCGGGCAGCGCGAGGCGCTGGCGGAATTTTTGCCGTTGGCGAAGGAGAGCTGGATCGTCTGCGGTAATGCGCTGCGGCTGGATTGGCTGGCGTTGATGGACGCGCATCGAACTGGCGTGAAACTGGTGGCGGACGATTTGTTTTCCACACCATTGCAGCAGGCAGAAATCGACTTTGAGTACGAGGGTGGCGAAACCTTCATCTGCGGCAATCCGCCGTATCTGGGCAATACGTGGCAGTCTGCGGAACAGAAAGTCGAAATTCGCGATGTTGCCAACAAGCGCACGAACTCCACGGGGTTTCTGGATTATGTATCCGGCTGGTTCATCAAGGCGGCGGATTACATTGCCCAAGCTGGCGGTGTAGCCGCTTTTGTAAGCACCAATTCGATTTGCCAGGGGCAGTCGGTTCCGATTCTTTGGCCGATGGTTTACGGCGCGGGTTGCGACATTCTGTTTGCCTATACGTCGTTCAAGTGGGCGAATCTCGCCAGTCACAATGCGGGCGTGACGGTTGCCGTTGTCGGCATCGGATTGCCGGGCAATGCCTCGCGCAGACTGTATGAGCATCAGGACGATGGAATGGTTGTCTTGCGCGAAGGTGCATTCATTACGCCCTATCTGACTATCGGTCAGCGTGTGATCGTCGAGAAGCGCAATCAACCGTTCTCGGAATTGGCAGTGATGGAGTTCGGCAACAAGCCGAGCGATGGCGGCCACCTGCTGTTGACCCGCGACGAGCTTGAATCGCTTGGTCTATCCGAAGCTCAACGGCAGCGGTTCATTCGGCGCATTTACGGCTCGCAGGACTTCATCAATGGCGGCTTGCGCTTCTGTGTCTGGATTGAGGATGAGTATTTGCCGGAAGCGAAGGCGCTTCCGGTATTGAATGAGCGAATTGAAGCGGTGCGCGCATTGCGTTTGGCAAGCCCGGACAAAGGGGCAAGAACCATTCTTGCCAGTCGTCCACATCAATTGAAACTCATGCGTATCGGGACAGAGAGCACGCTTGTTGTCCCGATTCACTCGTCAGAGAGAAGATCGTATCTGCCAATTGGTCTGACGGACAACACAAGCACATTGACGAATGCGGCCTATGGCCTCTACGACGCGCCACTTTGGAACTTGGCACTTATCGCTTCACGTCTGCATCTGGTCTGGATTGCGACGGTCTGTGGAAAAATCAAAACCGATTATCGTTACTCCAACACCCTCGGCTGGAACACCTTCCCCGTCCCGCTGCTCACCGAGCAGAACAAAGCCGACCTGACGGCCTGCGCCGAAAACATCCTGCTCGCCCGCGAAGCCCACTTCCCCAAGACCATCGCCGACCTCTACGACCCAGGCGCCATGCCGGACAACCTCCACCACGCCCACGAAGCCAACGACGAGACGCTGGAACGCATCTACATCGGCCGCAAGTTCAAGAATGACACTGAACGGCTGGAAAAACTGTTCGCGTTCTATACAAAAATGACATCGGAACAGTCTGCGCCAAAGAAGAAAAGGCAAGAAAAAGGAAAACGAATCACATGACACCAGATCTCATGAATCGACTGGTCTGCGCCAAGGTCTTGTTCCTTAATGGCGTGGATGTCATTGATCGCTCTACCCCATTCGGCGAGGCGTTGGCACTACTTTCGTTTCAGGATGCAGTTGAGATGACTTTGGGCGCCGTCGCGGATCATCGTCATATTGCGAAGCCTGCCAAGGAATTCCTCGACCAGATCAAGAATGTCCAGGAGTCGCTAGGAAAGGATTTACCGTATTGGACTGGGATGAATCAGCTGAACAAGGCCAGAGTCGCCCTGAAGCATCACGGCATACTCCCGTCACAAGATACTCTTGCAAAGGCGCGTGGCGACACGGAGGGCTTCATCCTTAATCTTGTTCGCGAAGCGTTTGGCATGGATTTCAGAACGCTTTCGATGGCATCGCTTGTCGATCACAACCGGACGGCGAATTGGCTAAGGAAAGCCGAATCCTATGCAACCACAGGCGATGATGCCGAGTGCTTGAACGCATGTGCTATTGCCCTTGCTCTGTTCCGGCGCGCTTACTTACCATCGCACAGTCAACGCCAGTACGAAACCATTTTGCGAACCAGTCAATCCAGAAGGGGCGAGCCTTACATTCAAGATGGGATCTTCCGTTTGGTGGAGACATTGGAAAAGGACATCGACGAGTTGAGGGAACGATTGGAATGGGTCTCCTCCGGCATCTCCATTTCCGACTATGAAAGATTCAGAAGAATGACACCGGAGGTGTTGGTTGCAATTAACGGAAAATTGCATCTGTCCTCACGCTTCAGGGAAATTCCGATCGGTGGCGAAGCATGTGCTTTCGGCATTTCCTTTGTCACGCAGACCATCCTGCGCCTTCAAGCAATACTCGAACCGAGACAGCGATATGAAGCTAGGGCAGTCAGGAAGATTTGGGTCACTCATCCCACGGAAGTGGTTTTTGACGACAATGAAAGTCCAGTCGAAGTCCTTCGATCCGTTAAAGCGGGTCAATGGCTTGTTGGCCGCTCCGAGACAGATGACACCCCAGAATGGATCGCGCTTGTTGAGGGCGAGGATTGGGCCAAAGTGAGGCGAGATTGCGTGGAGATCGTTTCAGGCGCGCTGTAAACAACTCCGACCGGAACCAAACATGAGCGACGAACGCGAAACATCCAGTTCGCCATTGCCGCAAGCCGAATCGCTCACCGTCGAGTTCAAGAGCGACCGCAAGCGCCTGCGCGACGATGAACTGGTCGAAGCCTTGGTGTGTCTGGCCAACACCGAAGGCGGCGAACTGTGGCTGGGCGTGGAGGACGATTGCACGCCGACCGGCCTGCATCCGGATCATCTTGAGTTGGCCGGGCTGCCGGGCATGGTCGCCGCACGCACGTCGCCCTCGCTGGCGGTTTCGGTCAACCCGGTGGAAGTTTCCGGCGTGCATGTGGCGCGAATCGTGGTGCCGCAATCCCGCAGCGAAGTCGCCACCACGTCCGGCGTGTATCTGCGCCGCTGCATCAAGCAGGATGGCACACCGGAATGTGTGCCGATGCTGCCGCACGATCGCGCCAGCCGGGCCAGCCGCTTCGGCTTGAACGATGTTTCCGCGCAGGCCGTGGCAGGCGCCACGCTGGCCGACTTCGATCCCCTGGAACGCGAGCGCCTGCGCCAGGCCGTGCAGACCTATGGTGGCGATCGCGTGCTGCTGGAACTGGACGACGAAGCGCTGGATGGCGCGCTGGGTTTCACCACCCGCGCGGCGACCGGCGAGCGGTTGCCCACCCTCAACGGTTTGCTGGTCATCGGGCGCGAGAACGCCTTGCGCGAGTTGGTGCCCACGCATGAGTTCGCGTTCCAGGTGCTGGAGCGCGAGGCGGTACGGTTCAACGAGTTCCGGCGTTTTCCACTGCTGAAGGCGCTGGACTGGCTGGAAACCAATTTCCGCCCCTATAACCCGGAACGTGAACTGCAAATCGGCCTGTTCCGGGTTCCGGTTCCCAAGGTCGATCTGGAAGCATTCCGCGAAGCGGTGGCCAATGCGCTGGTTCACCGCGACTATCACCGTCTCGGCGCGGTGCATGTACGGTTGGACGACCACGGGTTGAACCGCCCCGGCATTCTCGGAGGCTCCAATCTTTGAGAGGATGGAGCGATGA
>CAZHXV010000074.1:0-257 GCA_964536455.1 uncultured Aquimonas sp.
CGGATTGCTCCTCGCCCAGGAGTTCTCCCGCGCCGCGGATTTCCAGGTCGTGCGTGGCCAGCGTGAAGCCTGCGCCCAGTTCGTCCAGCGAGGCGATGGCTTCCAGCCGCTTGGCCGCATCGGCCGTCATCGCCTTGCGGTCGGGCACGATGAGATAGGCATAGGCGCGGTGGTGCGAACGCCCGACGCGGCCGCGCAACTGGTGCAGCTGCGCCAGGCCGAACTTGTCGGCGCGGTCGATCAGGATGGTGTTGGCG